>CAZRPW010000028.1:0-40747 GCA_964601975.1 uncultured Bacteroides sp.
AATACCGATCCCCTGGCGAGATGGTCTTTTTCGGGAGACGGGGTAAGTGGAAGTATGTCAAAGGGTTTTTACTATGATCCATCTGATGATGCAGTAGAACTTGGATCCATGGAGATTCTCTATTCATACAGCACCGAAGGAGGATGTCGTGATAGCATCGCCAGGAAGATCAGCAATCTCTTTGTTCCCGATGTCAGTTTTAAAATCAGTACAAGCTGTATCTCTGAGGCGGGCGACGAAGTAGAATTTGATAACCGGACCACCGGGAAATATGCGGTTGATGTCTGGAACTGGAATTTTGGTGACCAGGGAAGTGGCTCGGCGAACTATAGCACTGAACAGGATCCGACCCACTTTTATAGCGAAGCCGGTCAGCGACGGATCAACCTGACAGCCACCACAACGGATGGCTGCATCGCTTATTATGAGCTTGATACCGTGCTGGTAGGCACACCTGATGTTGATTTCACCTGGCTTTCCGATTGCTATGCCAGGGGAGAGAAGGTTACATTTATTAACAAATCTGAAACTTCCTACTCCGTCATTGATACCCTTGTATGGAGTTTTAAAACCAGCGAAGGGAGTATACTGGGAGAGTTGGGGAAGTCGCCCGATGA
Organism: uncultured Bacteroides sp.; assembly: GCA_964601975.1. Classification (GTDB taxonomy): domain Bacteria; phylum Bacteroidota; class Bacteroidia; order Bacteroidales. The sequence goes on from CAZRPW010000028.1 coordinate 618, forward strand.
AGATACCATACAGTTTCCATTTACCTCTATTGATACCTACCAGGTCGAACTGTATGTATCCAATAAGGAAGGATGCAATAACTCCCTGACAAAAGATATTACCTTAAATCAATCGTATTTGCTTCCAAGGTCGGGTCGTCTTGAACGCTTCAATAGCAGCCAGGGTGGATGGAATGTTCATTCCGAAAATGGCAATGAAAGCTGGACCTGGGGTATTCCTGATTTTAATGGTTTTGAACCTGCCAATGGTGACAAGGCCTGGTATACCGATTTGCCTTTTGGAGTGGCAGGATATAGTGAAAATTCGTGGATACAGAGTCCCTGCTTTGATTTTTCTGCGATGAAACGTCCCCTTATAAGGATTGATTTAATGAAAAGTTTTGTCCCCAATCTAACCGGGGCAGTTTTGCAATACCAGGATGTTACGGCAGAAGGATGGAAAACAGTTGGGATGATTGACGAAGGAATCGAATGGTATAATTCGGGTTCAATACTCAATAAACCAGGCGGCAGTAGCTTTGGATGGGGCCTGGATAGCTTTGAACCCGATGAATCCTGGGTGACCGCCATTCATGATCTGGATGCGATTGCAGGGAAATCCCAGGTGAAGTTCAGGATTGCCTTTGCAAGTAATGGCCAGCAGCAGCTGGGAAACCAGGGTGTTGCAGTGGATAACATACATTTTGTTGAGCGTTCAAGGAAATCTTTGTTGGAGCACTTCACGAATTCTTCAGACCTGGCCTCACATTTTGCGGATGGTTTTGTGGATGAATTTTATACAGAAAATTTCTGGGATGTGGTAGATGTGCAATATCATACCAATTATCCCGGGGAAGATCCTATGAACCAGAATAATCCTGATCCTGCTTCCACCAGAGGAGGGGCTCTGGGTATTGGTCAAATTCCCTATGCAGTCTTGGATGGAGGGGTATTGTCTTCGCAGCGTTATAATTTTACAAACGATGACAACTCTCCGGGAAGTGAAGAGCTGGTTAGATTATCTATGGATATTCCCAAATTCAATATCGCGATTGATATGGACTGGTTAAATACTTCTTTCACAGCTGATGTGAAGGTTGTATGTAATACCGATACCTTTATAAATAGCGTACAGTTATATGCCCTTGTAATTGAATCGGAAGTGACAGCCTATACAGGTTTGAACGGGGACATAAGGTTCAGGAATGTGGTGCTGGACATGTTGCCTACTCCGGCCGGTAAACTGCTTGGAAGCAGATGGGCACGGCACGACTATCAGACCCTGAATTTTACCTGGGATTATGCATCCTATGTGGAGGATAAGGAGGATTTGGGTTTAATTGTTTTTGTCCAGGACCGGGAAAGCGGTGAAGTACTGCAGACCGCCACCTGCCACGTGGTCTCATCGGTGGGCGTTGAGGAAGATTTAAAGGATGCCTATGCCCTGTCTGTGTATCCGAATCCTGCTTCAGAGATTGCCTATGTCAATCTTGGCGAACGCAGCAGCAGGGAAGGTCGTCTTGAACTCACAGATCTTTCCGGGAGAGTGCTGATGGAAACAGAACTTGTTCCCGGTTACGGGGTATACCAGTTAGAATTATCTGCCATCCCCCAGGGTATCTATATGATATGCTGGTTTGAGGAAGGTAATCTGATGGGCCGAAGTAAACTTGTAAGGACGCGCTAGTGTGGCTATTACAAATTCCGGTTACCATTATTTTGGTTCTTCCCTCAGGAAGCTGGCGAAATTCTCACCGAAACTTATAAGGCTGTCTGACTCCTTACTATCGGGAAGAAAACGGGCTGTTGCCCCATCGGCCACGATCTTTAGCTTCATATTCTTCAGATGACTTTCAATGAGGCCGACTGCTTCGCCACTCCATCCATAGGATCCAAAGGCAGCTGCGGGCTTACCCTTGTCCCTGATGGGATTGATTACTGAAAAAAGTTTATAAACCGGAAGCAGGGTGTTCTGGTTAATGGTGGGTGATCCTACCAGGATTCCGTCGGCTTTTACAACATGTTCTTCCAGTTCCCCCAGAAGCATGTTTTCAATATCAAGCAGGTCAACCTCCACATCGCCGCCTCTTTTTAGTCCTTCCGCAATCTGTGTGGCCATCTCCTTTGTATAACCGTAGGCTGAGACATAGGCCACAAGCACCCGGTTTTTCTTCTCAGTATCCTCCATGTAATGCTTTGCAATGGCAGCGGAGCGATCGATTTTCTCCTTCCATGTAGAACGGAGAATCGGTCCATGACCCGGACAAATCATGTCGATGGGCAGGGTCTTAATTTTGTCGATGGCCTTTAGCATAAACTTACTGTAAGGCTTCAGAATCACGTCAAAATAGTAGTCGAAAGATTCACTGTAATCGCCCACTTCGTCGTCCCACATCTTCTCATCAGCATAGTGTGCGCCAAAGGAATCGCAGGTAAAGAGAAGCGCTTCCTCTTCAAGGTAGGTGTATATGGAATCGGGCCAATGAAGGTTGGGTGCTCCTACAACTTTCAGCTTCATGTTTCCAAGGTCTATAACATCACCATCCTTCACCTTTAATGATTTAAAGGGTTTCCCAACCATTTCGCCGAGGTAGGTGAGTGCCTGGCCACTTCCAACCACTGTGGCATTGGGGGCCAGTTCAAGCAGATGGGCAAGAGACCCCGAGTGGTCGGGTTCAGTATGGTTACAGATTATGTAATCGATCCTGGGAGGATCGGTAAGCGACAGAAGTTTTTCCCTGTACTCGGGCCAGAATGCTTCTTTCACAGTGTCGATCACCGCTTTCTTTTCAGCATCAATGAAATAACTGTTGTAGGTGGTGCCGTATTTGGTTTCCATAACGATGTCAAATGTTACGAGTTCGCGGTCAAGAACCCCTATCCAACTTACATTTTCGGAAACCTTCATTATATTTTGATTCATTTTATTTATGCCTGAAACTATTGAGGCTGCAAAGATAGAGAAAGTAGCAAAAGAAAAAAAGCTGCTCTCCCCGCCTTAGCGGGGAAAACAGCTTTCAGAAAACTCACAATCTGAATGTAACGGACCTATTTTTTAGAATCGCCGCATGTTTTGGAACAATCGGATTCTTTTTTAGTTTCGCAAGTCTTGGAGCAATCACTTGATTTTTTTGTTGCTTCGGTTTTCTTTTCGCTCTTTTCAGCTTTCTTTTTATCATCTTCCCTGAGTTCGATTGCCTGGGGAGAGTCGATTGTTGCTGCTATGGCTGTGGCACCGGTGCCTCCAATGAAGAGTGCAAGTGCTAAAATGGCTAATGTCTTTTTCATGTTTTCTCTGTTGTTTTATTTGATTGCAATATAGGGGGAAGAGAGCTAAAATGGTGTTAACGCCTTGTTAAAAATACCTCCAGGTCTTTTATTTGAAACGTGCGATGGAAGTGATGCAACCTGAAACTCTTTGATTCAATTCTACCTGGATGATGGCGTCGGTGGGGAGAAAGAGATCAAGTCTCGAACCGAATTTAATGAAACCCATTTCTCGTCCCTGCTGCGCTCTTCCGTTCAGAACCGCATAATTTTTAACGCGTCTGGCAACATATCCTGCCACCTGTCTCACCAAAAGGGGGCCGTATGGGGTCGTTATACCTACTGAAAAGCGTTCGTTAAGCTCGGACGATTTAGGGTGACGGGCCAGCAGGTATTTCCCGGGGTGGTATTTCAGGTAGGACACTTTTCCTTCTGCCGGAAAGTAGTTAATATGTACATCGTGGATGCTCATGAAAATGGAAACCTGGATGGCTGGCCCGTCAAGGAATTCTTCCTGTTCCACCTTTTCAATAGCCACAATTTTTCCATCGGCCGGAGCAGTGACGATACTTTCATCGAGCAAAGGTCTTTTTACCGGATTTCTGAAAAAACGCAGGACCAGTATTATAATTCCCATGAATAAAATCAAGATGGGGCTTTGTGTCCAGGCTGGCAGCCAAAGGGCAGAAAGGGCAAGAAGTCCCAATCCCATCAGCAGCGTGATGGCAACAATGAGTCTTCCTTCTTTATGAATCCTGATCATGTGTAAAGCTGTAGCAGTAAAATTAGTAAAAACATGGCAGGTGCAACGAAAAGAAGCGAATCAAAGCGGTCCAGGATCCCTCCATGACCCGGTAGAAGACTGCCGCTATCCTTCACCTTATGCTTTCTCTTCAGACCCGATTCAAACAGATCACCTGCAAGCCCGAAGGTCCCGGCTACAGCGCCAGCAGAGATCCATGTAAAGGCAGTCTGAAGACCCGTGAAGTGAAAAAATATCCATCCCGAAAGCATTGTGAAAAGCAATCCTCCCACAAAGCCCTCCCAGGTTTTGCCGGGCGAAAGTTTTGGAGTCATGGGGTGCTTTCCCAGAAGACTGCCACTCACATAGGCAAAGGTGTCGTTTACCCATACCAGTGAAATTACAGCTACAGGCAGGATGGAATTCCAGGATCCTTTCGGAAGCCACCCTGTGGCCAGGAAAGAAGACAGGGGTATAGTAAGCCAGAATAGTATAAGCATGCCTGTACCCAGGTGACGGTGCCATAGAAATCCGACCACCCATATGGATGCCGGCAGGAAAAGCCACAGGGGATTCATCCCCAGGTGCAATCCCCCATAGACTCCTATGATTAATAGCGCGCCTGATCCTGCCATCAGGGCAGCAGGCAGGGTGAAAGGTGTGGATTTTAATCGTAACAACTCCAAAAATCCCAATCCGTAAACCGCCAGCATCATCACCAGCATAGTGGTAGGGCCAAGAATGATGGAGCTTGTGAAGCCAAGCACCAGGGCGATACCTGTGGCAGTGCGTAGTAGAAGTTCTCTCACCTGGCTTCGAATTCAGCAATCAGTTTCTTGGCACTGATCACCTGGTCGCGGTTAACATAGAGTTCAATCTCTCCAAATTTGTAGAAGGAATCCTGCTTGTTTATGATGAATGATTGTATGTCATATTCGGCCAGCATCTGGCGGATCAACTCCGCCAGGTAGGGGGTTCCTGCTGAATATATGTGTACCTGTTCACTTGCCATTTTCAGGCTTTTCCTTAGTGTCAGCTTCTCCTTTTGTTGCCGGTTTCTTCTCATCAGGCTTTTTCTTAGTTACCGGCTTATCCTTCTTCTCTGTGTCGCCTTCGGCTTTTTTTGCGGTTTTTTTGCTCGCAAGTGCCTTTGCAGGAGATTCGGGCAGAACTTCATCGCCACCCCATGGGCGCTTTCCGAAGATTTTCTCCAGGTCGTCGCTGAAGATTACCTCTTTTTCAAGGAGGATCTCAGCAAGTTGTTCAAGTCCTTTCTGGTTCTTTTTAAGAAGATCCTTTGCACGTTTGTACTGGATGTCGATGAGCTTCTTAACTTCTTCATCTATAGTCTCAGCAGTTTTTTCACTGTAGGGCTTGTTGAAGGAGTATTCCTGCTGTCCGCTCGAATCGTAAAAACTTCGGTTCCCAATCTTTTCACTCATGCCGAAGTAAGAGGTCATGGCGAAGGCCTGTTTGGTTACCCTTTCAAGGTCGTTCAGAGCTCCTGTGGAAATCCTTCCAAAGTTGAGATCCTCTGAGGCACGTCCGCCCAGGGTGGCGCACATTTCATCAAGCAATTGTTCGGTGGTTGTGATCTGTCGCTCTTCAGGCAGGTACCAGGCTGCACCCAGGGCTGCACCCCGGGGAACGATTGTAACTTTTACAAGGGGGTTGGCATGTTCAAGGAGCCAGCTTACAGTGGCGTGTCCTGCCTCATGGAAGGCGATGGCCCGCTTTTCCTCCTTCTTAATGATTTTATTTTTCTTTTCAAGTCCACCGATAATCCGGTCGATGGCATCCAGGAAGTCCTGTTTCCCCACCGTCTTCTTATCTTTCCTTGCAGCAATCAGCGCCGATTCATTACAGACATTTGCAATATCAGCGCCCGAGAATCCAGGAGTTTGCTTGGCCAGGAATTCCAGATCCACCGAATCATCAGATTTGATGGGTTTCAGGTGTACCTCGAAGATGGCCCTCCTTTCGTTAAGGTCGGGCAATTCAACATGGATCTGCCTGTCGAAGCGGCCTGCACGCAGAAGCGCCTTGTCCAGTACATCAGCCCTGTTCGTGGCTGCCAGCAGGATTACACCGCTGTTCGTGCTGAAACCATCCATCTCAGTGAGCAACTGGTTCAGGGTATTCTCTCTTTCATCATTCGATCCGAAATTAGGGTTCCTTCCCCTGGCACGGCCTACGGCGTCGATCTCGTCAATGAATATGATACAGGGTGCTTTTTCTTTTGCCTGCTTAAACAGGTCGCGCACGCGGGAGGCTCCCACGCCCACAAACATTTCCACAAAGTCGGATCCCGACATGGAGAAGAAGGGTACATGCGCTTCGCCTGCAACCGCTTTTGCAATCAGCGTTTTCCCGGTTCCAGGAGGTCCTACCAATAATGCTCCCTTGGGGATTTTACCACCCAGTTCTGTATATTTTTTGGGATTCTTCAGGAAATCAACAATCTCCCGTATCTCCACCTTGGCCTCTTCCAGTCCGGCCACATCACTGAAATCCACCTTCACACTGGTTTCTTTATCAAATACCTGGGCTTTGGACTTTCCAACACTGAAGATGTTGCTTCCTCCACCGGCTCCTCCGCCTCCCATGCGGCGAAGCATGTAGATCCAGATTCCCAGGATCAGCAGGAAGGGAATTATCCATAGCATAATCTCCCCCAGGTAGTTTCTGCGGGTGACAGTGGTATAGGAGGGCTTGTTATCATCCGGAAGGGTATTCATCACCTCGTTCAGCTGGGTGACAAATACATCCTGACTGATTATGGAAAAGAAATACTGTGGAACCGATTGTCCCAGTACAGAGTTAGATTTTTGTGATTTTATATCTTCATAGGTGGCATCGCTAAGCCTGTCGGCCTTTATATAAACCTCAACCTTTTCCTTGTTGACAATCACCAGTTTTTCGATATCACCTTGCTTCAGGATATGGAAAAAACGATTCGAATCAATTTCTTTGAGTCCCCCGCTGGAGCTAAGGAACTGGAGTCCGATCATCACCAGGAGGATTACGCCTATGATCCAGTAGGAGTTGAATTTAGGTTTCATTCCACCAGGTTTATTACCCGGGGTTCCCCCGGGGCGGTTGCCCGGCATTCCCGGACGCATTCCCGGATTATTTTTCTTTTCAGCCATAATTTTTTATTTTATTCCTTCTCCTTTATCACTTTTCCATCTGCCCAGAGTTCTTCCAGTTTGTAAAACGATCTGCTTTCCTCCAGGAATACATGAACCAGCACATCAAAAAGATCAATCAGTACCCACTGACTGTTCTGAAGTCCTTCAATGTGATGGGCCCGGATATCAGCCTTTTCTTTAAGTTCTTTTGCAATGGATTCTGCAATGGCTCCAACCTGGGTAGTGGATTCGCCATGACAGATAATGAACCTGTCACAAATGGAGTGCATAACTTCTGAAAGGTCGATGGTAACAATTTCGTGTCCTTTTTTTTCCCGGATCGCTTCCAGGATTATCTGGCTCTTTTCTTCTACGCTAAGTGCTTCTTTTTCACCCATCGGCTCTTTTAATGACAAAGGTAATTATTTTTAAGTGTTACATTTATGTACTATACCTCTTAGAGGTAAGCCTCTATATGTCAAAAACTATACCATGGCAGTAAAAAGGATTCATCTTGAGACCGTCAATTCAACAAATTGCTACCTGTCAGAATTATTGAAGAAGGAGCCAAACGTGGGGGAGGTGGTGGTAACTGCTGATTATCAGGGATCTGGCAAAGGGCAAGGGGGGCATGCCTGGCACAGCATGCCCGGAGAGAACCTGCTTATGAGCCTGCTTCTGCACCCTGCATTTTTGTCAGCTTCCCGACAATTTCAGCTTTCAAGGCTTGCTTCTCTTGCACTTATTGACACATTGAAGCGGCTAAAGTTGTCTGCACAAATCAAATGGCCCAACGATATTCTGATACAGGGAAGGAAAGTTGCGGGAATACTCATCGAGAATGGAATATCGGGTATGAATATTTCACATACTATTATTGGAATCGGTTTAAATCTGAACCAGACTGAATTCCCGGATTTCCGAATGGAGGCTTCCTCGGTTGCCCTGGAGAAGGGTTTAAGTAGCAACAGGAAAGAAGTGACAGAAGTTTTATTAGAATCCCTTATGCGACGCTACCAGCAGCTAAAAGGCGGGGAGAGCTCAAAACTGGAAAGTCAATACCTGGAGCATCTTTTTAGGTTGAACCAGCCGGGAGAGTTCAGGTCGCTGGGAGAAAGTTTTACCGGGACCATCAGGGGACTCAGCGAGCTGGGTGAACTTCTCGTGGAAAGGAATGGGCTCACCCAAGCCTATGGCTTTCAGGAGATCAGCTTCCAGGCCGGGCTTGGAAATTAGAAGTTGAAGCCTTCCACTTTGTCAATGATCCCATCGGCCAGTTTCTTCAGGGGGAGTTTGAGCATGGGCAGCAGCATTTTATTGACCAGGGGTTCGATGGTGACCTTTACCCGTGTATCGTTCTCTGCCACCTTTTTCAGTTGGATCCAGATATTAAACTGGTAGCTTGAGTATTCCGGATCGGAGACCATTTTGATAAGTTTGTGTGGCTCTTTTTCGATTATAATCAGCCCGGTGCGCCCCAGGGGGTCCACATTGAAACTACACTTATCTTCCGATGCTTCCCAGCCCGATACCTTTCCGGCCGGTAGCAGCTCTTTGAAATTGTGAAAATTTGTGATGAATTTATAGATTTTAACATCGCTGTTTGCGGACTTCCCTATTTTGCTTTCAATCTTCATGTTCATGCGCTTTTCCATGCCGATGGTTCTTCACGCCATTTCGCCAGTACTTCTACCTGGCTCTCACGGATGTAGCCTGTTTCCAGTGCAATATCGATGAGGACATTGTAATTACTTAATGTAAAAAGTTTTACCCCGGCTTCTTTGAATGCCTCCGCGGCCACCGGGAAACCATAGGTGAAGATGGCCACCATGCCTTGAACCACTGCGCCTGCCTCCCGGATCGCTTCCACAGCTTTCAGTGAGCTGCCTCCTGTGCTTACCAGGTCTTCCACCACCACCACGCGCTGACCTGGCTCCAGGCGTCCTTCTATAAGATTCTGCCTGCCGTGCCCTTTGGCCGCAGCCCGCACATAGATCATTGGAAGCTGCATCTGATCGGCCACCAGTGCACCCTGGGCAATGGCTCCTGTGGCCACACCTGCAATAAGGTCCGGCGAACCAAACTGGTCGAGGATGGTCTGCTTAAAAGCCTCCTTGATATAATCCCTTACCTTCGGGTAGGAGAGGGTTACCCGGTTGTCACAATAGATGGGAGACTTCCATCCGGAGGCCCAGGTGAAAGGGTCTGTAGGTTGCAGAATTACCGCCTTACTTTCCAGGAGGTGGACTGCTGTTTTTCTCTCAATTTCTGTCATCCCGCAAATGTAGGAAGATTTTTATTTCTTTTCCTCAAAGCTGGACTAGTAAAGGTACCTGTGGCAATCGGCACAGGCCATTGCTTTCCAGGCCTGGTCAATATCCACAGGGTGCCTGAATTCGAGCGACTCATCAATACCAGTGGATTCATAATTCTCTTGGTCCCCCTGGGCAAGAATGGAATGGCACAAATTGCAGTCCCTCGAAATCATCCGGCCATCCTCACTTTCATGATTCCCGTTGTGGCATCTGAAACAGCCATTAAATTCGCTGTGGCCGATGAAATTGGGGTAGGCATCCCAGCTTGCTTTCATCTCCGGGAAAATATGCCTTGAATACCCGGCAAGCAAACCTTCAGTGGCCTGTTGGATGAGATCCGGACTTTGCCGGGTAAGTCCCGGATAATTTGCCTTATAGAAATTCCGGAGCTCTGACTCAATTACCGTCTTCCCCGAATCGCGGCTAATGAAGTTCTGATTAAATACCTGCATGGCCAGGGCTTTTATTTCAGGCAATTCTACAGGAATGCTGCCGGCTGAAATCAAATCATCCGTAAATTCCTGGGGTGGCAGAAAGTGGTGAGATGGCCTGTTGTGACAGTCCAGGCAGTCCATTTCTCTTAGTTCCAGTGAATCGATTGTATTCTGATCAAGGCTTTCATAAACATCCTGGTAGATAATCGTATCTCCCGAGCTAAGGTTGATATACCTGACCCATGGCAGCATATCCCTCTTTTCAGAAGACGAGATATATTCAATTTTCACCTCTTTGTTTATATGCCAGTGTATCCCTTCCTTTACCCCTTCGGTACTGTGTTCCGAGCCAATCTTCATTTTAAGTTGAATATGCCAGGCTGTATTAGCTGAATCGGCCAGATAGTTGATCTGTTTTTGCAGTCGGTAGGAGTAGAATTTCTCGGGCCAGTGGCACTCCTCACAGATTTCCCGCGCAGGTCTCAGGTTATGAATGGGGGTTTCTATAGGGGTGGGATATTTTTTGAACAGCACTGAATATACCTGGTACAGACCGGAAAGTTTACTTCTCACATACCATTCTGTTCCTTCACCTACATGGCACTCCACGCAGTTTACCCGCGAGTGGGCCGATTGCTGGTAAGCCACATATTCAGGTTCCATTACACTGTGACAAAGTGTTCCGCAAAACTCATTTGTTTCGGTATAGTGAAAAGCCCTGGAGCTGCCTATTCCAGTTAGCAGGAGGAAGCAAACTGTTCCGATAATAAATAATCCCATGAAATTCCAGTGCCTCTGCTTATTCAGGTCAATGATGATCCTGCTAACTTCACTTTCTTCACCTTCCCGTCTGATTCTTTTTTTTCTTCGGGACATGCCCACAGGAATCAGGATAAGCCCGGCAACCAGGAATACCGGCAGAACAATGTATATGAAGATGCCAGCATAAGATCCTCCAAAGTCAAACAGCCAGCTGCTGATCATGAAAAATAATATGATCAGGGCGCAAACAAAGGCGAGGACAGATCCAATAAGTGAGAGCGGATTGTAATAGGATCTTGGTAGTTTCATAGGTCCATGTTTTTATAATCCCAGGATACAAATTATGAAATTTTTAATTATCCATTAGAATGATCCCCAGGCTTAGCCTTTATCTGGAATGGATCTTCATCATTTCTTTATAAAGTGGTACCTTGCAGAAATTTTTTAGCATATGGCTTTACAGGAAGAATTGAAAAAGCAAGGAGACTTTCTTTTTAAATACAGAAGTTTTCTGCCTTTGATAATTTTAGGAGTGGGATTGGTTGTTTTTGTATGCTCGGTACTTGGCAGAGTGGCAGAGCCCGATATTTGGATTTTCAAGGCATATCCGTATATATGTTTGTCTACTAGTCTTTTAGGTTTATTTGTGCGCGTGGTCACAGTGGGTTATACGCCGAAAAACACCTCGGGCCGGAATACAAAAACTGGTCAGATCGCAGAAGAGTTGAACACCTCCGGCATTTACTCAACTTTAAGACACCCCCTGTACCTGGGAAATTTCTTTATGTGGTTGGGTGTGGCTATGCTGACCCAGAATACCTGGTTCATTATTGCATTTATCCTGTTCTACATTGTATATTATGAACGCATTATGTATGCGGAAGAGGCTTTTCTGCGTAATAAATTCGGACAGGTTTACCTGGATTGGGCAGCGCACACGCCTGCGATTATTCCATCCTTCAGAAATTTTGTGAAGGCAAAATATCCCTTCAGTTTAATGAAGGTTTTGAAAAGAGAGAAAAATGGTCTGTGGGCTGTTTTCCTTCTCTTCTGGATCTTTGACCTGGTGGCTCAGATGGTTTCGGGTGGGATCGCAGTGCCGGAGCTTACATTCTGGTTGTATGGTGCCATAATTTCAAGTCTTATCTATATGATTATAAAGCTTATGGATAAGCTTAAACTTTTAAGTGGACGTGAATAAGGTTTTCTTCAACGATCGTGTGGCCTACCTCGACACGGAGGCTCCCAGGGGTATTGTCAGACCCGGAACACTGGCTATCGCCTACGAAGATGAGGCAGAACTGCAGGTTTTGCTGGATGACTTCTTTGAAAATGAGCAGGTGGAGGAACTACATCTTTTCCATCCTGATCTTGATGAGCTAAAGAAGGCTTTCACAAGCTGCTTTAAATGCATAAAAGCAGGGGGAGGAGTCGTAATGAATGATTCGGGGGCGTTCCTGGTCATTCAACGGAATGGGGTGTGGGACCTGCCTAAGGGTAAGATGGAGAAGGGTGAGGATTTTGAAAGTACTGCCCTGAGGGAGGTGGAGGAAGAATGTGGCCTTGCCGGACTTGAATTAAAGGACCTGCTGCTTTCCACATTTCATACCTATGCGCTGAAAGATAAGATGGTGCTGAAGGAGACCCGGTGGTTCGAAATGCATTATCATGGGATGGAGGATCCGGTTCTGCAGGAAGACGAAGGTATCACAGACTATCGCTGGGTAAAGCCCGGCGAGGCCGCCTTCATCAGGAAAAACTCTTATGCCAGCATCCTGGATGTGTTGAAGGTCAGATCTCTCCTCGGGAGCGCATGATCCGGAAAAGCTGTTGCTCGAAACCGTCCGAGGGCAGTGGAGCAGGGGAGATAGTCATATTCCCGTCAGGCCCCAGGAGATAAGCCGCTGGAAAGGCCTTTACCAGGAAGTTGTCCAGGATTTCGTTTTCATCCCCGTAATACAGTGCTTTCCAGTTGTAATTATTTCGTTCCATAAATGCCGCTACCTGTTCGGGGTCTTCGGCCACCATTATACATACCACCTCCAGATATTCGGAATGTTTGGATAGGTATGAGTCCAGGTAGGGATACTCCATCATGCAGCCGTAATGGTCAGGTGTACAGAACATGAGGTAGGTGTATTTTCCCTTGAAGTCGGCAGGCGACCAGAAAGTCCCATGAGTGTCGGCCAGTCGAAAATCGGGCGGGGGATAGCCTGGCAGCAGGCTCGCCAGTTTTTTTCTTAAGGCACCTGCATAGGAGGCGAATCCCGCTTTAACAGGATTGCTTTCCATGGAGTCAAGAAGGATGAGAATTGCTTCCTTGTGGAAATCGCCCCGGTAAAACAAGGATGGGAGTTCCTGGAGGAGGATGAGATCAATGATGGTATCGTTGGTGACAGCAGGGTGGCTGGAGATGATGTGCCTAAGGCTGTCGAGGTTATGGGTGCGGTTGATGTGGTATCGTATACCTTCCCCTTCCCGGGTCCGGTTGTAATAGACCAGGAAATCTTTAAACATGGCGCCAAATAGCTCCTGGTAAGCAGGCTGCATTTCTCTTACTGTATTTCCCAGGTAGTCCTGGCTGATCTGGTCCAGTTTTGTGATGCCTTCATTGAGTTTGAGAATTCCTTTTTTGTATTGGGCATGGGCATTAAACCAGTCTGAAGTCGGGGGAAATTCTCTGTCCAAACGGCCAATCATAGAATCGGCCATGGGTTCTGTACCCCTTCGACGGGCCAAAATCACCCGTTCGTTGAGGGTATTGAAAACTGAATCGAATTGAAAGAGCTGGTTATTAAGCTCATCCGCCTTGGCGGATACTTTCAGGGGGATCCGCAGGGGTTCAAAATAAGGTGAAATTCGTTCGGCATAGGCCACCTCCCGGTATGGGGGAAGCAGAAGTTCATAGGTTTTTCCCGGTTCAATATGAACACTTGCCTCATAAATACCTGCCATGAGCCTGAGAATGCATTCCGAATCCGGTTCAAGCCTGAGTCTGAAGGCGCCAAGAGAATCACAAGGAATAGTGCCGGAAAGTCCGCTATTCTCCATGTAGGGATGGTCAGGAATCGCATAGTGTATATTTACTCCACTGTAAGAAGGATCCTCCCCAAAAATAGTTACCTCCTGGGAGGTCGAATTTACCCACCCCCATAGTCCAAGCAGCACAAATATCCTGAAGAAGTGGATTTTCATTAGAGAAAGTCGTAAATATTTATGCCCTCAGGAATAAATTGAGAGGCATCTCCCTGGTTTCGTATAATATCCCTGATGATGGTGGAATTTACAGGTGTATGTTCGGGCGATGTGAGTAAGAAGATGGATTCTACCGTGGGAAGCATCTTCTTATTGATCTGTGCGATGGCCCTTTCATATTCAAAATCTGCGGCAGTGCGGATTCCCCTGAGCATGTGAGAGGCATTCACCTTCTTACAGTAATCCACTGTCAGCCCTTCAAAGGAGTCGACCCTTATCTGCTCGTAGGATTTAAAAACCTGGTTGATCATCTTCAACCGGGCTTCGATCTTCAACAGGGGCTGTTTGTTGGAGTTAATCCCGATGGCCACGATAATAACATCAAATAGATCCAGGGCCCTCAGGACAATGTCTTCATGGCCTACGGTAAATGGATCGAATGAACCCGGGAATACAGCAGTTTTCTGCATCTGATTTTTTTTCAAAGGTAGTGTTTTACTTTATCTCTTTCTTTTTGTTGGCACTTACAAAAAGGATGTTGCCCAGCTTGTCGAAACCAGTGAAGTTTTTATATCCTTCGTTTTTTAACTGCTCGTGCCTGAAGCCGATAATGGTCAGATCGGCATCCACAGAAGTTTCCCCGATCACTTCACGGCTTGTTTTATCCTCTCGGGAACTGACCATGCTGATGTTCCCCATGGATATAGGCAGCCTGCCCTGCTTGATTAGCTTCTTCAATTCATCCCGCTTCTTTCCAGCCTCATCAGGTCTGTGGAGTACATAAATATTGATAATCCCCTCTTTCCATTCGGGGTGCCCCAGGATAATGTAACCCAGGAGAATCATCAGGTTTGCATTGTCATAGTCGTCCGGTTTGATCCAGATGTGAATCTGTTTTTTGTATCCGAAGCCCTTATAGGAGGTATTGAGTACGCAGAGGTCAAAGCCGGTGGCATAAAGGATGTCGTGGGTATTCAATGCTTCCTGGAGTGATTCGGGCTGACTCTGCGAGAATTCGAAGAGAATCATGTTGTTTCCCTTGCCCGAAATTCCTGAAAGCTGTATCACCTGGGCGATGGCCGAGGTGTAAGAAGGACTGATAATGGTATCAAGGTAAACCCGGTTTTTACTGCCAGCAGCCAGGTGGATCAGTTTATTAAGGATGGCCCTCGATTCCAGGTTTGTCTTTTCAGTCAGGAAGCCCTTTATATAATGAATATAGGTGCCAAAGCCATATTTCAGTGATATCCAGCGTAGCATGTCAAAGGCACTGCGTCGCATGAAAGTGTCCTGGGAAACACAAATGGTAAACGGTCTCCAGTGTTCGTTCAGGTCCTCCCTGTCGGCTCGCTGCGCCAGGATTTGTAACTGCCTGCTTAACTGGAATACCACCCCCCTGAAGAGGTTGGCCAGCCCTTTTTCCTTTCGGTTATAGCCCGATACCGTCACATAAATGCCTGCCATTATGATCAAAGAGAGCAGGGCATAGGGTGCGTTCATTTTGAACATGAGCCAGAAGGATGTGACGGCACCCACAAGGGAGAGGTACCAGCGGGATTTGAAGGTAGGCCTGTATGAGGGGTCGGCTGCAAAATGCTCCAGCAGGGAGATCAGGCAGATAATACCATAGGTAACCATGAAGAACATGGAGATAATCTGCGCCACAAAATCGATGTCCCCAAAGGCCACAAAAACAAATGCGATGATGATGCTTACCAGCCCGGCATTGGTGGGTTCATTATCCTTTTCTTTACCCTTTGAGAGCCACCGGTTCAGCTTAGCGCCTGGAAATACAGCATCATATCCCATGGACTGAAGGGTCCTGGGAGCCACCATGATCGATCCCAGGGCTGAGGAAAGAGAAGCTGCAGCCAGTCCTATTGGAATGATGGGGCCCCACATCGAGATTTTCTGCATGATCATCTGGTCCGAGGCCAGTTCCTGGGGCGAAGCGCTGGCGGCCAGTTTGTAAGCAACAAGGATATAAACCACGAAGCCTCCCATGGTAGCCCAGAGGGTTCCCCGGGGAATCGATTTGCTGGGATTAATCAGATCACCCGAAAGGCCCAGTCCAGCCACCAGTCCTGTAAATGCCGGGAAAATGATCGTAAAAACATAAAAAAAGCTGTCAGGATTACGGATGTGCTCATTGAGTACAAATTCGTATTCCGGGTCGGTTGGTTTTCCCAGGAAGAAAAAGAGCAAAGAGGTGAATAGGAGAGCTACCACCAGGTAAAGGGCCTTCATTCCTATATTGGCACCCCGGGTAAGGATCAGCACTCCCAGGAAGCTCATGCTGAAAATACCTATCCATCTTTTGTCTATCAATGGCGTGTTGATCTCGTAGTGAAGGAAGCGTATCAGGGGATCGAATGCTTCTGAAAAGGCTATGACGTAGAATGCAACACTGATCGCCTGGCTCAGGAATAGGGTTATCCCGATGGCTGATCCTATATTGAGTCCGAAAGAACGCGAAATGATGAAGTAGGCTCCACCTCCCTGCACTTTTTGGTTTGTGGCGATTTCAGCCACGGCCATGGCTGTGGGGATGGTGACCATGTGTCCCAGCAGGATGATGCCCAATGCACCCAGAAAGCCCTGATGACCCACAGCGTAACCAAAACGGAGAAAGAGGATGGCTCCAAGGATGGTTGAGATGGTGACCATGAAGACCGGAAGGGTCCCAAATTTGGACGTTGTTCTATGGTTGGAGAAATTTGCCACGCTTATTTAAAGGGCATATTGAGCATGAAGATTACAAAAAAAAGTGAATATCCATGTTCTGGTGGGTGCGTTTTTTGTCCTTCGCCATTTTTTATAACTTGCATCCCAGAGAGATTAACCCTATTGCCAACCGTGGAAGAGCTGCTTAGAATCCTGATCGTCGACGACGAACCTGAGGCGAGAGAGTTGCTGAAATTCATTCTCCAGGAGGAGAATGGATTGAAGGTCGTTGGCCTGGCCAGTAACGTTGACGAAGCCCTTACTCTATTGAAGGAGGAGGAACCTGACCTGGTTCTCCTTGATATTCAAATGCCGGGTAAAGATGGCTTTAATTTCATCGAGCAGGTGAAGCAAGACGGTCTTGAGCCGGGTATTATTTTTGTTACTGCTTTTGACCACTATGCCATTCAGGCCATCCGGAATTCTGTCTTTGATTATTTAATGAAGCCCATAAGGCAGGATGAACTTTTCAATGCAATCGCCCGTTTCCGAAGTAAAAAAAGCAGGAAAGAAGGCCTGAATCTTTCTGAATTGATAGAGGTCCTGAAAGGGAACGGAACCAGCAAGATAAAGCTGAATACACGTTCGGGGTATATTCTGATTAACCCCACTGAGATTGTATTTTGCAAGGCTGATGGAAATTATACCCACCTGCAACTTTCAGGCGGGAGCAGTGAGATTACCACCCAGAATCTGGGGGCCATTGAGGATCTTTTAAGATCGGGGTCCTTCTTCCGGGTAAGTCGTTCCTACCTGGTTAACCTGAAGTACCTGGCCAGGGTGGATCGTAAAAATAGTCTGTGTATTCTTGAATACAATAACTCCACTTGCTCTGTAAAGATTCCTTCACAGAAGATAAGGATGCTTGAGGCAAGCTTTTCGTGAATTTGCTTCATCCGTAAATTCACGGGTTTCACAAACCAGGAGGCATTGTTCACACAATAAGTCATTTTTCTCTTTATTTTCACTGATTCACTGTCTATTTTAGTTCCCACAAAACGCTGCTAAGCATTGTTGGCAAACTAAAACTCTGGACGATGATTGAAGTAATTAACATGGAAGGAATGCCGGTATATAAGTACCGGGCCCAAGAAGGTGATTCATTTTCAGTATCGGAACTTGAAGGCAAAGGGCTCCCCTGCGGAATCTATTTTGTAAGGATTAAAAAGGCAAAGGGAACTGAAACTGCAAAATTGTTAATCTGCTAATCCAGGAGTCTTAGTCCAGTTTTATTGCTTTGTCCACTTTTTCCTTGAGCAAAGCAAATTCCATCAGCTCAGAAATTTCACTAACGTATCTGAAAGTTAGACCCTTACGGTATATTTCGTTGATTTCTTCAACATCCTTCCTATTCTCGGTCGAGATGGCAATATCTGTGATTCCGGCTCTTTTTGCAGCCAGGATTTTCTCTTTAATACCTCCAACCGGCAGAACTTTTCCCCTGAGTGTGATTTCGCCGGTCATGGCAAGGTGATCTCTTACTTTACGCTGTGTAAATGCCGAGGTAATTGAAGTCATCATGGCAACTCCGGCAGACGGGCCGTCTTTGGGGATCGCGCCCTCTGGCACGTGCACGTGTACATTGTACTTCTTAAAAATGGCTGCGTCAAGGCCAAAATCAGCTGCATGGGATTTCAGGAATTCAAGGGCCAGAACGGCCGATTCTTTCATCACATCGCCCAGGTTCCCTGTGAGGGTAAGCTTACCCTCACCCTGGCTCAGTGAGCTTTCAATGAAAAGGATTTCCCCACCAGCGGCTGTCCAGGCAAGCCCGGTTACAACACCTGCATGTTGGTTTCCATCATATTTATCATGGATGAACCTCGGAGGTCCAAGAATCTCCTGTACTCGCTCCCTGTTTATGTTCTTTTCAAATTTGTCTTCGAAGGCAATGTGTTTGGCTGTAACCCTGATGATCTTCGCAATCTGCTTGTCGAGTTGCCTTACGCCCGATTCACGGGTATAGCTTTCAATAATATAAGCCAGTGTTTTTGTGGGCAGTGAGAGCTGCTTTTTATCGACCCCATGGTTTTCAAGCTGCTTGGGGAGCAAGTGTCGGCGGGCAATTTGTATCTTCTCCTCGACGATGTATCCCGAAAGATCGATGACCTCCATTCGGTCGAGCAGGGCCGGGTTGATGGTCGAAGTGGTATTTGCCGTGGCGATGAACATGACACCCGAAAGGTCAAAGTCCAGTTCCAGGAAGTTGTCATGAAAAGTGCTGTTTTGTTCAGGATCGAGCACTTCCAGCAGGGCCGATGCGGGGTTCCCATGTGCGTCCCTGCCCACCTTATCGATTTCGTCAAGCACAAATACCGGATTGGAGGATTTGACCTTTTTCAGATTCTGGATGATTCTGCCCGGCATGGCCCCAATGTAGGTTTTTCGGTGTCCCCTGATTTCGGCTTCATCGTGGAGTCCTCCAAGTGACATTCTGACATACTTCCGGTTCAATGCTCTTGCAATGGATTTACCCAGGGATGTTTTACCCACTCCCGGAGGTCCTACGAGGCAGAGAATTGGAGATTTCAGATCTCCTTTCAGCTTCAGAACAGCCAGGTGTTCCAGAATCCGGTCCTTGATTTTCTCAAGTCCGAAGTGGTCTTTGTCAAGAATCTTGCTGGCCCTTTTAAGGTTGAAGTTGTCCTTTGTGAATTCGTTCCAGGGAAGCTCAACGAGCGTCTGAAGGTAGTTTACCTGCACCGAGTATTCTCCGGTTGCCGGGTTGAGGCGCATGAGTTTGTCAAGTTCCTTTTCAAAGGAAGCAGCCACTTCTTTGCTCCACTTTTTCTTTTTCCCCTTCTCCCTGAAGTCGATAAGCTCCTGGTCCTGGGGTGAGCCTCCAAGTTCATCCTGGATGGTTTTCATCTGCTGATGAAGGAGGAATTCACGTTGCTGCTGATCAAGATCGTTTTTGACCTTGGATTGGATGTCGTTTTTAAGTTCCAGCATTTGGGACTCCTTCGACAGGTGTTCGAGCAGGGCAAAGCCCCTTTTTGAAACAGAATTGTTTTCAAGTAAATCCTGTTTTTCTTTGAGCGACATCTCACTGTTGGATGCAAGGAAATTCACCAGGAATGACGGACTCTCGATGTTTTTTATGGCAAAAGTGGCTTCGCTGGGGATGTTAGACGAGAACTTAATGATTTTGATGGCCAGCTCCTTCAGGGCTGCAGCCACAGCCTTGGATTCTGCCGCAGGTTCGTTATCTGCATCTTCCAGGGGAGTAATCCTTGCCACATGGTAAGGCTTCTCGGTAAATAGATCATTGATTTTGAAACGTTTCCGACCCTGGATAATTACTGAGGTAGTCCCGTCGGGCATCTCCAGGATTTTCAAAATCTGGGCCACAGTTCCAATCTCAAACATGTCCTGCAGTTCGGGATCGTCAATGGAGCTGTCGCGCTGCGCCACTGCTCCCAATATTTTATTTTTCTTATATACTTCCTGCACCAGGCGAAGAGATTTTTCCCTGCCCACGGTGATGGGAATCACCACTCCAGGAAAGAGAACCGTGTTTCTTAGCGGCAGTATGGGGAGTACGTCCGGAATGTTCATTTTTTTGAGGTCATCCTCTTCCTCCTCCGATAGCAATGGTATATATTCAGTTTCTTCGTCGATGGGTATCATTAAATTATCTAATCTGTTTTTTATCCCTTCCATATTCTTCTCTCCTATTGTCAGTCAATCTGTCAGTCCGCCTCCTGGCGGATTGGTCTAGGCATAATGTCAATAAGCGTGCCAAGAATGTTTGTTATATGTAACGGATGCTCACCTCTTTCAGGAATTTTTCCTCCAATAATCTGGCCATTCTTTTAATCACCGTTCGTCGCATCTCCAGTTCCACCGGGAGGTTTGGGTCCTGGTGGGCAATGTTAATGCGCGTTCCAATTATGAATTGGATTTCGTCGCTCTGCTTCAGGAGCTTAACGATGCGGTCGGCCGGTCCTTTCCCAGGCGTGTAGGAAGAGTAGTCTTTCAGAATCCTGGTTACCTTGGTAATGGTAAGTATCCCTTCGGTTACCAGGTCAATTCCCTCCATATTTGAGACGGGTGGAAGTTCAGGGTCTTCAAATATCAGGTTATCTTCGATTTCAACCCCCAGCTCACGGGCAATGATGTCGGCCGTAGTGGCTCCGCAAACCACTTTTTTCCCCTTGAATTTTCTGACTGCGTCGCCCAGCTGACCGTCTCTTTCTTCTTCATAAGGAGGGCCTGTAATTACAAGGAGTTTCCTGGGTTCTCTGAAATATATAGCTGCGCAGCTGGTATCATCCCTGGAATTGTATCCGTCGTTCCGATGGGCCATGGCCACAATTTTTTCTGCAAGTTTGGAGGCGGAGATTTTAGGGCTGTTTTTTAAAAGCTTCATGGCATAGTCCCGGGTGTTATCTCTACCCCAGCCCAGGGGATACTTGTCCGTTCCAAGCCCAGACTGGGCTATCCCGTCGCTGCAGAAGAGGATCCGGTCCTCTTTGCGGGGTTCGAACTGACAGGAGAGAATCTCTTTGCCTTTATTTCTTTCACTCTCCATAACCAGTTTCTTCCAGCCCGGATCAAAGGGTTTGTTATTCCTCAGGATGATGGTTTGCGGATTGTCATACTCCAAAATGGTAGTCATACCGTTATGCTCAATGTCAACTATCGTAAAAGTGGAGTAACTCATTTGCCGTTCGCTGCATACCGGGAGGGTATTCATAATGATATCGGCAATCTTGTCAGCAGCCTTATGCTCACGTGAGAAATTCAGTGCCATGGTAGCCGTCAGGGTAGCCAGTACATTGGCTTTTACCCCGTGGCCCATCCCATCAGAAAGAACTGCAATGGTGCGGTTTTCCTCCTTTACTTTCCGGCTGAGGAATACATCTCCACAGATCCTTTCCTTGCCATAATTGCGCTGGTCGCATGACACTTCTATGTAGAACTTTCCGTTCATGGTTTATTCAGGCCCTTTCCCTGGTTGTAAGAATCGATGATGGAGCTGAGCATTCGCTCTGTTTCTGCAGCTCCCTCTCCCAGCACGAAAGCGATCTGCTGCACCAGGCTGAGGTTGTTATCAATCACCTCGGTGAGCCGTTTGACTACCTCTTCTTTTTGCACTTCCGGCGCCGACATGTCCCTGATAACTGCCCCTACAATTTTCTCCTTTTCTATTTGGAATATGCTAACATTCAGTATTTTACCGTCATGAATGATGTCCCTGTTCGTAATAGATTCATGATTGGTAAGCACATAGGTGAAGAGATTGTAAAATCCATAGGGAAGAAGGGTCTTCAGGTCGGCCCCTGCCAGTCCGGGTATGACTTCATTAATTTCCCGCGCATCTTCACCCAGCATCTCTATAAAGCTGTTGTTGGTCTGAAGAATTTTCAGGTTCTGATCGCAGATTACAACCATGGAGGGGAGTTTGTGCAGCATGCGCCTCACAATTTCGGTGGCTTCCCTGGCAGCTTCTTTCTCCTTCTGGGCAGCCTGCTCAGACTCCTTGAGGGCTTCCTGTGCGAGGGCAAGTTTTTCGTTTGTGACTTTCAATGATTGGATATGGTCCTGCCGGTTTCTTTTTGCAAAGGTGTTACACATCTCCGGGATTGCAAGTCCCTGTGCAATGGCTGTTGCGAAATCGGTGCAGTTCGAATAGCCACAGGCTCCACAGCCCACATCTCTTGTTCCTTCCTGGTCAATTTCATTCAGAATCTCCTTGATGATGGTTGGATCCGGGAGGGCAAGCTTTTGGTCGTTGGCTTTGAACTTCCTTTTTATTTCCAGTGAGGCAAACTGTTCCATACTCTTTTCCCAAAGAACCAGGTCAAGCGTTTTCAGTCGTCGGGTCACATATTTAACCAGCTGGCTGCGCCTAAGCCAGCGCTTTCCTCCCATACTGGTGCCGCGACCCATCAGAAATTCTTTGTAGAAGAGGTTGAAATGACGTTTAATGGTTCCTATATGCTCTTCGAATTCTTCAATGGCTTCCAGTATGCTCTCTCCCTCAATGGTGAGTACAGGAGACCTGTGTAGCTCTTCATTAATGCCAGCAGCCTGCAGAATCCCGTTTGCTACGGGGAAAAAGGAGCCTTTATATCCAAGAGGGGCGTCAAAATCACTGTACTCCAGGTCGGTTTCATGAATGTCTGCATCCGTGAACATTTCTCTTAGCTCTACGAAAGTAATGGCCAGGTCAACCCGGCTCTCGCCTTCAAACCTGCGGATTTCATCCTTGCTTGCTATGAGGGGACTGATGTAGACCTTGCAGGTGTCCTCTTTCTCAAGCTGATGGACCACCTTGGCGCTTACCGCTACAGGTGGCAGGATAGGGGCCAGGTTAGGTATCAGGGTGGATTTGTATTTTTCTATGTAAGAAACAGTGACAGGGTCGTTGGACATGATGTAGTACTTTCCCCTGTGTTTGCTGAATAGTTCCTTATAGGCACGGGCCACCAGGTCCACTCCGAAAGCCACTTCATGCACCTTGCTGAATCCCAGGACTCTGAGCATTCGTACGAATTTCCTGTAATCCGAGATATCGGGAAATTCTCCCGCTATGGATGGATCCACCAGGGCAACCACCTTTTTATCCTGTTTCAGAAGCTCGTACAACTCCTTCTTTGAGTCGCGGATTTCAACAGCATCAGGTCCGCATGCTGCAGCACAGCTCCCACATCCAATGCATCGCTGGGGAATAATTTCAGGCTTCACCTTTTCGTTGGTGACGCGGATCGCTTTCACAGGGCATGCCCTTACACAGGCATAGCAGGCGATGCATTTATCATTATTGATCTTTAACAGGGCTTCCATTATCATCCTTCTTTCATAGCACCAAGTTCTTCTTCCAGGATATCCAGTATGCTATCGCTGGAAACATGTTCGTAGAGCTTAGGTCCGATTTTCACGAGTGGTCCGTCATTGCATTCTCCAAAGCAATGGGCTCCCTTCAGAATTACATCACGTTCCAGGTGATGATCCTTCAGGTATTGCTGGATTACCTGCAGGGTTTGCCGGTTTCCGCGGCTGAAGCAGGAGCTTCCCATGCAGATCTTTATCTCTTTTCTTGCCAGTGCCATCTGATTGTTTTCAAAGTTAATAAAATCACTCTTGCTGATCCTAATTTATATTCGCTTCAAATAGATTACTGTTTTTCAAATAACAAACATAATGAATATCTTTGATCGATCTGTGAAGATATGACAGAAACAACGCAAATAAATGAAATTCTGGAGCGGTTCCCCCAGATTAAAAGGAATGCATTAATACCACTCCTTCAGGCCATTCAGGATGAATTTGGCTATATCTCGGAAACAGCAGTTGCCCGGATAGGAGAGCACCTCTCTCTTCCGGCCAGTAAGGTATATGGCCTGGCCACTTTTTATAACCAGTTTACGTTTTCTCCCAGGGGAGAGCACCATATCACCCTTTGTAATGGCTCATCCTGCCACATGGGAGGCTCGGGTGAATTACTTGCGGAGATCACAAAAATGCTGGAGATCAAGGATGGTCAAACCACAAGGGACCGTTTATTCAGTCTGGAGGTGCAGTCGTGCATTGGAGCCTGCGGACAATCGCCTGTCATGGCTATCAATGGAAAATACTATTCCGGCGTCGGGGTAAAGGAGGTTCGGGCCATCATCAAAAAATATCAGAAAGATGCTTCCAGATAGAGATTTTCTGATAAAACTGGCCCAGGGAATTGATTTGGATCTTTCCAAGGATGAGTTGAACCAGATTTCCCTGCTTAATAGAGAAAAGATCCTGAAGCCGCTGGTGATGGTTAATAGTTCCATATCTGGTGTTGTTGCAGGATCCATTGAGACTACCAGGGCCATCGAACATTATGTGGCTGAGCGCTCCCTGGATATTGAACTTTGTGAATCGGGAAGCATTGGACTGAGCTCAGAAGAGCCTGTGGTAGCCATTCAGATGCCAGGCAAAACCCGTCTTTTTTTCAGCAGGGTTACAGCCGACAAGGTTCCGTCCCTGTTGGACGATCTCTTTCATCATGTGATTCCCGAAAAAAGTCTTATCGGACAACTTCGAAGGGAGGGGCAGGAGTTCTGGCCGGAAGTGCCCTTCCTGGATGAGATTCCTTTTTTCGCCCTTCAGAACAGGGTGGTTTTGGAAGATTGTGGCATTATCGATCCCTTCTCTTTTGCCGAATATGTAGCCAGGGGTGGATACAGCGCATTTTTGGAAACCATCAGGAGCAGGACCTTCACCGAGGTATGTGATCTGGTGATTAAGAGTGGATTACGGGGGAGGTCGGGCGGCGGGTATCCCACCGGGGAAAAGTGGAAATCTGCTTTTGAAACTTCTTCCGACCAGAAGTATCTTATCTGTAATGCAGAAGAGAGCGATCCGGGGGCTTTCATGGACAGAACCCTCATGGAGGGGAATCCATTTCAGTTGCTTGAAGGAATCTCTATTGCAGCCTATGCCATAGGATCTAACAGAGCATATATATACATCAGGAGTGAATACAAGGATGCCATTGATCGAATTACCAGAGCCATACTGGAGCTTCGAAAAATGGGACTGCTGGGGGATAACATCCTGGATAGTGGTTACAATTTGCAAATTTCCCTCCGAAAAGGACCGGGTGCATTTGTATGTGGGGAAGAGACTGCCCTGATCGCCAGCCTTGAGGGCCGGCGGGGTATGCCAGCTTCCAAGCCGCCTTACCCATCCCGATCAGGATACCTTGGGCGTCCAACAGTGGTGAACAATGTGGAAACCCTTGCCAATCTTCCGGCGATTATCAAAAAGGGACCGGAGTGGTTCAGGGGGATTGGATTAGAAGAGTGTTCCGGGACAAAGATCTTCAGCATATCGGGCCGTGCCCGTATATCAGGATTGGTGGAGGTGCCCATGGGTACCACCTTTGATACCATAGTAAATGAAATTATTGGTGGGGTAAAGAAGGGTCGTAAACTGAAGGCTATTCATGTAGGAGGCCCTCTTGGTTGCATGGTTCCGCTGGAACATATGGATATTCCTGTATCCTATGAGAATCTGAAGGAGGTGGGACTGATCATGGGTTCGGGAGGAGTGCTGGTGATGGATGACAAGACCTGTGTGGTGAATACGGTCAGGTATTTCATGGAGTATGTCGAGAAACAAAGTTGTGGGAAGTGTATTCCTTGCAGGGAGGGGACCCGGCGGATGTCAGAAATTCTGGGAGGGATAACCCGAAAACCAGCTGATAATGAGGGACAGACTACCCTGGAGCGTTTCAAGGGGGTTATGCAACTGGAGAACCTGGCTGCTGTGATGAAGGATACATCTCTCTGCGGATTGGGCCAGACTGCGCCAAATCCTGTAATGAGCACACTAAAATATTTCAGAAAGGAGTATGAGGAACATATTTTTGACCGGAAGTGCGCATCAAATACCTGCAGCGAGCTAAGAAGCTGGTTCATCGATGTGGATATGTGCACCGGTTGTTCCATCTGCGCCAAACGTTGTCCGGCCGAAGCTATTATCGGAACACCCACCCATCCTTATTTTATCGTGCAGGAGAAGTGCATAGGGTGCGGAATCTGTTACGAGGTATGTAAATTCACTGCAGTTTATTTTAAATAGGAGGAGCATGGCGATTTTTCTGGAGGTAAACGGCAGGCAGATTGAAGCAGAGAAAGGGGAGACCATTCTTTCTGCCCTGAATCGAAACGGCATTCATGTTCCCACCATCTGTAGCATGAAAGATCTCAGTCCCACCGGTGCATGCCGGATGTGTGTGGTTGAGGTTGAAGGACGGGAGAACCTGATTCCGGCCTGCTCCTTTCCCATAGACGAGTCACTGAAGGTCAGCACCCACTCACCAAGGGTGCTCAAGGCACGGAAAACCAACGTCGAACTCTTACTTTCCAATCATCCCGACGACTGCCTTTATTGCGAGCGCAATGGCTCCTGTGAATTACAATCCCTCGCCGAGGATCTGAATATCAGGGAGCGACGCATTCCGGGTAAAAAGAGTCCATATAAAATAGACCGTTCCAGTCCGGCCATTATCAGGGACCCGGCCAAGTGTATCCTATGTGGAAGATGTGTGAGAATCTGCGAGGAGATGATGGCGACTTCTGCCCTGGATTTTGCCCATCGGGGAAATGAGCTTCATATCTCCACCACCCTTGGGAAACCATTGAATTTCTCCAACTGTACGGCATGCGGACAGTGCCTGATTGCCTGTCCAACCGGTGCACTTATAGAGCACGTCCAATTCCCTGATCTTGAGCAACATCTGCACTCTCCCGGCAAACTTGTAATTGCCCAGTATAGTCCGGCCGTCGCCGTTTCTGTGGCAGAGATGCTGGGTTATAAGCCAGGAACCGACTTGAGTGGGGTTATCCGAACCGTACTTCTCAGATATGGCTTCGATCATGTACTGGAAACCTCCCTGGGGGCAGATGTGATGATTATGGAGCAGGCTGCTGTATTCCAGCGCAGGAAAAGAGAGGGAGCTGTTCTTCCTTTGATTAGCAGTTCCTGCCCGGCCTGGGTTCAGTATGTGGAACAATACTATCCTGAACTGATTCCGGCCCTTTCTCCTCTGAAATCGCCACAACAGCTCCTTGGAAGCCTGATTAAGAAATGGCTCCCGGGTGTCATCGAAACCAGTGACAAAGAAATTGTTTCGGTTGTAATTTCGTCCTGTACGGCTGCCAAGAGCGAGGCCCGCAGGGTTGAGATGACTCAATCGGGAATCCCGGTTATTGATTATGTAATTACCGCCCGTGAACTGGCCAGGTTGATCCGGCTCAGCGGACTGGACCTGGATCACCTTGAAGATATGGCGTGCTCGATGCCTTTCCCGGCATGCGGGACAGCCGGAAATCTTACAGGAGTTGCCGGTGGCGAGATGGAGGCGACATGGCGTTCCCTGCATCAGCAACTGACAGGGAAGGATATTCCTGCCTCCAAGCTGCACCGTTTCAGGATCAATAAGCCCTACAGGGAGATGACTGTGAAGGCAGGAATGCGGGAGGTGAAGATTGCCTCCGTGAGTGGACTGGCCAATGCCGTATCGCTGGTCAAAGATATTATTGCCGGCAAAAAACAGATCGATCTGCTGGAGGTAATGGCCTGTCCGGGTGGTTGTGCCAATGGAGGTGGACAACCCCTTCCGGTAAATGAGGCCCTGGTCAGATCCCGTTCAAAGGCGATCTATGACATGGATAACGGGGCCGAAATCCAGGCCGCTCATTTGAGTCCGATCGTACAGCGCATCTATAAAGAGTTCCTTGGAGAGCCCGGTGGAGAAATGAGCCGCAATTTGCTTTATACGACCTATACATTACGAGAAGTACTAAAATAAATGGGGCAGAAAGAAAGAAGAAACCTGGTTTATACCGTAAAGGACCTATGCAGGGTTTGCTACACCTGTGTGAGGGAATGCCCGGTTAAGGCCATCCGCATCATCGATGGACAGGCGGAAGTCCTGGCCGATCGCTGCATTGCCTGTGGGAATTGCACCATTGTTTGCAAGCAGGGCGCAAAAGTCTACTTACGTTCTATCGACCTGGTAAAGCAATTATTTGAATCGGGAAGCCCGGTATATGCCTTACTTGCACCAAGTTTTGTCGCCGAGTTTGAAGAAGCCGGGAAACCCGGGGTTTTTGTGGGGATGCTCAAGAAATTGGGGTTCCAGGAGGTGTACGAAGTGGGGATGGGTGCCGACCTGGTAGCCCGGGAATATGAAGAACTGATTAATAGCCAGCCCGGCAAGGGATATATTAATTCCGACTGTCCGGCCATCGTCTCTTTCGTGGAGAAATATCACCCCGATCTTGTATCCTCTCTTACTCCTGTTGTTTCACCCATGGTTGCCACTGCACGATTTATCAGGGAAACCATTGGGGCGGATCCGAAGCTTGTTTTTATAGGGCCCTGCATTGCCAAGAAAGATGAGTCGGACGAGGTGGATGTGGTGATCACTTTTGCCGAGTTAAGACAGTTATTCACCGGAAAGAGGATCAGACCTTCCAATGTTGAAGAGGCCTCTTTCACGCCCCCCCTTGCCATGAAAGGTGCCGGATTCCCGGTGAGCCGCGGACTGTTGCAGTCCATGGCCCTGGAAGGTAACCACGTGGATCAGCGGGTGATTGTAGCCGAAGGGCGCGTTCACTTCCAGGAGGCTATCCGTGAGTATGCCGACGGGCACCTGGGCTCCATGCAGCTGGAATTGTTATGCTGCGAAGGCTGTATAATGGGACCGGGAACCTCCCCCAACGGGAAGAAATTTGTGCGTCGGAAAATGGTCCTGAATTACCTGCACGACCGGCTGGAGGGAATGGAGGATAAGCATGAGCCTGTTGAAATTCCGGAGGGACTGGACCTGAGCCGAAGTTTTGTTCCCGACGATCAGCGGATTGCTAATCCTTCTGATGATGAGATTACGAAGGTGCTTCATCGCATGGGAAAATTTTCAAAGCAGGACCATCTCGATTGTGGTGCCTGTGGATATGATACCTGCCAGCGTCATGCCAGAGCGATTACCCAGGGTTTGGCGGAGGTAGAGATGTGCCTGCCTTATTCCATCGACCAGTTGCATCAGACCATCCATAAGCTGGCCGATTCTAAACACAAGCTGGACTCGGTGGAGCAGGCCCTGAAGCAGAGTGAAAAACTGGCCCACATGGGACAGCTCTCGGCCGGGATTGCCCATGAACTGAACAACCCCCTGGGTGTGGTGATTATGTATAGCAATATGTTGCTTGAGGACTGTGGAGAGGATATGCAGTTGAAAGAAGATTTGCAGCTGATTGTTGAACAGGCAGGACGCTGTAAAACCATTGTGGGAGGCCTGCTGAACTTTGCTCGTAAGAACCAGGTAATGTACAACCAGACTGACCTGGTTGAACTGATGAGGATCAGTGCATCTTCCATAATCTTTCCGGAGAATGTCACCTACACCCTTAAAAATGAGCTTTCGAATAACCATGCGGAGATCGATCAGGAACAGATGGTGCAGGTAATCACTAACCTTTTGAAGAACGGTGTCGAGGCTATGCCAAACGGAGGAGCCCTTTCGGCTGTACTTTCTGATAGTCATGATTGGATTATCATCCGGATCTCAGATGAAGGAACCGGGATTGATGCGGGAGACCTGGAGAAGGTTTTTGAGCCCTTCTATACCACCAAGGGGATCGGTAAGGGAACCGGACTGGGCCTTGCAACCACTTACGGGGTTGTGAAAATGCACAGGGGCCAGATTGATGTGAAGTCGAATAATAAAGCGGATCAGGGTCCGACGGGCACTGAGTTTATAATAAAGCTCCCTAGAAAGCGGGAGCTTTAAGTCCGTAAAGTCCATAAAGTCTGTAAAGTCTGTAAAGTCCATAAAGTCCATAAAGTCTATAAAGTCAAAAGTCCATAAAGTCAAAAGGTTATAAAGTCTGTAAAGTCGATAAAGTCTGTAAAGTCAAAAGGATATGAGTGAGGTGAAAAAGAAGATACTGCTGGCCGATGATGATCCGGACCAGATATTCCAGGTGAGCCATCATTTGAAAAAGTGGGGATATGATGTGATTGCTGTGGAGTCGCGGGAGGAGGCTGAACGATACCTGGAGAGTGAGTGTCCCGACATGGCCATCCTTGATTTGATGATGGAGGAAGAGGACAGTGGCTTCATCCTTGCATACAGGATTAAGCAGTGCAGTCCGCACGTTCCGGTGATAATCGCTACAGCTGTTACGGCCGAAAGGGGTATCAGTTTTGATATTAACTCTGAAGAAAATAAAGCCTGGATTAAGGCAGATCACTACCTTGAAAAGGGATTTCGGATGGAGGAGTTGAAGATCATTGTAAATGGTTTAATGAAATAAGATGGAAAAATTATCTGTAATGGTCGTCGACGACGAACCAGGAATCAGGTCAGGGGTTAGGCGTATCCTGGCGGGTCATACGGTAAGCTTTCCTTTTATGGATGACGATTACGGCTTCGAATGCACGGAAGCTTCAACCGGCGAGGAAGCCCTGGCTTTGATAGAGGAAAATAAGCCCGATATCCTCTTGCTTGATAATAAACTGCCTGGGATTACCGGCATGGAGGTGCTTGAGATTATCCAACAAAAGAAGCTGGATATTATTGTTGCAATGATTACTTCTTATGCCTCTCTTGAAGTAGCAGCCAAAGCAACCGATGATGGTGCGCGGGATTTTATCCCGAAACCATTTACACCTTCCGAACTGAAAGCCAGTATTGATCTAATCACCAAACAATTTTTCCTCAAGCGTATTACACGCACTATGAAGGAAGAGGGTAAGAAAATCCGCTACCAGTTTCTCTCGGTGCTCAGCCATGAGTTGAAGTCTCCTCTGAATGCCCTGGAGGGCTATCTTGCGATGATGAAGGATCGTGAACTTGGCGAGAATATCAGGGATTATGAGCAGGTATTGGTGAGATCACAACAAAGGATAGAAGGGATGAGGTCCCTGATCATGGATCTACTGGACTTCACAAAGATCCGGCTTGAGAGGAAAGAGGATAAGATTGAGCAACTTAGCCTGCGGGAAAGGGCACTTCTTGCCATCTCCACCATTAAACCCCTGGCCATCCAGCGTAATATTTCAATTTCCTGTGATGTGGGACATGATCTTAATTTTGAAGCTGACCCTGTGGATATGGATATTATGCTGAACAACCTGCTGTCTAATGCGGTAAAGTATAATAGGGATGGAGGCTCAATTGAGCTCCAGATTCTCAAACAAGTTGGCAAGTTGGAGATCGTGGTGCGGGATACCGGAATTGGGATGAATGAGCAGGAGATAAGCCAGTTATTCAAAGAGTTTGTCCGTATCAAAAACAAGCAGACAAAAGGAATATTGGGTTCGGGCCTGGGGCTTTCCATTGTACATAAAATAGCTGAGCTCTACGGTGGCCATATCCAGGTAAAAAGCGAGCCGGACAAGGGAAGTGAATTCAGGGTGAGTCTGCCCGATAATTAAGCATTGATATGTATCACAAGATTAGTTGACACGTGACTGTGAAAAAAGTAACAAGAATTTCGTACTATTGCAATACGATAATTATTAATGCCGATGACGCTCCCCGAAAGAACTGTTGAAAGACTTAGCGAATACCGCAGATCCCTATTGCAATGCCTTGAGGAGGGTAAGACACATATTTTCTCCCATGAACTTGCAGAGCTACATCATAATACCGCCGTACAGGTAAGGCGTGATATTATGTTTATTGGTTATACCAGCATGCAGCGGAAGGGCTATGATGTGAGGGAGCTCATCAATGTGATCGGGGAGATTCTTGATTCAGAAAAGGGCTTGAACGTGGCAGTGGTGGGTATTGGTAACCTGGGCCGGGCCGTTACAACCTATTTTGTGGGGAAGCGTTCCAAACTTAATATAATTGCTACTTTCGACGTTGACCATACTAAGATCGACCGGGTAATTTCGGGGGTAAAATGCTATCCACTAAGCCGGATTAAAGAGATTGTGGAAACCCATCAGATATCCATTGCCATTATAACTGTGCCGGCTGCATCGGCTAATGAAGTGACTTCACAGCTTGTTGATTCAGGAATCAAGGGGATTATGAATTTCACGACCGTACCTTTGAATGTACCGGATGATTGCTACCTTGATGAATACGATATGATTACTTCCCTGGAAAAGGTGGCGTATTTTGTAAAAACAGCACAATCGTAGGATGGAGGTTCATTTCTCAATGGATCAACTGCCGGAAATTCGTTTCCCGGTCGTTACTATGGGATCATTCGATGGTGTCCATGCAGGCCATCGGGTAATTATTGCCCGCTTAAATACACTTGCGCAATCCGCCGAAGGAGGAGGATCCTCGGTTCTGATCACTTTTCATCCCCACCCCCGAAAAATACTCTACCCTGAAACAGCAGGAAAGGATCTGAGGCTCATTACTACCCTGGAGGAGAAGTGCCGTGTGCTGGAAGAAACAGGTCTTGATCATTTGATAGTGCTGGAGTTTACAAAGGATTTTGCCAAAACCAGTTCGGAGCGATTCGTGGAGGAATACCTGGTCGGAAAACTTCATGCACACATCATCGTGGTTGGTTTTAACCACTTCTTCGGACATAACAAGGAAGGGAATTTTGATTCGCTCTACAGGGTGAGCGAGCAATTCGGTTTCACGGTAGAAGAGATTCCCGTACAGGAGATACAGAATGAAACCGTAAGCAGTACTAAAATCAGGAAGGCCCTGGAGGAGGGTCATATTCAGCGCGCCAATGCCTACCTGGAGCATCACTTCATTATACAATCAGGGGTGCATATTCCGGATATAGGATCAGAACAATTTAGCAGACCCTTTTTCAGGCTGGTTGTGGATGATCCCAATAAGCTTATTCCGCCCGAAGGTTCCTATGCAGTTTCCTATCTCAGGGAGGCGCATTTTCATAAGGGGCTTGTTCGCATCCGGGATGGGCAGATTATGCTCTTTCCCATTGACCAGGATAGCCCTCTAAGCGAAGAAACTTTTCTGCATTTTCATAAACACCTGGCAGGCGGATCAGAAGACCTGCTTGAAAAGGAGATTGAAGAGGTTGAGGAGCTAATTTATTAATATATTTGTGGGATGGAACAAAGAATCGGGGCTGTGATTGTGCTGGTGAGTGCCGACGGAGACATCCAGGGCATTAACAATATAATTACTGAGCACGCTGATATTGTACTGGGTCGGCAGGGGATTCCGCTCAGGGAGCGCTCTATCAATGTCATTTCCCTGGTCCTTGAAGGAAACACCGACCAAATGGGTTCTCTTACGGGCAAACTGGGCCGCCTTCCAGGTGTGAAGGTTAAGTCTGTGCTGGCCGGATAAATGTTAAAAACGTCTTTTTTTTTGTTAAAACGCCCATTTATTTAAACAATATTGGGTTTTAAAGGTTATTTTTGTTGTAAAGTAATTGTTGGGGTGCAAGGCAAGTTGCGAATCTTTTGAGGGTTTTAGGGAGAGTAGCAACTTGCCTTCTTTATTTTCCTTTTTTTGAGTGTATGTTCTAAGACACTCAGTTTCCTGTCCGGACCGATTTTAGCTTTCCTATCTTTAGATCAGTAAAACTGATCCAGATGGTTAATCAACAACTTATTGATCCCAAGAGCATTGTGGTGGTTGGAGCGTCCAATAACATCGCCAAGCCAGGTGGGAAACTATTTCATAATATTAAAAACGGAACCTTTAAGGGCAGTCTGTATGCAATTAATCCTAAAGAGGATAGCATACAGGGACTGCCCTCATTTCGTGAAGTGAAGGAATTGCCCGAGGTAGATCTTGCAATCCTGGCTGTTCCGGCCGGACTTTGTCTTCAGGCAGTCAGAGAACTGGTCGAAACAAAGCATACGAAGGCTTTTATAATCGTGTCGGCCGGCTTCAGTGAGGAGAATGAGGCCGGAGCCCTAATTGAAAAGGAGATTGCTGAACTTTGCAGGACCCATGGAGCTGCACTCATCGGGCCCAATTGTATTGGTGTGCTGACACCCGCGTACCAGGGAATCTTTACCCTTCCCATACCCAGTCTCGATCCGCAGGGTTGTGATTTCATCACCGGAAGTGGTGCCACGGCTGTATTTATAATGGAGGCTGGTCTCCAGAAGGGCTTAAAGTTTGCCAATATGTTTTCTGTGGGGAACTCTGCTGTCATGGGCGTCGAAGATGTGCTGGCCTATTTTGATGAGACCTATGTAGAGGGTGTCTCTTCAAAGGTGAAGATCCTTTACTTTGAGACCATAAAGAACCCACGGAGCCTGCTTAAACATGCTACTTCTTTAATAAGGAAGGGCTGCCGGATTGCTGCCATTAAGGCGGGAACCACCGATGCAGGAAGCCGGGCAGCTTCTTCACATACCGGTGCGCTTGCAAGTTCGGATGTGGCGGTTGATGCTTTGTTCCAAAAGGCCGGAATCGTAAGATGTTATGGGAGGGAGGACCTGACAACAGTGGCCTCGGTTATGCTGAATACTCCCCTGGAAGGAGAGAACCTTGCCATTATTACACATGCGGGTGGTCCGGCCGTGATGCTTACCGATGTCCTGGCCAAGGGAGGACTTGATGTCCCTCACCTGGAAGGGCCCAAAGCAGATGAGTTGCTAAGTCATCTATTCCCGGGCTCCTCCGTGGCCAACCCCATTGACCTGTTGGCCACCGGAAATGCAGAGCAGGTGGGGACCTGCATAGAATATTGTGAGAAGTATTTTCCCGAAATCGATGGAATTGTAGTGATTTTCGGAACCCCGGGTCTGGCCCCGGTCTTTGATGTTTACAAAGTGCTTCACGAAAAGATACTGAGTTGTTCCATACCTATCTATCCTGTACTTCCATCCACTACTACAGCGTTTGAGGAAGTAAAAGAGTTCTTGTCTCACGGGCATCCAAACTTTCCAGATGAGGTCTTACTGGGTGAAGCACTCGCTCGTATTCACAATACACCCTTTCCTGCATGGAATGTTGCCTGTCCCGAAGGAATCGATATTCATATCGTTCGAAAAGTGATTGATGCGGCTGATGAGGGTTATCTGGATCCGGATTCGGTGGGGAAAATTCTTGATGCTACAGGAATCCCGAGGGTGAAAGAGGGTGTAATTTCCGATGAATCAGCCCTGTTGCTGCTGGCGTCTGAATGCGGCTTCCCCCTGGTGATGAAGGTGGTGGGTCCGGTGCATAAATCGGATGTTGGAGGAGTAAGCCTGGGTATTGACAGCGAGGAAAAGCTGAAAGCCGAGTTCCTCAGGATGATGCGCATCGAAGAGGCGGAAGGTGTACTTCTGCAGCCCATGATGGAAGGGATCGAGTTATTTGTAGGAGCAAAATATGAACCTGCATTCGGGCATGTAGTGCTGTGTGGACTGGGTGGTATTATGGTAGAGGTTCTGAAGGACGTTGCCTCCGGACTGGGCCCCCTGACAATGGCCGAGGGTCACCGCATGATTGAGTCGCTCCGTGGATCGAAGATCATGGACGGGGTGAGGGGCCAGGAGGGTGTTAGCAAAGAGGCCTTTGCCGGCATCCTGGTCAGGCTTTCCAACATGCTTGTATATGCCGAGGAGATTGCCGAAATGGATTTGAACCCCATCCTGGGAAGAGGGATGAATCTGGTGGCGGTGGATGCGCGCATCAGGATTCAAAAATAGTTTTATAACACATGGGTCATATGCTGTTTGGCACCTGAGGTTCCCTTCTCATTATTTAATTTCACACTGGATTTGAAAAACCGGTCAATAGATGAAATCAACACCCATAAAAGCAGAAGTAGTCAATGAAGTAATTGACGCCTTTGGCATTCATCCTGCCGGAAGATCTACCATCAGGGAGCTAGTGAAGATTGTCAATGATATTGAACAAATTACGGGGGAGAAGTTTATCCGGATGGAGATGGGAGTGCCCGGCCTGGATCCCACTTTCGTCGGAGTAGAAGCTGAGATGATTGCCCTCAGACAGGGAGTGGCTTCCCAGTATCCGAATATTGAAGGGATAAAACCCCTTAAGGAATCAGCTGCAGCCTTTATTAAGCTGTTTATGGATGTGGACGTGGAACCGGCACATTGTGTACCCACGGTGGGATCAATGATGGGTGGAATGGCATCTTTCATGGTGGTAAACCGTTCTGATCATAAGCGCACCGGAACCCTGTTTCTGGACCCCGGTTTTCCAGTGCAGAAACAGCAATGCCTGGTCCTGGGTCACGAATTCGGTTCCTTCGACCTTTACGACTACAGGGGGGAGAAGCTGAAAGCTAAGATGGAGGAGGAGATTGAAAAAGGGAACTACTCCTCCCTGCTATACTCCAATCCCAATAACCCCTCATGGATTTGCCTGAACGAGCAGGAGCTGAAGGTCATTGGTGAGATCTCCATGAAATATGATATTACTGTGATAGAGGACCTGGCCTATTTCGGGATGGATTTCCGGAAGGACCTGTCACAACCGGGGCGGCCACCCTACCAGCCCACCGTTGCAAAATATACCGACAATTACATTCTGCTGGTATCCAGCTCCAAGGCCTTCAGCTATGCCGGTCAAAGGATTGGAATGATGGTGATTGCCCCACAGCTTTTCGAAAGAAAGTATCCCGATCTGAAGCGCTACTACTCCTCCGAAAAATTTGGCCATGCCATGATCTATGGTGCACTCTATGCGCTTTCAGCAGGGGCCTCACATACAGCACAGTATGCCCTTGCAGCCATCTTTGAGGCGGTAAACAATGGCTCATACAATTATATTGAAGAGGTACGGGAATATGGGAAGAAAGCCATTATTATGAAGGCGATGTTTCAGAAGTACGGCTTCAGGATTGTATATGATATGGATCTGGATGAACCCATTGCCGACGGCTTCTATTTCACCCTCTCTTACCCGGGTTTTGAAGGACCTCAACTGGTTGAAGAATTGTTGTATTACGGGATTAGTGCCATCTCTCTGGAGATTACCGGGAGTTCCCGCTCCGAAGGCTTAAGGGCCTGTGTATCACAGGTAAAGCGTGATCAGTTCCCCATTCTGGAGGAACGTCTGAAACGTTTCAATGAGGATCATCCGATCCCGAAATAAGTTATTTTGTCCCAAAAAGAGCTGAAAATTCGGGGTGCAAGCCTCTTTGGTTTTTAAGGGTTGTGAGATTTATTACATTTGGTACTTATTCAATAAAAGGAGAATAACATGGCAAAGATTAAAGGAGCCATTGTGGTGGATGTTGAAAGATGCAAGGGCTGCCAGGTCTGTATGGTGAATTGTCCCCACGGGACCATCGGAATGGCTGCTGAAGTGAACGGGAAAGGATACCACTATGCTTATATGGAGAACCCGGATTCATGTACCGGATGTACAAATTGTGCAGTGGTCTGCCCCGATGGGGTGATCACAGTCTACCGGGTGAAACAAAACTAAAAAACGAAAGATGAAGGAACTGGCATTAATGAAGGGGAATGAAGCCGTTGCTGAAGCTGCCATTCGCGCAGGCGTTGATGGTTACTTCGGTTACCCAATTACGCCCCAGTCAGAGGTTATGGAGTACCTGATGTTACAGAAACCTGAGGAACGCACCGGTATGGTAGTTCTGCAGGCTGAAAGCGAAGTAGCTTCCATTAACATGGTCTATGGAGCTGCAGGAACAGGAAAGAAAGTAATGACCTCGTCTTCAAGTCCCGGCATCAGCCTGATGCAGGAAGGTATCAGCTACATCGCAGGAGCCGAACTACCCTGCCTGATCGTGAATGTGGTCAGAGGAGGTCCAGGTCTTGGAACCATCCAACCTTCCCAGGCTGATTATTTCCAATCGGTGAAAGGGGGCGGACATGGCGATTATAAACTGATTGTGCTGGCCCCTGCTTCGGTACAGGAAATGGCCGATTTCGTGGATCTGGGATTTGAACTGGCATTTAAATACAGGAACCCTGCGCTGATCCTATCTGACGGACTCATTGGCCAGATGATGGAGAAGGTGGAACTGCCTCCCCAGAAGGAGCGGACCACAGTTTTTGATCAGTCCTGGGTGACCACAGGAAAAACGCCTGACAGGGAGCGGAACATCATTACTTCACTGAACCTGGACCCTGACCTTCAATATGAGCATAACCTGAAGCTGCAGGAAAAGTATAAAAGCATGGAGCAGGATGTCATGTTTGAGAAAATTCAGTGCGATGATGCAGAATTCCTGCTTGTTGCATATGGATCCAGCGCAAGGATTTGTCAGAAAGCCGTGGATGTTGCCAGGAGTCGGGGGAAGAAGATCGGATTACTGAGGCCTATCACCCTCTTTCCTTTCCCCAGTGCAGAGATTGCTAAAATGGCCCGCAGGGTGAAGTCCATGATGGCGGTGGAGATGAGTGCAGGGCAGATGGTAGAGGATGTGAGACTGGCAGTGAATGGAAAGGTACCCGTACATCATTATGGTACACTTGGAGGAAAAATCCACTCACCGGAAGATGTATTACAAGCTGTGGAAGAAAAATTCTTAGGAGGATTCTAGATGGATATAAATGAGATAATCAAAGAAGAGAATAAGGTATACAGCCGTACTCCATTAATGATCGATACCACCCTGTCGTATTGTCCGGGTTGCGGTCACGGAACCATCCACAGGCTCATCATGGAGGTGGTGGAAGAGATGGGAATTCAGGCTGATACCATAGGAGTTGCTCCCGTGGGTTGCTCTGTAATTGCATACGATTTTATGGATATCGATATGACCCAGGCGGCCCATGGCCGGGCTCCGGCACTTGCTACCGGGATCAAGCGCCTGTGGCCCGAGAAGTATGTATTTACCTACCAGGGCGATGGTGACCTTGCGGCCATTGGTACTGCAGAGACGATTCATGCCTGTAACCGGGGTGAAAACATCGCCATTTTCTTCGTGAATAACGGCATCTACGGAATGACAGGTGGACAGATGGCTCCCACCACCCTGGATGGGATGAAATCTTCAACATCGCCCTATGGACGGAACAGCGAGACCATGGGGCCGCCCTATAAAATTACTGAAATGGTTGCCCAGTTGCCCGGCACCTATTATGTTGCCCGTCATTCGGTGCATAAGCCAGGTGCGGTCAGGAAAGCCAAGAAGGCGATCAGGCAGGCCTTTGAGAACCAGAAACTGAAAAAGGGAGTATCATTGGTGGAGTTTGTATCCAATTGTAACTCGGGCTGGAAAATGACTCCAAATGACTCCAACAAGTGGATGGAGGAGAACATGTTTCCCTTTTATCCCATGGGGGATATAAAGGTGGAAGGGAAATTGGTAAATGGTAAATAGTAAATGGTAAATAGTAAATAGTAAATGGTAAGTGGTGAATAGTAAATGGCAAGTGGTGAATAGTAAATGGCAAGTGGTAAAAAGTAATTGGGTAAATGGGTAAGTGGCCACTGCGTGGCTGGAAATAGTTAGGCCGTTAGGTAGTTGTAAAGTCAAAAGTCAAAAGTCTGTAAAGAAAAAAGATATGACGGAAGAGATCATTATTGCAGGTTTCGGGGGACAGGGAGTCCTCTCAATGGGTAAGATCCTGGCGTATTCGGGGATTATGCAGGAACAGGAGGTAAGCTGGATGCCCTCCTACGGACCGGAAATGCGTGGGGGTACCGCCAATGTGACGGTGATTCTCAGTGATGACCGGGTTAGTTCGCCCGTACTGCATAGTTATGATACAGCCATCCTTTTGAACCAGCAATCGGTAGATAAATTTGAGTCCACTGTGAAGCCCGGCGGACTAATGATCTATGATCCCAACGGAATTACGCGTCATCCTGAACGTGACGATATCCGGATCTTCCAGGTTGAAGCTGCAGCCGAGGCAGCCAGGACCAAATCTCCCATTACCTTCAATATGGTGGTTCTGGGGGCCTACATCAAGGTAAACCCGGTGGTTGATATTGAAAATGTGATCAAAGGCCTTAAAAAATCATTGCCTGAGAGACACCACCACCTGCTCCCCAAGAACGAAGCTGCCATCAAGAGGGGCATGGATCTGGTAAAAGAAGCCAAGTTATCTGCGTGATATTAGTGAGAACAAGTACCTATACAATGGGAAAGAACTCCAGGATGAGCAGCTGGGTGGGAATAATTTACGCTGCTTGACTTTGGTGATAGCTTAAAGATTCAAAATAGTCTAATCTGAAATTCGT
>CAZRPW010000029.1:0-39873 GCA_964601975.1 uncultured Bacteroides sp.
AACATAAGCAGGGAGCCAAGGGTAATGCCCAGTTCGTAGCTTAGTTTGCTGTCTTTCATTTTTGTTCCCCTGATTCGGCGCATGAGCCCGTCCACTGCAATGCCGTAAATATTCCCCACCATAATGGCTTTGATATAGGCTTCAATGGCCCTGGCTTTCTCAACTCCATAATAATTAACGAGCTGATCTCGGCTTCCCGGATCTGGCTTTCCCCCTGCATCGGCATAGTGCTGGGCGTACATAAGGGCCAGGGCTTCATCCTCCGGGATATCCGTATGATTCCCGGTACGCATGGCCCGGATTTCGGTTTTGGATATGCCTTCTTTCATGGCCAGCCTGGTATGATAGTAGTTGCAGTACTTGCAGCCGTTTACCTCGGTAACGGAAAGCATGATTCTTTCCTGGAAGGCCTTATTAACAAGCCCCTTGCGCTGGGCCCTTATAATGACAGGAAAGGACCTGAAGGCCCTTACGGTATGCATATAAAATGTTGAGGGAGTAAATACCCTGGGTTCAGGATAAAGCTGTGTCATAATCCAAATACTTTTTCTACGGCTGCCTTGTAGCTTTTACTAACGGGAAGTTTCTGGCCTCCTATTTCTACCTGGTTTCCTTCCAGGCTTTCTATCTCCTGGATGGACACAATATAGGATTTATGGATTCGCAAAAAATGGGATGAAGGAAGTTGCTCCTCCAGGTCTTTCAGAGAGGCCAGGGCTGTAATTTTTTTCTTCCTGGTGTGGAAGGTTACATAGGCCTTCTGTCCCTCGATAAATACCAGGTCCTCGTAGTTAATCTTATAAAGCTTGCGGTCGGCCCGGATAATCAGGTGATCCTCCTTCAGCTGAGGCTTGTGCATAACGGCTCCTGGTTCTGATTGCGTGGCCTTCTGGTTTTTCTCCTCCAGTTCCTGCACCTTGTTTACAGCTTTCAGGAATCGTTCAAAGGAAAAAGGTTTCAGCAGGTAGTCCACCACGTTTAGCTCGTAGCCCTGCAGTGCATATTCTTCGTAGGCGGTGGTGAGAATTACATGGGGTTTATGGTCCATGGTTTTCAGAAACTCTATTCCTGTAATCTCGGGCATCTGAATATCCAGGAACAATAGATCAATTTCCCCGGTTTTCAGCAGGGCCATGGCCTTCAGTGGAGAATTAAAATCGCCCAGCAATTCGAGGCCGGGAATCTTATGGACGTAGTCCTTAAGGTAGTTCCTTGCCAGGTATTCATCATCAATGATGACACAATTCAACTTCATGATTGTTTGATTTTCATTTGCACCTCAAACACCCCGTCCTCGTCCTTGATATCCAGCCGGGAAGCCCCGGGATAGGTCAGTTCGAGCCGGTTACGTACATTCTCAATCCCCATGCCGCTTCCGGCTTTCTGACCGTTTTTCGGGTAGGTGTTCCGGATTTGGAAGCAGAGATTGTTATCAACAGTCGTTATTTTCATCCTGACCCAGGCTCCTTGCTCATCTTCTATCTTGCTGTACTTAAACGCATTTTCAACGAAGGGGATGAATAGCATTGGGGCAATGCGAAAGCTTTCATTGATGCCTTCTGCTAA
Organism: uncultured Bacteroides sp.; assembly: GCA_964601975.1. Classification (GTDB taxonomy): domain Bacteria; phylum Bacteroidota; class Bacteroidia; order Bacteroidales. Next base: position 1,567 of record CAZRPW010000029.1, read on the forward strand.
AAGATCGATATCCTGTGCGTGGGAGCTTTTCATTTGCTGAAAGGCCATGTAGTTTCGTATGTACTCGATCTCGGCACCCAGGGTGACCTCGTCCCGGTTGCAGTCGTAATACACATAGCGAAGCATTTCTGAAAGCTTGAGTACGGCCCCGGGTGCTTCGTCCGACTTGCTGTAGGTAAGGGAGTAAATATTATTCAGGGAGTTGAAGATGAAGTGGGGATTGATCTGGGCCTTCAGCAGCCTGATTTCGGTATCGCTTTTCTCTTTTGAAAGTCTTTTCTGCATGGTTTCATTCTCTGCCACCTTGCGGATCAATGAAAAAGAGAGGCTGGTGAAAAAGATAAAGATCAACATGGTAAAGACACGGAAGTACTGGAAGAATCTGGGCAGATTATGGTCGGGAGCTTTCATCCGGAAGTTATCTACCAGGTAGCCATCAATCACAAAAAATAGGTGTGCCAGCAAAATCATGAGGCCCACATTTATAATCAGGTAGAGCGCGAAGCGACGTTTTTCAAAAAAATACGGAAAGATCCACAGGCTATTTGCATAAAACATAACCATGGCCAGCAAGGTGTTCATTCCTGCAAAAACCAGGGCAACCCTGGCAGGAAGAAAATTGGTGGCCATGACCATTTGCAGTGCCAGGAGGAGAATCCAGAAACAAAGCTGGAATAGAAGTGAGAGCCGGTTTGTCTTCATGACTTATATAAATCTGCTTCAAAAATCGTAATACAGCAGGTCCCGGAAAAGTAATATGAACCAAGTGCCTGTTTTCATGAACCAAAGCTCCAATTTAGTGAATAAGTGGCAGATGGAGCCTGTTATTCATGCAGGAGGGTAGTTGGTGCATGAAATGCCACAGCTTGTATAGTTTATTTTCATGCGCGCAGAGAGTGATGCACATTTGCCGTACCAAACACAATTCGAAAAAAAACAAAATTAGATGAAACGTAAAATCATCAGCATCAGTATCAGCGTGGCAGTAGTCATCGGAGCAGTTTTGCTTTCGGCCTTTATGATCAGAAATAAGCCTGAACCCAAGCGGGATGTGAATAAAGAGGAAGTCCTCTTTGTAAAAACTCAGGAAGCCCTTAGTAAAGAGATCCATCCCGAAGCCCAGTATAGCGGCAGAGTCAGTTCGCTGGCTTATGTCAATTTGTCTGCCGAGGTCAGCGGACGTATCCTGGCAACGGATGTTCCCTTAAAAGAAGGACAGTCTTTTAAAAAGGGTGATTTGCTGGTACGTATTTATAAAGATGACATGCAGGCCGCTTTGCAAAGCCTGCGCAGTTCATATCTGCAACTGGTCTCCTCGGCTCTGCCCGATTTGAAAATCGACTATCCGGATGAATATGCCAAGTGGACTGCTTTTTTCAACGACATTGACATTAACAGCAGCATGCCTGCCTTGCCCGCCCTTCACTCAGAAAAGGAAAGGGTTTTTGTGGCCTCTAAGAATATCCTGACCCAGTACTACAGCATCAGGCAGCAAGAGGTGAACTTCCGCAGGTATGAAATCTACGCTCCTTTTGACGGATCGTACAAATCTGTCAACGCTGAGGTCGGATCGGTGGCCGGTATGAATATGCAGATCGCCAGCCTGATTCGCACCGATGTGATGGAAGTGATTGTGCCGGTACTGCCGGAAAAACTCGACTGGATCAGGGTAGGGAACCAGGTTAAACTGGAGAAAAACAACGGGCAGGAGGTTCAGGGTAAGATCGTGCGGATTGCTGATTTTATCGATCCCACATCCCGTTCAGTAAATGTATACGTATCGGTGGCTAACAAGCGAGGCGCTTCACTTCTTGAAGGAGAATATGTAGATGCCACCTTTACCGGAACGGAAAGTGTGGCAGGCATGTTGGTTCCCAGGGAAGCCATGATTGGTGAAAAGGGAATCTATGTACTTGAGAACGGCCACCTGCTTGAAAAGGAAGTGCAGATTATCGACCGCCAGGAGGATTATTATGTGATCAGTGGCTATGAAGAAGGCCAGGTCCTTGTCGTGGAATCACTGGTGGATGTAAAACCCGGTCAGCCTGCAGCCCCAATTTCCTGAGCCACCCTTTGAATTATATATTATGAAAAAAGTACTTTCAGCCTTTGTCAAATATCCCTTCTATGGGAAAATAGTTATAGTCATTCTTCTGTTGGTTGGGGGCATATCCCTGATGAACCTGAAGAAGGCCACCTTCCCCATCACTGAATCACGGGTTATTACCATTTCGGTAAGTTATCCGGGTGCCACGCCCAAGCAAATGGAAGAAGGGGTTACCTCTCTCATCGAGGAAGGAATCAGGGGCATTCCCGGGATCAAGGAATTCAGCTCTCAATCAAGGGAGAATTTTGCCCTGGTTACAGTGACCGGTCTTACCGGATATGATGTGGATGAATTACTTACTGAAATTAAGAATGCCGTAGATGGCATCTCCAATTTTCCTGCTGCAGCAGAAAGGCCTATTGTTTCGAAAAACAGGAATATGGACATGGCGGCCTTCATTTCGCTGAGCATGGAGGGCGACGACCTGCTGAAACTAAATGCAGCCGCCAACCGCATCGAGGATGATTTCCTTGCATCCGGCTTAATTTCACAGGTAAGTATATTCGGGATACCCTCCAGAATGGAAATCTCCGTTGAAATCGATGAGACCCAGCTACGGCGCTATGGTCTCACTTTTTCTGAAATACAAAATGCAATCAGTAGTAATAACCTGGATGTTCAGGGTGGGACCATCAGAAACCCCCGGGAAGAGGTAATTGTGCTGAGCAGGAACCGAAGTACCGATCCGGAAGACATTGAAAACATTGTGGTCAGGGCCGGTCAAAACGGACAGATGATCAGGGTGGGCGATGTGGCAGAAGTCATACTGCAGTTTGAGGAAAGCCCCAACGAGAGTTACGTAGAAGGTCGTCGGAATGTGACCATCATGGTTCAGAAATTAAAAACAGAGGATCTCCAGGATATTTCTGTATTCATCAAAGGCTACATTGTTGACTACAATGCAAAGTACGAGGACAGGGAGATGGCGGTAATGATGGATTTCATGCGCCTGATTGATAACCAGCTCAGCATTTTAATTGGCAACGGAGCCCTGGGTGTATTCCTGGTTGTCCTGATGCTTTCCCTGCTGCTGAACTGGCGCCTGTCGCTCTGGGTAGCCTGGGGTATTCCGGCTGCCTTCCTGGGGATGTTCATTGTGGCTAACCTGGCCGGGATCACCCTGAATATAATATCCCTGTTTGGGATGATATTGATCATAGGTATTCTGGTGGATGACGGGATCGTTATCGGGGAAAATATTTTCACCCACCATGAAATGGGAAAGAGCCCTCGATGGGCAGCCATTGACGGAACCCTGGAGGTGCTTCCGGCGGTAATTACTTCCCTGGCCACCACCATGATTGCTTTTATGCCGCTCTTCTTTATCGAGGGGAACCTGGAAATGATGTACGAGATGGCGTTTGTGGTGGTTTTTGCCCTGCTGTTTTCCCTCTTTGAAGGTATATTTGTATTACCGGGCCATCTGAGTCACGGTGCCCTGAAGCCCGTGAATCCTAAATCTTTCTATGGCAGGATTCGGGGGACAGCCGAACGCTTTATTATCTGGTTGCGTGATAAGGCTTATTTACCCGCACTGAACTGGACCCTGAAGTTTAAAAGCATTACCCTGGCTGCAGTCATTTCTTTCTTTTTAATTACAGTCGGACTTTTTGCCGGGGGCATCATCCCCTTTACCTTCTTTCCCAGTCCTCCCAGTACCATGTTCTCCATTGACCTGGCCATGAAGCCTGGGACCAACAAGGAAATTACCCTGGAGAAGCTGAACTGGCTTGATGAGGTTATCTGGGAGGTGAATGAAGCGTTGATGGATGAGAATCCCGGAGATGAGATGTCCTATGTGAGTAAAACCCAGGTGAACATAGGAAGTGCATTCGATGGAGTTGAGTCAGGAAGTGGCGCAGGAAGTATCCGGGTTTTCCTGGATGAGAAAATCAGTGAGACCCAGGTCAGTGACCGCCAGATACAACGGCTTATCGCACAGAAAGCAGGTCCCATGAAAGATGCCTATAAATTTGCAGTGGGAGCCTCTAACCGCTTTGGGGCACCTGTATCCATCAGTCTATTGGGTTATGATATGGATGAGCTGGAACAAGCCAAGGAAGAATTCAAGGCAGAACTGGCCAAGATGCCGGCGCTCTATAATATTGTGGATAACAGTCAGCTCGGCAGCCAGGAGATCCGCATCGAATTGAAGCAGGAAGCCTATACCCTGGGATTGACCCAGGCCAGTCTGATGACGCAGGTTCGCTCGGCCTATTACGGTGCCCTGAGTCAGCGTATGCAGGAAGGAAAGAACGAAATCTGGGTCTATGTTCGTTATCCCCTGGACAACAGGCAAAATGTGGGTCAGCTTGAGAATATGATGATTAACACCAGCCAGGGTCAGTATCCGCTTTATCAGCTGGCCGACCTTGAAACCGAACGCAGCCTGAATAAAATTAACCGCTTCAATGGCCGCAGGGAAGTACGTGTGGATGCATACCTCCTGAACGCTGATGATCCGGTTCCCCCCATCCTGGCAAGTATTGAAGAGAACATTCTTCCGGGAATCCTGGCAAGTCACCCGGATATAAACTACATGCACCAGGGGCAGCAAAAGGATAGCAACGAAGAAATGTCCAGCATGGTCAAGTATTTCGGTGTGGCCTTCCTGGTCATCATCCTGATTGTAATGATTTATTTCAAGTCCTTTTCGCAGGGACTGATCGTCCTTGCAATGATTCCTTTTGGAATTATGGGGGCCATATGGGGGCACGGAATTCATGGTCAGGCCTTCTCTATGATGAGTCTCTGGGGGGTGGTGGCCCTTACGGGAACTATCATCAACGATGCCATTGTATTCATGTCCAAATTCAACCAGAACATGAAAAACGACATGTTGCTAAAGGAGGCAGTGACAGAAGCTGGAAGGAAGCGTTTCAGGGCGATTCTGCTTACAACCTTAACCACCACGGCCGGACTCATGCCTTTGATTTTGGAATCCAGTGCCGATGCTGCTTTCATCGTTCCCATGGCCATCAGCCTGGCATATGGAATCCTGTTCGGTACGCTTTTCATCCTCTTCATCCTGCCTCACCTGATCCTTTTGGTGAATCAGGTCAAGGTGCATATGAAGTGGATTCGCACAGGTCAAAAGCCAGAACCCGAAATGGTTGAGGTAGCTGTACTGAATCAGCAAATTGAAAACGCACTGGAATCAAATAAAGACAAATACATACAGTCAGACGAATCATGAAAACATTAAGAACACGAATTGTCACCATCATATGCCTCCTGCCCACCCTGTTGATGGGACAGGAGATCAGGGAGCTGTCGCTGCAAAATGCAATCGACAGCGCCCTTCAAAATAACTACGGCATCATTGTCCAGGAAATCAACACGGATATTGCTGAAACACAAAATTCATGGGGCAATGCAGGGGGTCTTCCCACCGTCAGTTTTTCGGGAGCAGGTTCCGAATACTGGGGTTTCAACGAGGCCGATCAGAATTTGACTTCGAGCCTGAGTGGATCGGTCGACCTGAGCTGGACCATTTTCCGGGGTTTTTCTGCAAGGATATCCAAAGAACGTTTCGAAAAACTGGAGAATCTTTCTGAAGGAACCCTGAATGTGATTGTTGAGAATACTCTAATCGCCGTGATGTACAATTACTACCAGGCCCTGTTGAGCCGTGAATATATTCGGATCGGGGAAGAACTGGTTGCCCTGTCACAGGACCGTTATAGCTACGAGGAGGAGAAGGCAAGCCTGGGAGCCTCTACCACCTACAATTTGCTGCAGGCCAAGAATGCTTTCCTGGAGGACCAGAGTAGCCTGCTTTCTGCAGAGGCTGCCTACAGGGCTGCAATCAGGCAGATGAATTATTATATGGGGGTCGACCTGGACCTTGAATATGAGCTTACCGAGGCTTTTGAAGCAACTGAAGAGGCATTTGAACTGGCTACGCTTGAGGAGCGTATGCTGGGAAGCAATTTCACCCTGCAGAATCAATATCTCAATTTAAAAATGGCACAGCTGGATGTGCGCCAGGCAAAGAGTGGCTACTATCCCACCCTGTCGGTGGGGGCATCGGGGGGGTACAGTAGCAGCGATACCGAATATGATTTGTACACGAACCTGAATTCATCCTCCAGTGGCCTCAGCACCGGGGTGTCTGTGGCGCTTTCTTATACAATTTACAATGGGGGAGTGAGAAAGCAGGGGTTGCAGGTAGCAAGGATGCAGGAGGAAATCGCTACAGTGCAAACCAAGGATATGGAACAGGAATTACGTATGACCCTGCGCCAGGAGCTCGACACTTACGAGGTTCGGCAAAAGCAGCGAAGTCTGGCCGAAGAAAACCTGGCTGCCGCTGAACTGAACCTTGAACTTTCCAGGGAGCGTTACCAGAATGGGACTATCAACTCCTTTAATTTCAGGGATGTGCAGCAAATATACATGAATGCAGCAGTGAACTTTCAGAATGCCACTTTCTCTGTAATTGAGAGTTATAATGCCATTCTCAGGCTCACCGGGGGGATCGTGGATCAGTATGCCTTATAGGTGGCATGCAGCTTTTTTATTGAACAAAGGTCTTTATTAAAGGTTTTAGGCTTAGTTTGCTAAGTTGGATCTCCTGCTTTGAAAGTGGCGGGAGATTCTTTAATAAAAGTTAAATATGAAAATCCGAGGTGTTTTCCTCCAGCCTACAGTCTATCTTTGGGCTTCAATGAGATTGATTATTATATATATGTTATTGCTGGGCGGGAGCCTGTTGTCGGCCCAGAACCGTTTTACCCTGAGTGGTGAAATTACGGATTCTGAAACGGGAGAGGACCTTGTGGGAGCTACAGTTTACATGGCCGGTACCAGCCTGGGCGGTGTTTCTAACTCTTATGGTTTTTATTCCCTGACCGTTCCCGGGGGTAAGCAGGAGCTGGTTTGCAGCTACATTGGCTATGAGGAGTTCAGGGTAGCGATTGAACTAAAGAATGACAGGCGTTTGAACATCAGTCTTATGCCTAAATCTACCCAGCTTGAAGAGGTGGTGGTTAGCGCAGAGAGGGCAGATAAAAACCTGAGTTCGGTGGAGATCGGAGTAGAGAAACTGGATGTAAGTTCCATTTCAAAAAGTCCGGTCCTGCTGGGTGAAAAGTATGTGTTAAAAACCCGTCAGCTCCTTCCGGGGATCAGCACCATCTCGGAAGGAAGTGCGGGATTCAGTGTACGGGGTGGCTCGGTAGATCAGAACCTGATCCTGCTGGATGAATCACCTGTATATAGTGCATCCCACCTCCTGGGTTTCTTCTCGGTATTTAATGCCGATGCCATTCGGGATGTGTCTGTCTACAAGGGTGGCATTCCGGCGAACTACGGAGGCAGGGCTGCTTCGGTTGTGGATATACAAATGAAAGACGGAAACAGCCAGCGTTTTGCCGGATCGGGTGGAATTGGGCTAATCTCATCCAGGTTGACGCTTGAAGGTCCCATCGTGAAGGATAAGAGTTCCTTTATTTTATCGGGCCGCAGAAGTTATGCTGATATAATGGCCATTGGAACGGGCCTGCTGGAAAGTGGGACTTCCCTTTATTTTTATGACCTGAATGCCAAGATTAACTACCGTATAAACGACAACAACCGAATCTTTCTTTCGGGCTACTTTGGGAAAGATGATTTTGGATATGAGGAATTTGGAACCGATTGGGGAAATGCCACCGGGACCCTCCGCTGGAATCATCTTTTCAGTCCACGTCTTTTCGCAAACACCACTTTCATTTACAGCAAATACACCTATGGATTCAATCTGGGTGAAGATCTCAAAATGTCATCCGGTATAGAGGATTTTGCCTTCAAGGAAGACCTTACTTATTTCATCAGTCCGGAACATACCCTGAAGTTTGGATTAAATTCCACCTACCATATGTTTAATCCCGGGGAACTACTCACCGGTGATGGCGAATTTGCCGCTTTTGGTGATCTTGTAATGGAGCAGAAGCAATCTGTGGAATCGGGTCTGTACCTCTCCAGTGAGAGCCGTTTTGGAGAGCGTTTTTCGGCCGAATACGGTTTGAGGCTGTCGGTCTTCCACCAGTTGGGAGAAGGCTGGGACTTCAGCTACGATGAGGATAATCAACGGATCGATTCCACCTGGTATGGCAAAGGGGAGCTGATGCAAAGCTATTTTTCCCTGGAACCCCGCCTTTCGATGAACTACCGCCTGGGAGAATTTTCAGCCATTAAAGCATCCTATAACCGGATCACCCAGTACCTCCATTTGCTTTCCAACTCTACCTCGGGACAGCCCACCGACACCTGGGTTCCAAGCAGTACAAACGTTACGCCCGTTACCGTAAACCAGTATTCGGCCGGGTACTATCGGAATTTCCTGGAGAATAACCTTGAGTTCTCGGTGGAGGCTTATTACAAGGACATGCAGAACATAACCGATTATGAAGATGGTACGGATATTTTCTTCAATGAGGATATTGAAGCGAGCATTGCTGCGGGCGATGGACGTAGTTACGGAATGGAATTTTACCTGAAGAAAAAGCTTGGAAGGCTAACGGGCTGGATTTCATATACCCTTGCGAGAACCGAGATTCTCATTCCGGAGATCAGTGCGTTCTGGTACCCTGCCTCCTATGACAAAACCCATGATGCAGCCCTGGTAGTGAGCTACGACCTTACCAAGCGCCTGTCTCTATCCGGATCCTGGATTTATTATACAGGCAATGCGGTTACCTTTCCCAGCGGGAAGTACCAGTTTGATGGCTACCTGGCCTCTTATTATACGGAAAGAAACGGGTATAGAATGCCCAATTACCACCGGCTCGATCTGAACCTTCACCTTGCGGGCAAGGGGACGAACCGCTTCAAATCCAGCTGGGACTTTTCGGTCTATAATGCCTACAACAGGCATAATGCCTACCTGATCTCCTTCAGGGAGAAGGCAGATCAGCCGGGAACAACTGAAGCTGTGAAGTTGAGCCTGTTTGGCATTGTTCCATCATTTACCTGGAATTTTGAATTTTAGTGATATGCAAATGAAGAACATACATATCTCCTTGCTTATTATGGCGCTGTTTTTCTTCCTCAGCTCCTGCGAGGAAGTGATTGAGATTGATCTGAACAGTACCGATCCTGTACTGGTTGCAGAAGGATATATGGAGTTGAATTCCCCCTGTCGGATCAGGCTTTCTTATACCACTGATTATTTTCACCAGGAAAGTCCTCTGTTTGAAGAAGATGCCGAAGTGATCATTAGCGATGGGCGTGGATCAAGTGAAACCCTGCGCTACCTGGGAGAAGGTATTTACCGGGGGGAAACTGTTTTCGGGACTGTATTCTCACAGTATACGCTTTCCATTATTATAGGGGATCAGGTAAATACAGGCGTGTCGAGCCTCATGCCTGTACCTGTTTTTGATTCAATTCGAATTGAAAACTTTCCCTTTGGGGATACTCCTCCGGGAGAGGATTTCCCAGGCCTGTTAACCATCTCATTTCGTAACAATCCGGAGAGGGAGGATTATTTAATGCTGAGGGTTACCATGAATGGCGAACCGATGGATGAATCCTTTTCCCTGGCTTCGGATGAATATACCTCTTCCTCGGAAGCTCTTGAATATACAACCGTTATATTTCCCTCGGACGAAGGGGATACCATATCCATGGAGGTATATGGTATTGATGCAGATACCTATCGTTACTATTCCCAATTGAATGAAGCCATAGGAGGAGGAATGGCCATGTCCTCTACTCCCTATAATCCGGCTTCCAACCTGGGTGAAGACATCCTGGGTTACTTTATGGCCCGGTCAATGCTCGATACCACCCTTGTGTTGAAATAATTATCTGATACCCAGCAGCTCAATCTTAAATATAAGTACGGAATTTGGAGGAATGGGTCCCGAGTCCCTGTCGCCATAAGCCAGCTCTGAAGGGATATAAAACATGTAAGTGGATCCCACAGGCATCAGCTGCACACCTTCGGTCCAGCCGCTGATCACCCTGTTAAGTGGAAAAGAGATGGATTCTCCCCTTTCGTAAGAGCTGTCAAAAACAGTTCCGTCAATCAGGGTCCCTTCATAATGGACCTCCACTTCAGAAGTATCGGCAGGCAATGGGCCATCACCTTTTACAATCACCATGTATTGCAGTCCGGAAGCCGTTGTGATTACTCCATCGCGGGCTCCATTTTCTTTTAAGAAATCCAGCCCTTCTTGCTGAGCTGCCATGCTGGCAGCTTTGGCGCTTTCCTGGGCTTTTGCCTGCAGGGTCATTTGCAGTGTTCTGAAGGTTTCCTGAGCCTGCTGCTGGTCAAAGGGGGCAGTTCCCTTCAGGGCGCCTGACAGACCTTCAATAATCAGATCCGGGTCTGCCTCAAAGGGAAGGGCCCGGAAATCGTAGCCCAGGCTTAATCCCAGGAAATAGCTGAGGGAATCCTGTTCGTTATTCAGTACCGGAAGAACTTTGCTGTCAGCATCCTGTGCTGCGATTGAAACAGTGGCCAACATTAGCATGACCATCCATACATTTTTCATAATTATCAATTAAAGTTTGGCCGAAAGTAAGCAAACAGGCGGGGAGTACAAAAAATCAGGCAGGTATTTCTATGACAAAGCGGACCCCCTTCTCCAGATTCTCTGCCTTTATGCTGCCATTGTGTTCGGAGACCAGGGTGTAGCTGATGGAGAGACCGAGGCCCGTTCCCTGTCCCGGATCCTTGGTGGTAAAGAAGGGATCGAAGAGCTGATGAAGGTTCTCCTCGCTGATGGCAGGGCCATTGTTGGAGATCTCCAGGATTGCCTTATTTCCCTCCTGTCTGGTTGTTATCCCAATTTCTTTTGTGCCCTGTTCGTTCATGGTTACAGCGAATATGGCGTTATCGATAATGTTCATAATCACCTGGTGCATCCTGTCAGGATAGAGGGGGATGAGCTTCTTCAGGGTATATGTTTTATGAATTTTAAAATCATCGGTGAGTTTGGACTGAAGAAAGAGCAGGGAATTATCGATAATATCATGGACATTGGTAGCTGTTTTCTTTGAATTTCCCCTGTAAGAGAATGTCATCAGGGCCTTGACAATATTACTTGCTCTTTCGAGTCCGTTATAGGCCAGGCTGGTGGCTTTTTGCCGCCTTTCTTTCATTTCTTCGATGGACATATCACTCCCTTCGTGGTCTGTCTCCTCAATAATTCCAAGTCCGCCCGAGATAAAATTCAACGGATTGTTAATCTCATGGGCTATACCGGCTGTCAGGGTGCCCAATGAAGCCATCTTTTCGGACTGTACCAGGTGCTGCTGGGTTGCTTTCAGCTCATCAATTACACTTTCCAGTTCAACATTTTTATCCAGGAGGTCCATGGATTGAGCGCTGATTTTCAGGTTGGCCCTTTCCAGTTCATCCTTTTGATTCTCCAGAAGTTTATTTTTCTCACGGGTTTTTATGGCCGATCTCACCAGCAGGAAAACGATGGTTAGCAGTAGTAGTATGCCAATGATTGCCCCGATATTGGTGATTCGTCTTTGTCTGATTTGCAGGTCTTTAAACTGGTTGTCCAGGGTGAGTCTTTCTATTTCCCTCTCCACGGCCTGCAGGTCGAAATAAATCTCAAGGTTTGCCAAACGGTCCTGGAAGCCTGCATTGTTCAGGCTGTCTGTCAGGCTTGAATAGTTTTTATAATGTATAAGTGCCGAATCGGAGTTTCCCTCGATGGAGTCGATTAGGTAACAGTTATGGTAATACTCCGTTGTTTCGGTCAGACGCGTATAGCTGTCCAGTACTTCACGGGTTTTCTCCAGGTAGCGTTTGGCCCATTTTATTTCACCTTTTTTAATGTGGGCAAGGGTAATTGAATTGTAAAGGCTGCTCAGGTGTTTTGTGCTGAAATTCTCCAGGTCATAGTTGCTTTCCAGATCATGGAAAATCCCCAGTGCATTATCGACCTGTCCGTTGTAAAGATTTACATCCCCCATATTGAAATAGGTAAGGATGACCTGTTCCCGGCTATCAATCTGCCTGGCCAGATCATTGGCCTCCCTGAAAAGAATCAGGGCTGAATCCATCTGGCCTGTATTGCCATAAACTGCTCCTTTGGCATTGATGCCGCCAATGATCAGGACGGTGTCGTTAAGGGCAGATCCTATGGCCGAGGCCCTTGAATAGTATTTCATTGCGCTGGAGAACTGGTTCAGGTACCAGTATGCATTTCCTATGAGCATAATGGTTCGGGCCTGTTCCCTGGGCCGGTCCAGCTTTTCGAAAATTTCAAGGGCATCCAAAAGATGAACAATGGCCTCCTCCCTCACTCCAAGGTAGTCGTAGAACTGGCCAATGGAGAGTTTGGCTTCGGCTACCATGCTATTTGCTCCGAGCGCCTCGGCCTGGCGGAGGGCTTCTTTTGCAAGAGCCAGGGCTCCTTTGATATCCGAATTGGCGATCTCCTCGGCAATTTTCAACCTTAATTCTGCCTGTTCGCGGCTCATTAACGAGGTATCGAGCAGCGCAACAAGAGAGTCTGTATCTCTGGCGTGGGCAGAACCCGTCATCTGGCCAAAAGCAAGAATGATGAGAATATATCGGATCAACACTTGTATATGTTTCATTTCCTGCTATTAAAAGTGCACAAAAACCATCGAATAAAAAAACAAATGGAGTTCAAATATAGAATCATTATATATTGGGGCTCATTTATTCGATAGTGTAAGCAAATATTATCTTTAGCCTTCATATTCAAACTTTAAACCCATTAAATATGCAGGAGATTAAATTTCACAGCAGACCGAAAGTGCCCGTTGAACTTCACAAAGTCCGGATTGTTCAAAAGCTTCACCTGAAGCCCATAGATGAAAGACTCAAAGCAATTCGGGAAGGCGGATTTAATACATTTCTCCTGAATACCAAGGACATATTTCTGGATATGCTTACCGACAGCGGGACCAATGCCATGAGTGATAACCAGGTGGCATCAATGATGCAGGCCGATGATGCCTATTCCGGGTCCCAGAGTTTCTACCGCATGGAAGAGGCGCTTCGTGAGGTTTTCGGGAAGCACTATGTGTTACCTGTTCACCAGGGAAGAGCAGCAGAGAATATTATTTCCCAGGTTTTCATCAAAGAAGGGGATGTAATCCCCATGAATTATCACTTCACTACCACCAAGGCACACATGGAGATCAATGGGGGTACGATTCTGGAAATTTATACCGATGAAGCTTTGAAAATTAAGAGCTCCAACCCCTTTAAAGGGAATATGGATCTTGAAAAGCTGCGGGATGTGATCGCTAAATATGGCGTCGATCATGTGCCTTTTATCCGCATGGAAGCTTCCACCAACCTGATTGGGGGACAACCCTTCTCCATGCAGAATATGAAGGATGTAAAGGCCATTGCAGATGAGTATGGTATCATGATGGTTCTTGATGCCAGCCTGATTGGAGAGAATGCCTACTTCATCAAGAAGAGGGAGGCTGCCTACAAAGATGTATCCATCAAGGATATTCTGAATGAGATGTGCGGGATGTCAGACATTGTATATTTCTCGAGCCGGAAAGTTAGCTCCACCCGGGGAGGGGGTATTGTGACGAACAGTGAAGAGTTGATGCTGAAAATGAGGGATTTGATTCCTCTTTTTGAAGGATTTATGACCTACGGGGGTATGTCGGTCCGAGAGATTGAAGCGATGGCAGTCGGACTGAGAGAAACATTGGATGAGACCGTAATCGGGCAATCGCCGGGATTCATCGAATATGCGGTGAATGAACTGGACGATATGGGCATTCCCGTGGTGATGCCTGCCGGTGCCCTTGGATGCCATATTGATGCGCTGCAGTTCCTTCCCCATGTTTCCCAACTGGAGTATTCGGCCGGAGCGCTGGCAGCAGCGCTTTATATTGTGTCTGGTTGCAGAGGCATGGAGCGTGGTACTGTATCTATGGACAGGGATGCCGATGGGAATGATGTTGCATCTGACATGGAACTGCTCAGGCTTGCCTTCCCAAGAAGGGTGTTTACGCTTTCTCAGACCAATTTTCTGCTTGACAGGCTGAAGTGGCTGCATGAGAACAGGGAGCTTGTCGGGGGACTAAAATTTGTGGAAGAACCGGCAGTGTTGCGCTTCTTCATGGGAAGAATGGATGCCGTATCTGACTGGCCTGAAAAACTTGTTGCAAAATTCAAAGAAGATTTCGGAGATAGTCTCTAGGAAATCAGTTTTTTAGAATGCTTTTATTATGCTACCTTTGCAGGCTTTTTAATAACAGCGAAGTAGTATGGATTTAAGAAATATAGCAATTATTGCACACGTCGACCATGGTAAAACTACCATGGTCGATCGTATTCTACACCAGGTAAAGTTATTCAGGGACAACCAGGAAATGGGAGATCTGATACTCGATTCCAACGACCTGGAGCGGGAAAGGGGAATTACAATTCTCTCGAAAAACGTATCAGTCAGGTACAAGGGAACCAAGATCAATATTATCGATACTCCGGGTCACTCCGATTTTGGCGGTGAAGTGGAAAGGGTGTTGAATATGGCCGAGGGGGTGCTTCTGCTGGTGGATGCCTTTGAGGGGCCTATGCCTCAGACCAGGTTTGTGCTTCAAAAGGCGCTGGAGCTGGGAAAGAAGGTGATTGTTGTAATTAACAAGGTGGATAAGCCCAACTGCCGGCCCGATGAGACCAACGAGCTGGTATTCGAATTGATGTTTTCCCTCGATGCCACCGAGGATCAGCTGGAGTATCCCACCGTTTACGGTTCCTCCAAGGAGGGATGGATGGGACCCGATTTTAACAATCCGACCGATGATATGACCTATCTGCTGGACACCATTGTCGATTATTTCGATGCACCGGTTGAGAACCCGGGGGGACTGCAACTGCAGGTTTCATCGCTCGACTATTCTTCCTATACCGGGCGAATTGCTGTGGGTAAGGTACATCGGGGAGGTATAACAATGGGCGATCAGGTGGCTGTTGTGCAGCGAAACGGTCTGATTCATAAATCCACGGTGAAGGAGCTTTATACCTTTGAAGGTCTGGGCAAAGTGAAAACCAAGGAAACCATTAATTCAGGTGAGATTGTGGCTGTGTTTGGTCTTGAGGATTTTGATATTGGAGATACCATTGCCGACTTTGAAAATCCCGAATCCTTGCCTCCGATTTCGATTGATGAGCCTTCGATGAGTATGCTCTTTACAATTAACAATTCCCCCTTCTTTGGGAGGGAGGGTAAATTTGTTACTTCAAGGCATGTAAGGGACCGTCTGATCAAAGAGACTGAAAAGAACCTGGCGCTGAAGGTGGAGGATACCGATTCGGCCGACAGCCTGAAGGTATATGGCAGGGGTATTCTGCACCTTTCCATACTCATTGAAACCATGAGAAGGGAAGGTTATGAGTTACAACTTGGACAGCCCAGGGTGGTTGTCAAGGAGATTGATGGTTTTAAACATGAACCTGTGGAATTGCTCTATATTAATGTGGATGAGGAATTCTCAGGAAAGGTAATCGAAATTGTAACGGGTCGAAAGGGTGATATCCTGAACATTGAGAAGAAGGATGACCGTGTGAACCTGGAATTCAAGATCACTGCCCGTGGTTTAATTGGTTTGAGGCAGCCCATTCTGACCTCCACCGAGGGTAGTGCAGTAATATCTCACCGGTTTTCCGGTTATGAACCCTGGAAGGGTGAGCTGGTTCGCAAACGTAACGGGGCACTGATTGCCATGGAAACCGGTACCTCTATTGCTTATTCCATTGATAAGCTGCAGGACCGGGGTAAATTCTTTATCGATCCCATGGAACCCATATATATGGGACAGGTAATTGGCGAGCATACCAAGCAGGACGACCTGGTGGTGAATGTTACAAAAACCAAGAAGCAGACCAACATGCGGGCCTCGGGTTCAGATGATAAGGTCTCCATTGTCCCGGCCATAAAATTCTCTCTCGAGGAGGCGCTTGAATATGTGGGTGGGGATGAGTACGTGGAGGTCACACCCAAGTCCATCCGCATGCGTAAAATTCTGCTTGCCGAACACGAACGAAAAAGGGAGAAGAAAGACTAGTTTCAGTCTCAGGCGGTGCTACCCATTTGATGAGATTTTAGCGTAAACCGCTTTTCTCGACATAAGCTGCATGCTTAATCCTCTTGCAATCATGAAAAGGATGAAGGCAAGCCATAGTCCGTGGTTCCCCCATATTTTACCTGCAAAGATATAGACCGGAAAAAAAACGGCCATTGTTGATATGAGCATGGCGTTTCTCATTTGCTTTCCCGCAGTAGCCCCGATATAGATGCCATCCCAGAGGAAGGCCACAAAGGAAAATACCGGCACCAAAACTACCCAGAAGAAGTAGGGCCTGGCATTGCTAATCACCTCGGGATTATTCGTGAGAAGGCGAAATATGGCCCTGCCGGCCAATAGATAAATCAGGGTAAACATTAGGCTGATAAGGGTACCCCAAATGAAGAGCAGCCTTATGCTTTTTTTAAGAGAATTTCCGTCTCCCGCTCCGATATATTTGCCGGTAAGGGCCTCGGAGGCGTGGGCGAATCCATCAATCAGAAAAGAGAAGAACATAAAGAACTGCATGAGCAGGGAGTTTACGGCCAGGGTGGTGTTTTCCCCGTTGGAGAGTGTGTCGGAAGAGGCCGAACGTGCTGTAAAGATGGAAAAGACCACCACCAGGCACATGGTGCGGATAAAAATATCCTTGTTCACCATCATAAAGGACCTGAGTTTATGCCACTGGATTGTCGCTTTCCACGACCAGTATTTAAATAGTTTATTGAAATGATGTCTGAAAAGCCACAGGGAAATCAGCAGACCACTGTATTGTGCCACCAAGGTTCCATAGGCTACCCCATTGGAGCCCATTCCCAGCTTCATCACAAAGATGTAATTGCATGCCAGGTTGATGAGGTTGGTGAAAACAAGGACAAGCATGGGGAGCCTGGCATTTTGCATGCCCAGGAAGAACCCCAGCAGGGCAAATTGTCCCAATGCCGCCGGGGCGGCCCAGATCCGGATCCTGAAATAGGCAATTGCCAGCGCTTCAACCCTGGTCTCACCTTTCAGTGCAGCAAAGCTGAGCATCTCAATGGGTTTTTGAAGCAGCAGCAGGAGCAGGCTGATGGCCAGGGCGATAAAGAAAGCCCTGGAAAACACCATGATGGTTTCCGGCATATCACCTCGTCCAAAGGCCTGGGCAGTAAAACCACTGGTTCCCATCCTGAGGAAGCCCAGTCCCCAGTATATAAAATTAAAGATCAGCGAACCCAGGGCAATGGCTCCTATATAGGCATCCGATTCAAGGTGTCCCATGAGGGCCATATCCACAATTCCCAGCAGCGGTATGGAGATATTGCTGATGATGTTCGGGATGGCCAGGTCGAGGATCTTCTTGTTCACTTATAGAAAATTTAGGGCGAAGTTAATGGATAATCCGGAGTGTAAAGCCTATTTTTATTGCTTCAATCCCTGAAACTACAGCTATGAAAGCTAAACGAATAATGCCCCTGCTAATGGCGGGTATGTTACTTCTTCAGTACGCTTGCAAGACCGAGCAGGCAGAACAGCCCAACATTTTGCTGATTTTGGTGGATGATCTTGGATTCTCGGATTTTGGCTGTTACGGAAGCGAGATATCTACTCCAAATATTGATGAGCTGGCGCAGAACGGCCTGCGCTTTACCCAGTTTTACAATACCGCAAAGTGTCATTCTTCACGTATTTCCTTGCTCACAGGCTTATACCCCACCCAGGCGGGGGACGAGAGCCTGAGCCGGGGTGTATGTTTGGCTGAAGTGCTTGATTCGGCAGGTTACTTTACCTCTATGGCAGGGAAATGGCATCTCTCAAAGGAACCCACCGATTTTGGATTCAGTCGTTACTGGGGTCACCTGTCCGGAGCTACAGATTTTTTTCATGGAGACAGCACCTTCCGTTACAATGGAGCGCCGTGGTATGATTTCGATGAGGATTTTTATACTACTGATGTCAATGTGGATTACTCCCTGGAATTCCTGGAGGAGGCCATTGGCAGCGGGAAACCCTTTTTCCACTATATCGCTTTTAATGCACCCCATTATCCGCTTCAGGCCCCCCGTGAGGATGTGGAGAAATACCTGGGTAAATATGACATGGGTTGGGAAGAGATTCGGGAGGCGCGTTTTGAGAAACAGAAGGCACTGGGAATCTTTGCTGACGAAGCTGTGTTACCTCCCCTGCCCGGACATATGAGTGCCTGGGATTCCCTTCCGGAGGCCCGGCAGGAATTTGAGAGTTTCCGCATGGGCATTTATGCCGCCATGATCGATCGCCTGGATCAGAACATCGGTCGACTGGTGAAATTTCTTGAGGAGAAAGGGGTCATGGATCATACGCTTTTAATGATCTGCTCCGACAATGGTGGCTGCCCCTTTGAGCGGAGCCGGAACCTGGAGATTCCCCCCTGGGAAGGAGGGTCTTTTCTCTTATATGATGCCAGCTGGGCCACGGTAAGTAATACCCCGCTCAGGCACTATAAACAAACCCAGCACGAGGGAGGTATCTCTTCACCCCTGATTGTTCACTGGCCTGGAAATATTGAACATCCCGGAGGATGGGAGCGAAGCCCGGGTCACCTGGTGGATGTAATGGCCACGTGCCTTGAGCTGGCCGGGGTCGAATACCCGGAAAGAAAGGACCTTCAGCCGCTGCAGGGGAAATCACTATTGCCTCTGTTCAGGGGTGAGACCCGGGAGGGGCATGAGGAGCTTTATTTTGTATTTGGCTCTTGCCGGGGCCTCCGGAAGGGGGACTGGAAGGCTGTAAGTTTTTACAATAGCCAGTGGGAGCTTTACAACCTGGCCGAGGATCGCTTCGAGCAGCACGACCTGGCCGGGGAGTATCCTGAACTGGTAGAGGAGCTTTCGCAGCAGTGGCATGTGATGGCGAGGGAGACAGATCTTTTGCCGGAGCATCAACGGGCTCCGGTTTATGATACGCCCGCATCCAATATGCATCGTGAATGGCACAGGCCCGAATTCACAGAGTCCTGGGTTCCCTATGATGAAATGGAAAAAAAATAGTTTTAACTTAAAGGACACAAATCGGATGTCCATGAGAAATTTTAGTTGCAATTCCATTATCCAGTTATTACTGATTATCCTGGTAATGTCCCCCTCGCAACTAAAGGGCCAGGTGGGTTTGGGTGGAGGAGAAAGCAACCGCATTGAGGGGAAGGCAAAGTTCATGCCCATTCCCTATGTGAATTACGACCGGTCCATGGGTTTTACCCTGGGGGCAGTTCCTTTGCTCATGTTCAACCCCACCGAGAAGGATACCATCTCTCCATCCTCTCTCATAGGCGGGGTTGGGACCTACTCCACCAATAAGACCTGGTTTATGATGGGCTTTGGGATGTTCTTCCTGAATGAGGACCGATGGAGGCTTACTACAGCTGGAGGGATTGGTGCCGTAAATTTCCAGTTTTTTCTTGACAATCCCATCTGGAGTGGGTGGGTTCCCTATTCCACTGAAGCAAATTTTTTCATGTTTAAGCTTGAACGAAAGATCTGCGAATCCCTGTATGGCGGGATAACTTATACCTACGCTAATATGATTTCAAGCGTCGAGCACCTGCCTGTTGCCGACAGTGTGACCCTCCACGGATTGGGTTTGAATATATCCTACGATCGAAGGGACAATCCCCATTACCCACGAAAAGGTTTTATGACCTCAATTAAATACAATGAAATGCCGGAGTTATTCGGGAATTCTACCTCCACCCGGAAGATTGATGCAGACTATAACCACTATTTCTCAACCCGGCAGAATAAGGATGTGGTGGCAGCCCGATTTTATGCCGGACTGGGCCTGGGCGACCTGGCTTTTAGTCAGCAGTTCATCGTAAAGGGCAAGGATATTCGTGGATATACCCAGGGAGCAGTTCGTGGAAATTACCTATTGGCAATACAAGGTGAATACAGGTGGAACTTTGCTTCAAGGTGGGGTGCGGTTGCTTTTGGTGGTGTGGCATCGGTATTCGAGACTATTAATGAGAGCGACAACGGGAAGCTGTTGCCAGGAGCAGGCACTGGCATCCGATTTATTGCCTTCCCCAAAACCCACTTTTCTGTAGGGATCGATGTTGCTGTGGGTGTTGAAGACTGGGGCATTTATTTCCAGATCGGGGAGGCCTTCTAGAGGGGAATGGTGGTCCTTTAGTCCGGAAGCCATCCTTTAGCGAAAGTGGGTATTTCTTTGATGGGTTTATTAAAAAATGTAAGATGCTTCTTATTGCTTTCTAATATGAGAATGGGATTCATTGTTCAAAAGGATATTATTCTGTTTTTGATAGCAATACTAGTCTCCCAAAATATACATTCACAGGATGGGAAACAAGCATCGTATACAAGTCTAAATATCGTATACGAGAAAATCTACCTTCACATCGATAGAGAAGTATATTCTCCCGGAGATGATCTCTGGTTCAAAGCCTATCTTGTTAGTGGAATAAATAACAGATTGCTTAAGGGATACAAAAACATTTATGTGCAACTGGTTGACACAACAAGTAAAGTCCTTAAAGAAATATTGCTATTAAGTGAAAATGGTATTGCAGCTGGAGATTTTAAAATTCCTAATCATATTGAGCCAGGTAAATATGTCGTTAGGGCATATACAAAATATCAGCAAAACTTCGGTAATGACAGTTATTATCACAAGCAAATCCGGATAGGTTCTTTTAATACAAAAGATGCTAAGGATCAGGTTGTTGATACGAGTTTAATCGATTTATCCTTTTACCCCGAAAGCGGGGACCTGGTTTATAATGCTAAGAATTGCATCGCATTTAAGGCAATGAACTCAAAAGGCAGAGGTATAAATGCCTCCGGGATAGTCATGAATGATCTTGGTGACACAGTTACCTTTTTTCAAACGAAATACCTCGGAATGGGTTCGTTCTATTTAATGCCGAATCCGGAAAGGAAGTACTTTGCATTGTTAAATGGATTCCCGCAGTTCAGGTATGAATTCGAAGATATCAGAAGGACAGGTATTTCGATGCATTTTGCTGACAGCAATGAGGATGCTATTTTGACTCTTGCGCGAAATTATGCAGACAATTCCAATTTAGATCTGGATATAATAGCCTATCATAAAGGGGTCAGATTATTTAAAAAGAAGCTGACCCTTAAAGAATTTAGTGAAACTATTACGATTTCTAAAAGCGAGTTTCCATTGGGCATTTCGAAAATTTCAGTCTGTAACAATGATTCATTGATACTGGCCGAGAGGATTATTTTTATTAACACGGTTCAAGAGAATCACCTGGTTCTAAAGCCTGATCGTAAAAGCTATACCCAAAGAGATTCTGTCAAAATCGAAATTCTTCTCAACAACAAGAATTTATTATTCAAAAATGGCGGTCTTTCTCTTGCTGTGATAAACAAAAACTATTTATTTCAGCGTGGATATTCAGGTGATATTCAGAGTTATTTACTTCTGGATTCCGAGTTGAAAGGCTCTCTTGAATCTCCTGCTTCCTTTTTTATAAATGATGTGATTTCATCTCCTGAAAAAATTAATTTGCTGCTAATGGTGCAGGGATGGAGAAGCTATTTATGGCCACAGATTATATCAAACTTTTCCCGGGAGCTTCTGTATTGGGATGACTATGGTTTATCTATCCAGGGATATGTGAAAGGATTATTTAAAGATAAGCCCGTCAGGAATGGTTCAGTATCCTTATGGCCACTAAATATGGCCTCGACATTTATGGATACTACCACAGATGAAACGGGACATTTCAAATTTGAGAATCTCTTCATTCAGGACTCTGCGACAATCACCCTGGAAGCACGAAGGGAAGATGGTAGGAGAAATACTGAAATATTATTGAAATATCTCTATACCTCAGACACCATAGCGAGCGACTTTAATTATCATGAATTGAGTATGCTTATTCCAGAGATTTCAAGGGGATTCTATCAAAGCAATTATTCAAGACTCAGTGAGATCAGAAAATATGCGATTGAATCAGGATCAAACTGGATAGAAGAAGTGACAATTACAGAAGAGATTCCTTTGAATTTCGGTGATTTTATAAGGGGCGAAAATCTAAAAATGTACGGGACTCCTGATAAATCAATCAAGATTACAGAAGATGATATGGCTTTTTATAATTTGTTAGATTATCTGGAGGCTAACCCTGTTTCTGGTGTCCGTGTAATGGGAGATCAGATCTCGATCAGAGGTGGCGGTACTCCTTTGTTCCTGGTTGATGATATTGCGATCCGTTCAGAAGACGCTTTTAGAGATATGCTAAATATACCAATGTCTGACATTGACTACATAGATTTTATGATAAGCGGGGCTAAAAGCGCTTTATTTGGATCAGAAGGAGCGGAGGGTGCGATATTAATTTATACAAAAATTGGTGAGCTTTCAACCCGGGAACATTATGTAAAAGGAAGAATTTCAAAAACGGTTGAAGGATTCTATAATCCAAGGAAATTCTATTCACCAAAATATGAATGGATTAACCCTCATAATCCTAAACCCGATTACAGGCCCACATTACATTGGGAACCTTTCGTCTTTTTGGATAAAGATTCATTTGAAGTAAAGTTCTTCACTTCTGATTTCTTAGAAGATTATTATGTTTTTATTCAAGGGATTAGTGATGATGGAGTGATCGTTGTCGATCAATGTGAAATTCATATTGATTCGGAGGGGGGAAGGACTATATTCTGATCCCCATTGATACGGAGGATCTGATCGTGATACCGGAGTCCTGCTTTGTTTATCATATTAAGGTAGATATTTTTTCCATTTTCCGGGCTTGCATGCTGGATTATTGGTAAATTGAACCTTCCAAAAAACTTATAGAGATGAATTCAAAAAAACTTAAGGTAGTCCTGATTTCAGGTTTAATGGTATGTTCGATGCTTCTCAGCTATGCACAGGAAAAGGGAGCCGAACCCTATATTGGGAGGTGGGCCCTTGACCTGGATTATGAAACTAATAAGGCGGGCTGGCTTGAGGTAAGCCAGGAAGACGGCTACCTGGATGCAAAGCTCCTGTGGCGTTGGGCGAGCGTTTATCCGGTCGAATATACAATGATTTTCAATGGAAACCTGCTCCTGGTACGCGGTCAGGATGACGCCCTCAGAGGCAAGCACCCGGTGTACTGGTTTGATGTAAAGAAGGAAGGGGAAAATCAAATCTCCGGCACCGCGGTTTTTCCCAATAAAGATGGTATTGAATATGAAAGTGTGGCTTTCACAGGGAAGCGGATTCCCCCGGCCAAGGCCCCCAATCTGGAACAGCTTAAATACGGCAAACCCATATCGCTGTTGAACGGGAAGAATCTGAAGGGATGGGAATTGCTTGACCCCCAGGCAGTGAACGGATGGTCTGTTGTGGAGGGTGTACTGGTGAATGATCCCGTACAGAAAGAGGGTGAAGAACATATCCATTACGGAAACCTGCGGACTACCGACAGCTATGAGGATTTTAAGCTTTCGCTGGAGGTAAATGTTCCTGCAGGGAGTAACAGCGGGGTTTACCTTCGTGGAATTTATGAGGTGCAGGTAATGGACAGCTACGGGAAAGCCCTTGACTCTCACAACATGGGTGCCTTATACAGCAGGATCACTCCTTCCGAGGCGGCCGAAAAACCTGCAGGCGAATGGCAGCAGATGGATATGATACTCTGTCAGCGTCACCTTACAGTGGTGCTGAACGGGAAAAAAATTATTGACAACCAGCCTGTCGAAGGGGTTACGGGTGGCGCGATGACATCCGATGAATTTTCCCCGGGCCCCATTTACCTTCAGGGCGATCACGGGGAAGTCAGCTACCGGAATATTGTGCTTACGCCTGTGAAGTAAGAGCTGCCTTATTCAGCCCTGTACTCAAACCAATCAAAAGCAGCGCTTGCTTTACTTTTTACTCCGTTGCTGGTGGCGTACATGCCCACATAGGGTCCGTTGAAAAGGCCGGAAATCTCATCGGAGATTATATTCAAATTCTGAATATCTCCGATTTGTTTCTGCGCATCAAGGGAAGTGCCATATCCAAAGGTGACATCCAGTCCGTTTGCTTTTATTGTCAGAACCAGCTCTTTTTCATCCCAGGGTACCCGGGCGAGCACAGCACCTGTACCCTGCTCGGTTTTAATCAGCACAAGGTCTTTTTTGCTTTTCAGCAGCTGATAATGGTACTGGCTGTTGCGGTAAATTATAAGGCCTGCATGCTCGTTCTCTTTCTTTGAAGAGAAATTCATCCGGCAAGCCACATCGAAATGGTGATCCTCAATCCGCCGTGCCACCAGGGAAGGATTGACCAGGCTATCGGCAACCTGGGGTCTCAGTTGCAAGTGAAGACTGCCCTCCCCAAGGCTGTACCAGTTTTCAATGGGAGCTCTCAGGAAATTCCACCGAAGACCGAGCTTATTCGAATCAAAGTCATCGCGGGCCTGGACTTCTTTTACTGGAGTCCACGGCAAATCGGGCCTTTTTTGTTCCATCTGAAGCCTGCCTATGCCGGGGTTGTAAATGGGGGTGAGCGTCCCCGAGTGCATCTCCATCTTTACCGGTGTCATAAAGGTCTCGCGACCCAGCAGGGTATATCCATCCACCCGTCTTTTTGCAAGCATCACCGACCACCATTCACCGTTTTGAGTCTCCACAAGGTCGGCATGGCCCACGGCGAATACAGGGTAGTCGGTTCCCAGGTGGCGGTGGGAAATGGCCGGATTAACCTGGTTGGGGACATAGGGGCCCCAAAGGGTTTCGCTGCCAAAGACAGTAACGGAATGGTTATAATCGGTTCCTCCCTCAGCTACCAGGAGCAGGTATTTTCCCTGTATCTTGTATAGGTGCGGGCCTTCCGACCACTCTGCATTGGTGGCATGTCCGAAGGTAAGCTGCAATGCCTCTCCAATCAGTTTTCCCTGTTCCAAATCCAGCTCCTGCATCCATACACCCCAGGGATCCTTATGGTCCGGGTCTTTCTCCAGGTTACCGTGTCCGATATAGTAGCAGCGGCCATCATCATCCCAAAAAAGAGAGGGATCAATACCCGGGGCATCGAGCCATATCGGGTCTGACCAGGGTCCGGCTGGGTTGGTGGCGGTAATGTAGAAGTTCCCTTTGCAAGTGACGCAGGTATTGATGATGTAGAAAATGCCTTCGTGGTACCTGATGGTTGGAGCAAACACCCCCATCGAGTTCCCCAGACCTTCAGACAATTCAAGCTGATCAGGCCTGTGCGCCCCGTGTCCGATCAGCTCCCAGTTAACCAGGTCCTTGCTGTGATACACAGGCAGGCCGGGGAACCACTCGAAGGTGGAGTTTACAAGGTAGTAATCTTCCCCCACCCTGCAAATGGAAGGATCGGGATGGAACCCCGGAAGAATCGGGTTCTGGTAAGTATTGGGAGCTTCCTGGGCTTGCAGTGAAACCAAAAGCAAAGCCATGGTCAGCATAAGGATTGTTTTTCTTTTCATATTGAAAACACTTTGTGTGCTGCGAAATTAATAAAATGCAATGAAAGCACTATTTTTGATTAAAACGCTTCCGCATGCAAATTCAAAGATTGATTAGCCTTCCGCCTGGAATGGTACCCCACTTTCAGAAAATAGAAGATAAAAGCAGCGATAGTTGGTATTGTGATTCTGACCCCATCGGAAAGAAGGTTGGGTCGGGTGGTGGAACAGCCTCAATACTGGCTTCTGCCTACAGGACCGAAAAGTTTGAAGGAAGCTTTGAGCAGTGGCTTTCCAGGAAGAAGCGAATGGTGATTCACTCGGGTGGAGAAAGCCGCAGGTTACCCGCCTATGCCCCCTATGGGAAGTCGCTTCTTCCCATACCCGTGTTTCGCTGGTCGAAGGGACAGTATATCGATCAGAAGTTGCTGGATTTCCAGGTAGGCTTCTATGAAAAAATCCTGGTGCAGTCGCCCGCTACTTTCACCACCCTGGTAGGAAGCGGTGATGTGTTGTTTATTTCGGCCGATCGATTTAATAATTTGCCGGAAGCCGATGTACTTGTGTTTGGAATCTGGGTGGATGATGCCGTAGCATCAAAACATGGGGTGTTTTTCAGTCCCAAAGAGGAGCCGGAACAACTGGCTTTCGTAAAGCAGAAGCCTACGCTGGAAGAATTGGCTTCCAGCTCGGGCAAATACTTTTACCTGATGGATTCGGGGATCGTGCTGATGAATGCCCGGGCTACACAAAAACTGATGAATAAATCCGGGTGGGACCAAAAAAAGGAGGACTTTTTGGATGGGGATCCTGCTTTTTATGATCTCTACGGGGATATGCTGGCATCTTTTGGTTCGGAGTCAGCAGGTATGGATCCTGATTTGAGTGAACTGGATGTAAAACTGGTCCCCTTCCATGAGGGAGAGTTTTATCATTTTGGAAGCAACCGCGATTTGATTGGGTCAAGCCTGAAATTGCAGAACAGGGTGACCGACCAGCGGCTGAAATACACACGGGAGACCGATCACCACCCATCTATCTTCCAGCAGAATTCTCAGATTGGGTATCACTTTGAGAGTGAAAATCATTCCATCTGGATTGAGAACAGCCATGTGCCATTTACATGGAAACTCAAGCATCATCATATGATTACCGGGGTGCCCGAAAACCACTGGGAACTGGAGCTTCCCGAGAACGTTTGCCTGGATGTGGTGCACCTCTCAAAGGGGGAGTTTTGCCTGCGTATCTACGGTTTTGATGATCCCTTCAGGGGCTCTGTCGAAGAGGCCGGGAAGTGGATGGGGAGCACCCTGGATGCGTGGTTTAAGAACCATTCGGTGGACATTGAGGATGCCGGGATCAGCCGCAGTGATTGTATTTTTGATCTTCCCCTCTTTCCTGTGCTTGGGAAGGATGAGATTCCTTCAATGGCAGCCTGGATGATATCCGGCCATGGCAGTAACTCTGCCTGGTTAGGCTCCAAAAGACTTTCAGCCAGGGAGTTGTCCGAACGAATCGACCCGGTGGCGTTTTACAGGCAAAGAGAAAATTTAAAGGCTCATACCCTCGCAGTGCTGGCTAAGAATCATCAAAAAAGTATATTTTATTTCCTGGACCTGGAGAAGTGTGCAAAGGATTTCAGGATGCTGGGACTGAAACTTCCCAAAGCGCTTCCGGAAGGGGAGCCCCTTGTGAAACAGATTAGCGATCAGATGTTCAGGAGCCGGGTGATGCTTGAACAGACGATGGCTTCCACCCATGAAAAGCAGGCATTTGGTATATTGAGAGAGGAGATGATCGACACCCTTCGATCACAGCGTATGGCCCCCCAGCGAAAGGTCCTGGATGATCAGATACTCTGGGGCAGGAGTCCGATACGACTCGACCTGGCTGGCGGATGGACAGATACTGCACCCTACTGTATCATGGAGGGTGGAAAGGTGGTGAACCTTTCGGTGGAACTGAATGGCCAGCTTCCCCTGCAGGTATATGCCCGACCCCTGGAAGAAGCAAAAATTATCCTCAGGTCCATCGACCTGGGGGAAAAGGTAGAGATCACTTCCTTTGAGGATTTACAGGGATATAACCGGATAGGTGGTGGGTTTTCGATTCCCATGGCAGCCCTGGTGCTGGCCGGTTTCGGACCGGCTTTTTCAAGGAAGGAATACCCCCATCTCACGGCCCAGTTGAAGGATTTCGGATGTGGGATCGAAATGTCACTGCTGGCTGCCATTCCCAAGGGCTCCGGACTGGGTACAAGTTCTAACCTGGCAGCAACTGTTCTGGGTACCCTGAGCGAATTTTGCGGGCTAAACTGGGATAAACACGATGTGGCTTATCGTACGCTGATCCTGGAGCAGATGCTAACCACAGGGGGTGGTTGGCAGGACCAGTACGGCGGGATTTTCCCGGGCGTAAAATTGCTTGAAACCAACCCGGGAATTCTTCAGAAACCTTCTATCAAGTGGCTCTCCGACCAGCTTTTTTCAAATATTGAATCCGGTGCTTTAATGCTGCTTTATTATACCGGGGTAACCCGTGTGGCACGAGATATCCTGGGCGAGATCGTGAAGGGGATGTTTCTGAATTCGTCGGGTCACCTGGAGATTTTTTCTGAAATGAAGGCCCATGCAAAGGAAACTTTTGATACAATCATGCGGAACGACTACGCAGGTGTGGCGGCCATGGTGGCTCACAGCTGGGAGCTAAACCAACGACTCGATGAGGGAACCAATCCGCCCGTTATACAGGAGATTATTGCCCGCGTGGACGACTACCTGCTGGGATGTAAGTTACTGGGTGCCGGAGGGGGAGGATACCTGATGATGTTTGCCAAATCCACCGAAGCCGCGCTGAAGGTGAAGCAGAAGCTGACAGGCGAGCCTCCCAATTCGCGTGCACGTTTTGTGGACTTCAAGGTTTCTCAGACAGGCTTCCAGGTTTCCAGGTCCTAAATTATGGTAAGCGGAATTTGTAATAGCCACACTAGCTCATTTGGTTTTTAAGCCGATGAAAATCTGGGTTCCCTTGCCGGCCCTGCTTTTCACCCGGATCCATCCATGGTTCCGCTCTATGAATTCGCGGGCAAATTTAAATCCAATACCGGTGCCCTTTTCTCCGTTTGTGCCGGTTTTCGTGAAAGTCGTTTCAAGACTGAGGAGCTTCTTTAACTCCACATCTGTCATCCCGGCCCCCTGGTCCCTAATAACCAGTATGGCCTCCTTTTTGCTTTTTCGCAGTCCAATTTCAATCATCCCGCCTTTATGAGAGAATTTGCAGGCATTGGACAGGAGGTTTCTGATGGCAGCGGCGATCATGTTGTAATCCGCATTTATGAGTGTTCCTTCCGGAACGCAGTTTTCTACGACCAGTTCCTTTTCAATAATTCCGAGCTTACAATATTCCAGGGAGGTGTCTATTAAAGGTTTGATGTCGAAGAACAGGGGCCTGGATGGATCCTGTTCTTCGTCTGCCTTCGACCATTCCTGCATGGATTGAAGGAGCTCGTGAAGACTGGTAGATGAATCTTTGATATAGTTAAGGTACTTTTTCTTCAACTCGTCTGAAAGATCGTCGTAACGATCAGTTAATAGGTCCAGGAAACCCAGGATGCTGTTGAAGGGGTTTTTCAGATCATGACCGATCAGCCTGAATATTTTGTTCTTATTCTCAATATAGTTTAGCTCCTGTGCCTCGGCTTCTTTTCTTTTGGTAATATCATATACAAACATGATTACGCTTCCGGTTCCTTTCTTTCTGTCTGTTTCAGGGAACATTCTCCACTCGTAGAACCGGGGGGTGTTTCCCATTACCAGGACATTGTCGCAGGATTGGGGTCGCTGGGAGGATTTGGTTTTTCGTATGGTTTGGTGGATCAGATCACAGAAAGCAGAAGGGAATCCATAGAGCCTAAGAGGCTGATGAAGAATATCTGCTGATTGAAGATTGAAGGTCTTCAAAAAGGCCCGGTTGGCGTAAATCACTTCGTTGCGGGTGTTGACCCGCAGAATCATGTTCTGGACATTTTCGGACAGGGATCTGTATTGCTCTTCTCGCTGTTCAAGTTTGCGGTGGGTTTGCAACCTGGAGAGCGCTTCCGTTGCCTGCCTGAATAGGTTTTCAATGAGGGGGATATTTTCCAGTTTTTGATCACCACATATAAAAATGGCACAGCCACCCATAATTTTGTCTCCTATCCCTATGGAAATCTCATGAATCTCCCGAAGCCTTATCAGTTTTTCGATCTGCTTACAGATGTTCTCTGGAATCTGTTTGACTGTAAGATCATACAAATTGTAATTCATCTGTATCAGTTTTCCATGCTTCGCATATCTGAAAGTATCCCTGTTTATGTCAAATTCTTTTCCATTCAGGGAGCTTCCTACCAGACTTAAAATTCCAGACCGGAGGGGATTATTCATTCCTGTAACCGACTCAACTCGTAGTTTCGACTGATCATCGTTCACTGAATTCAAATTGATGATGGCTTCAGGGATGAGTTTTCGCATCTGTTTTGCAAGAAACTGGAAAAGCTCCTTCTCGGTCTGTATCTTCAGAAAGCTCAGGGCCGAATCAAAAAGAAAACGACTGTCCTCTTGCTTCGCGTTTCTCTCTTTTTCTAAAAGAACGCGGTCGGTAACATCCAGAAAAACACCTTGAAAACCTGTAATTTTCCCTTTTTCCCTGATAAGGTTCAGATAGGCTTCTGCCCACCTCTTCTCGCCGGTTTTGTGTTTCCATTTAAAAAGAATCCCCCCTTTGGGAATTTTGCCTTTCAATGCATCGGTAAAAAGTTTCAGGTATAAGGGCAGGTCTTGTTTATAAAATACATCAAGATTACGGAAGTGTTTTCCAACAATGTCGTCTTCAGCATAGCCTGTTAATTCACATATAGCCGGATTTATTGAAGTCACAATCCCGGTGAGTGACATGGTGGTTATTCCTACACTGGCAAAATGGTAGAGTGCCTGCAGTTGCTGCTCTTGCTCTTTAATTTTTTGCTTTGTGCTGTGTTCTTTTGAAATATCAATGGCAACCCCCGTCCAAATGAGCTGATCCGGGTCGTCCGGATTTAAGGAAGCTTTTAGCCTGCACCATTTCAGTTCTCCATTTTCTTGTTGTATCTCAAATTCAATTTTGGCGGTTCTTTTTTCCTTTTGAGCCAGGGAGAGCTCATGAAGGATATCATCCTTCGCCTGTTTAGAAAATAGCGGCGTGATAGCTTTTATATCTGCCAGGATTTCTTCACTTGTGATACCCAGGAGGCTTTGCACATTGGAAGAAATATATTCGCAAGAGAATGAATCCTTTTTTTGATTCAGCTGGAAAAGGACCACCGGAAGTTTATCTGTAAGGTCATTCAGCCTGGCGTTATAGGATGCAATCTGCGATTCATTTTTTTTACGCTGCGAAATATCGCGGATTACCCCTTCCACATAAAAATCATCAAGCTCCTCTCCTTTAATGATCTGGGCGCTTATGGAGGCATCGAACCACCCTCCGTCCTTTTTACGAAGTTTCAGATCGTAATCGTCCACGCAACCTTTCCCAATCAATTGCGCCCTGAAATTACTTCGCTCCTGGGGAGATGAAAAAAAGTCGGCCATGGATCGACCAATCAATTCTTCCGGGGTGTATCCGCTTACCTTTTGAACGGAGGGGCTGACCAGCAGAATTCTGCTTTCAGAATCGGCCCGGTAATATACATCCCTTATGGAATTAAAGATGTGCTCATAATTATCCTCACTGGCGCGCAGTGCTCTTTCCGTATCCTTTAGCCTGGTAATGTTCTGAAAAGCACAGTGATACCTATGTGAGGAATCCTGCGTTTCCTTATTGCAAAAACAGGAAAAACTGGCGATGATTTCGGAATTATCCGCACAGCGGAGTGTGAGTTCATGGTTATTATTGATGATGTCTTCAGAACATTCGTTAAATTTTTTCTGAAATAGGGACTTTGATTCTCCATTAAGAAGGTCAACAAAGGGCCTGCCCAGAATCTCATCCTTTTCGTATCCCAGGGTAGTGAGCCATGGTCGGTTCACGTAACACAGCCTTCCCGAATCATCCAGTACCTGGTAATTGATCTTTGTATTCTCGAACAGGTCAGAGATGCGGTTTAGCTCCTGTTCATAAACTGGATTAGCCATTGATTTATAAGAGTTTGTCAAGTCCCTGGTAATGATTGGATATTAATCTGCATGTTGTCACGAATTCTCCATTTGGCATTGAACTTGCCCGTATCCGGACCGCGAGGATCGAGCAGGGTATATTTCAGGTTAAGCCTGGAAAAAACAATGTGCTCGAAATCATCATATTTTCCTGGTGAAAGCATGTCAAAAAGGTATGCCATCCTTTTGAGAATGGACAGGTTTTGCATCCGCAATCCATATTCTATAATTTTTTCCTGATCAAGGGGTATATCCACTAGTTTTTTAAGAAGCTTTCCATAGGAATTTACATATTTAGGAAGATCGAGACAATCCAGGATTGTTTTTTCAGTATCGGTAACCCTGAATGAACCCTCCTGGCCATCGATCTCCAATGCTCCGAATTCTTTATGGGGACGTATCCGGATAAAGCTGATTCTGTTCCCAAAAACCATTTTGCTGTGCTTCTGCAAAGGGGATGAAATATAAACTTTCCCTGGAACATCCATATCAATCCCATGAAATGCCAGGGCTGACTGATGTGAAACTACACCCCCTTCAACGAGGTTACTGCCGATTACGAATTTGTCGTCAATGTATATCCGGCAATACCTTCCTTTCTCAATGCGTTTGATCAGCTCATTATTGGCCAGAGTTTCTAAATAATTCTGAATACTGTAAGAGGAGACTCCCAGCCTTTCTGCAAGTGAAGCTGTAGTAAACACGTCCAAACGTGATTCCTCGATGGTTTTTAGGATCTTAAGAAAATCGAACTTCATTTCTACCTGATATATCTACATTCCCTTATAAAAGTAGCATATATTAACACAAATAGTAATGATTTCGGGTGTTTTCTACCTGATGATAATCTTTTTGACTTCTGAGGTATGCTCGCCTGTATGCACCTGGTAAAGGTATGTCCCTGAATGTAACTGGCTGGTGGGAACTACCACCGTCCCCGACGTGTTTGTAAGGGGATAGCTCAGGATGCTCCGGCCATGGATGTCCAAAATCTCCAGGGAGCCCGAATGCACTCCTTCGGGCAGGGTGACAGGAATGTTTACCTGCCCACTGGCAGGATTGGGCCAGGCCGGGCCTTCAAGCTTCGTCAATGAGCGGGTGACCGATTTTGTACCTGTTTCGGGCAGGCTGTAAACGTTTGTGCTGGTCCGGTAGGGGATCACTGAATAATCATAATCATAGACCAGGAATTTTTTCCCGCTCGAAGGAGTTTCAATCACCGTGGTGAATCCCGAACCAGAAGGGAGGGTCAGTAAATCAACACCGTTCTCATTGATAAGCCGGGTCTCAAAGGTATAGTAATAGGAAAAATCGGTGGGGACATATTTTGAGTAAATATATACAAGTTCAACAAGATCGTCCTGGTTAAACAGGTTCTCAGAGAGATACTGAATATCCGACAGGTAATATCCTTCCGGAGTGGGCAGGGCAATGGATTTCAGGAGGGTGTGGTCCATGTCGTAGATCAGGCACTGTTTGCTGATCACATCCATGGTGTAGTATACTTCTCCCAGCTTATCGAGGAAGGCAATATTGGCCGATTCTGAAAATGTGTGTTCATAGGTTGGTTGGGCAAACAGGGTCATGCCTGTAAGCAACACGGCGATTGTGAGTGTACATTTCATGGCTTTAATTTTTTAAGGATTAAGGCAAATCAAGCAGGTCGAGTCCCTCCATGGCAGAGGTCCCGCCGGGAGTGTGTAACAAGGCTTTTTGAAAAAGCACTTTGGCCTGCCTGATGTTATTCAGTTTCAGATAGGACCATCCCAGCATGGTGAGAGCGTCATAATCAAAGGGGTAGAGATTGGCCACCTTTTCAAAATATTTCCTGGCCGATTCATAATCTTCCTTTCCATAGAAGATCAATCCCAGCCGGTGCATGGCAATGGAGTTATTGGGGCTTATTTCGAGAATTTTCTCATACTGTTTCATCACCATGGTCCAGTTGCCCATAGCGGCACCCGGGTATACGATTCCAAACCTTGGTTCGATGGCATAGGGCATCAGGTCGATGGCCTTGTTGTAGTATGCAATGGCTTCGGTAAAGCCCCCGGCCAGGTAGCTTAACCAACCCAGGCGCAGATTCACTTCGTATGATTTTTCATCATAGACCTCCTTCAGGCTGTTCACAGCCGCATTTACCTCCCCGGTGGCCTCCTGGATATAACTTTGCTGGAAGGCGTCCTTTGTCTCCTTGAAAGTTTGTGCCCATACAAAAGTCGAGGGCATAAGCAGGGCCATGAATAAAAGGCCGCGAATTTGTTTTAAAATTTCCATGATATTCCTCCGTAGATTGCTAGTGAGTGATATGATATTGGATTTGTAATTTCATTAAGAGTCCTGCCGAAATCATAGGACCTGCTTTCGTGCATGGTCCATCGTCCCCCCAGGTATATAAGGGATCCCTTTTCGGTGACAGGGACCGATAGGGTGAGACCGGCTTTTGTTTGGATCACATCCGAAAAACTGTTATAGACAATTGCTCCGTTTTGCTCCAGGTAGTTTTTCATATCTCCAATGCTTGTATTCACGGTCACCCAAAGCTTCCCGGCAATTGAAAGTCCTGCATGCACCTCGGGAACAAACCGGATTATATCTGCTGAATCGGAGATCTCATACTGGCTGTTCAGGTGGGCTCCCAAATAAAGGTCCAGGTTCCCGGAGGGGTACCAGGTGAAGCCCAGCCTGTTTTGAACTTGCCTCCTTCGGTTCAGGGTGGCATACCACCCCCCCAGGTGGAGATCCAGGTTGCCGACTGAAAGGCTGATACTCAGACCGCTCACAGATTCCAAGTCATGTTTGTAGCCGATCGTCGGCTGTGCACTTCCCCCCTGATACCCCTGGTTCGCATCAAGGGGAGCCTCGAAGTTTATACTCAGTAAGTGAAATGCTGGTTCGAAGGTAAACCCTGAGCTAGTGGTAAGGGAAGGGGAAAAATAATATTGGTGTTGGTAAACATGCTGGTCTTCCATTTGAAAATCGTAGAAGCCGTCGTTATAATACATGAAACTGGTCTTTGTAAGGTAGGTATAGGCATGGTTCAGTCGGATACCCGGAACAACACTGTTGGAGAGGGAGATGGAGGCGTTGCTGTATGAACGTGTCAGGTACTGTACTCTCAGGGGTAGGTCGGAAAACAAAACATCAGGATCAGACAGCAGTTCCTTATTCAGTCCCCGGTTATAGAGGTACTCCACCCCGAAACGGTCCAGGAATTTTCCTTTTTCAGGGGGTAGTTTCAGGGCCAGGTCGCCTTTAAAATCCTTCCTCACAAGGGCGGCACGGTCGGCCTGACCTGAAAAGAGTAGGGAGTAGTAAAGGTATTCAAGAGCGCCCGGGTCAGCATGGCTTAATTCCAGGGCCCTTTTGAAATGCGCGGATGCCTGCCTGTATCTCTGCTGATTATAATGGGCAATTCCTACCCTCATACGTAAATAGTAAAAGTCCACATCCTGTTTCTCTGCGATCTTCCAAATGGTGATTACACTGTCCCATTCCCCTGCCAAAAAGAGGCGGTAGGTTTCGGTGTTTATCCGGTTGAAATCCATGGATTCCTGGGCCCAAACCCCGGAAATCATCAGAAGGAGCAGGCCTATGGAGTTTATTAATCTGTACATGTGGCCTCCAGTTGAAAGTTTTTCGACGCTACTGTAAGTTGATGGATTCCCTTATCATTGATCAGAAGGGTAAAATTGAATTTCCTGAGTTCTTTCCCGCCAATGGAGTTCCTGGCCGATGAAACCAGTCTGATCTGTGAAGGAGACATGTCGCTGTCGATCCAGTCGTACCGACATTGAAAATCTGACCTGAGAAAGATCCGGAAGGGGGCAAGTACATCCTGTAAGCCCAGAAGGGGCTGATTGTAAATCAGGTTGAGGGGAAATTTATCGTTGATAATAAGGTCCTGGTAGAATCCCTGCTGTACCTGGAATGTTGCCAAAAAGAAGTAGTAGAGCAGGCTGCTCTTATCCCCCGAATAGTGGGTGAAATACATAAGGCTTCCATCATTTATAAAGTAGGCCATGGCGCCCGACTGCCGGCATTGTATATAGGCATTGTTATAGGGATCGGTATCTACTTCCCAGGTAGATTTTCTTTGTTCCCCGTTCATAAGGACATCAAAGTGATATCTTTTCCCGGGAATGAAATGAAATGCATGGTGGAGCAGCTCGCTGGTTTCTATATTCGATACCAGGTCGTTCAATCCGGGGAAATCAAAGGATTTCATGTCGAATCCCTGTTGATTGTGGCGGATGTGGTAGGAGATGGGATACTCCAGGGTAGGTGATCCGATGTAGGGATTCTCCTGTACCTGGAAATGGAGGTGAGGGTAAGGCGATCGGCCCGAATTGCCACAGCGTCCGATCTCTTCACCCTCTTTGACGGAGTCACCCTCCCTTACTTTAATGGATCCCTCCTTCAGGTGGCTCAGGGAGGTGTAGAGGTGGTCGTCGTGTTTAATAATCACAGTGTTACCCCAGTTCTCTTTCAGGTTCACTTCACCCACCAGGTTATCCGCAACCCGGTCAAGTACCAGTTCGACGGTTCCCTCGGCAGGGGCAAGCACCAACTTGTCGTAACAGTAATAATCGCTCAGCAGATCACCACTCCCGGAAAATTGTTTTTCCTCTGTATCGGTGATTACAAAATCCCAGGCATGACGGAATTCATTCTTATGCGTATGCTCCCCTTCGTGGGCCTGGGATACGCTCCATGTGCCCAGGAAGGGCAGGGTGATGGGGACCTTCCCAAATTGCCTGAACCGGACCACGTCATTGTGGAAGGCATAGAGGTTTTTCTCGGGTGAATTATGCTGGATGAGTACCTCGGAGAGGGTAAGGGAGGGTTTCATCCGAAACTTTAGCGCATAGAGGAACAGTAGCACCACCATGTTAAAGGGAAGGGAATAGATGGGCAGGCTGAACACTGCAAAGACCTTCGAGAGGCTGATGGTAATCATTGCAACTATGGGGATCAGGATCACCACCCAGAGGTAGGAGCGTTTCGAGGGAATGATGAAGAAGCCCCCTACGGCAATGGAGGTGAGGATGTAGTTAAACCCTATGTAGCTGTAACTCAGTTCAGAGATATTGGCCCCGATAATGTCATAAAATAGAAAGGCTGTATAAAACCCGATCAGCGACAGGGTAAAGGAGATCCTGGAGAAGAGGAGTAAACCGATTGACAGAAGGATTCCCGACAGCAGGTTGTACTGGAAAAGGATGGCTCCCAGTGAGATGAAGTAGATTCGGAGTGACCGGGGCAATTGCAGTTCATTCCACCATTCATAGACCCGGACCAGGGGATCGCCCCCAATGGTATAGAGGTCATTAAAGGTATAGATGCCTCGTTCGCTCATTCCCAGGGCAGTAAAATCCTTGGTAGCCAGGGTCATGATCCATATGGAAAGCAGGAAGGGGATGGAAAGGTAGGGAAGGGCATATTTCCCGATCACGCCCTGCAGCGTTACCGAGATCAACAGGGTGAGGATGGCTCCCATGATTATAATCAGGAGCATGTGAAGGCCGGGTTCAAAATAGATTCCCAGTCCGAGTCCCACCAGCAGGCTGTTGAATCCGAAAACTCCCTTTGATATTATTTTTTTATCAAAGCCCAGCAGAAAACCCGCAAGGTTGGTGGTGATAACAGAAAGCAGCCCGAACAGCCCGGCGTAAAGATCAAAAAAGCTAACTACCATCAGGATCAACGCAAACAAACGCTGGTCTGAGAAAAATACCTGGCCATAAGAGTTGGGGATGGCCTTCAGGAAAAGCTTTATGTCATCACTTAGCTTCATTACTTCAGGTGATCGGGAATTAGTTCCTGCTGCCTTATAAGTTCCATGTGCTCCTCTTTCCTGATTACATGTACCTTTCCTTCGGTATCGATCATCGTTACATTGGGCCGCAGGGTTATAAACTGCATCCACTGGGTCATGTTATAGGCGCCGATCCGCTTGATGACGAACTGGTCGCCTTTTTTAAGCAGGGGGAAGGCAATGGCTTCCCTGAGCACATCAATGTTCATACAAAGTGGTCCGAAAATGGTGGTCTCCTCCATATGTTCGCTTACAGGGGCTGCAGGGTAAATCTCGTGTTCATACCAGAATGAGGTGAAAAGCAGGTTGATTCCCACATCTACGATGGTGGCCCGGTTGCCGTTGGAGAGACGTTTGTTGGCAATGACGGTTCCGAGCAGATATCCGGCATCATCGATCAGGGCCCTCCCGCTCTCCAGGATCAGGGTGGGCAGGTTCCTGGGGTTCAGCTGGGAATTGATAATGGCCGAGGTGATGGCTTCAGCATATTCATCGACCGTAGGAACGGTATCGCTTCCGGGGTAGTAGGCACCCTTGAGGGTATTATGAGAGGCAAATCCTCCACCCAGGTCCAGGTATTTAATGTTCACCCCGTATTTTCTTTCAATGCCATAGGCCAGGTCGGCCATTTTACCTGCTGCAATCTTGTATGCATTGGAGGCCAGCATGTAGGTGCCAATGTGGGTATGCAGCCCTACAAGTTCAAGTTTTTCATTGATCATGATTCGGTTGATGGCATCCCAGGCATCCCCGTTTTCATAGTTAAAACCGAAGCGGTCCC
>CAZRPW010000030.1:0-39093 GCA_964601975.1 uncultured Bacteroides sp.
CATTGTCGAAGCCTGGGATCCCGGCGAACAGGGAGGGCACGCCATTGCAGATGTCCTGTTCGGAAATGTGAACCCCTCGGGAAAATTACCCCTGAGCGTACCCAGGAGTGCAGGGCACATTCAAAGCGTTTATGATTATAAGCCCTCGGGACGTGGCTACTATCACCAGCCAGGAACACCTGAAGAACCCGGACGTGATTATGTATTCTCCACGCCTGACCCCCTGTTTTGCTTTGGTCACGGATTAAGCTATACCCAATTTGAGTATTCAGGCCTGGAAATTGACAACGAAGAAATTCATCCCGGACAGGACCTTCAAATTTCACTTCAAATTAAAAACACAGGGGATAGAGAGGGGAAAGAAGTTGTGCAGCTCTACCTGAATGATAAGGTAAGTTCGGTTACAACACCCGTTAAACTGCTCAAGGGATTTGAGAAAGTTGATTTGAAACCCGGCGAATCAAAACAGGTGAAATTCACCCTTGCTTTCGAAGACCTTAGTCTATGGAACCGCGAAATGCTCAAAGTGGTGGAAGCGGGCGAATTCGAAATTATGCTTGGCAGTTCATCAGATGATATTCGCTTAAATGATACATTTACGCTCATATCCGAATAATTTAAGATTATGAAAAAACCCCACACTTTTTGTATTTTATTATTCAGCCTAATTATCGGAACTGCAGCTAAAAGCACATATGCGCAATCTTCAGATCTTAAGTTTAAGCATATCACAACCGCTGATGGGCTGTCCCAAAATACGATTTCCTGCATCCTGCAGGACAGTAAAGGCTTTATGTGGTTTGGAACCCAGGATGGATTAAACAAATATGATGGCAGCTCTTTCACCCATTATCATCATGACCCTTACGATTCCACAAGCATCCTGGGCATCTTGATTCACTGCATTGTGGAGGATCAAAATGGAAACCTGTGGATAGGAACTGAGAGCGGATTAAATATGTTTGATCCATCCCGGAACCAATTCATCCGATACCAGCATGATGAGGATGACCCCACAAGTATAAGCGGAAATGCTGTGGGGGCTATTCACATGGACAGCGAAGGCAATCTCTGGCTGGGCGTCTACGGGGGAGGCCTGGATCTTTTTGATCCTCAGAACAATCATTTTATTCATTGCCAGGACAATGGAAACGAGCCGGGTCGGCTCAGCAGTAATATCAGGGCGATTCATGAGGATGCCCATAATAATCTATGGTTAGGATCAATAAATGGTGATATAAGCATATTCGACAGGGAGCTCAAAACTTTCACCCCTTTCTACTTGCAGAACAAGAATCTTACAGTCTCGTCTATACAGGGTATCACATCCGACAGGGAAAACAATATCTGGATCAGTACCTATCGGAGCGGACTATATGTAATTCACAATGTAAATGGGGAGCCGTCAATAGAACACTTCCAGAATGATCCCCGAGATGCGGGTTCCATCAGCAGCAACGATGTTTTCACAATTTTTGAAGACAGCAATGGCCGGATCTGGGTGGGGACTGAAAATAAAGGCCTAAATGAGTATGACAGGAAGAGTGGCAAGTTCATCCGATATTATTCGGATCCTTTTGATGAGCATAGCCTGAGTCATAATTCAGTCTGGTCGATCGGTGAAGATCACACAGGAAATCTCTGGTTTGGCACCTATGCCGGAGGAATCAACCTAGTCGAAAAATACGCGATGGATTTTGGCCATTATAAACATATTCCGGGGAAAGAAAAGGGTTTGAGTAATGACCTTGTACGCGCCTTCTGTGAAGATTCTGAAGGCAATATCTGGATCGGGACCGATGGCGGGGGACTCAATAAGTTTGACAGGGAAACCGGAAACTTCAAAGTCTACAACAAGGAAAACAGCAATTTGGGCAGTGATGTTGTGTTGTCTGTCCTGGAAGACAGCAGGGGGCAACTCTGGGCGGGGACCTGGGAAGGAGGCCTGAATTATTTTAACAAACAAAGCGGAAAATTCCAGCAATACACACAGGATAACAGTAATCTGTGTAGCAATATTATTTATTCAATCATTGAGGATAATGATGGTCAATTGTGGATCGGCTCCTTTTTTGGAGGCATCAGTTGTTTTGACAGGAAAACTAAAAGCTTCAGGAACTATACCCCCGCTAACAGCGCGATCAGTGATAACCAAATACGAATGATCATGGAAGATTCCTACGGTAAGTTGTGGGCTTGCGGAGCAGACGGCCTGAACGTATTTGATCCTGATTCTGAAAGCTTTACGATATACAGTCATGACGAGAAAAAAGCCAACACTATAAGTGAGGGCTTTATGTTTTCGATTCTGGAATCTGCCGATTCCACACTGTGGGTGGGGACTTCCGGGGGATTAAATAAATTTAACAGAGAAACGGGGCAATTCTCAGGTTTCCATATAAAAGACGGATTACCAAGCAATTCGATCAATGGTATTGAAGAAGATAATCAGGGCTATTTGTGGTTAAGTACAAACGGCGGACTTTCCAGGTTTGATCCTGTGTCGGGGATTTTTATGAATTTTAATCAATCCGACGGCTTGCAGGACACCGAGTTTTCGCAGGGCAGTTCTTATAAAACAAGCAAGGGAGAATTGTTTTTTGGGGGTGTTCATGGCTTTAATGCTTTTCAGCCAGAGAATTTCATCAGAAACCCCTTTGTTCCACCGGTGGTTCTGACAGATTTTCAAATATTTAATAAGCCGGTAAGCATTGGAGACCATTCGCCTCTGCAGTCCCATATCAGCGAGGCGGAGCAAATCACCCTTTCCCATAAACAGACGGTTTTCTCCTTTGAGTTTACAGCTTTAAATTATATCTCAAGCGAAAAGAACCAGTATGCCTATAAGCTGGATGGATTCGATCCTGACTGGATTTACGCAGGAACAAATCATAGTGCATCCTACACCAATATCGATCCGGGCGAGTATACTTTCAGCGTCAAAGCATCAAACAACGATGGTATCTGGAACGAGGAAGGCGTCTCGGTCAAATTAAAGATTACACCACCCTACTGGAAAACCTTAGGATTTAAAATAATTGCCATCACATTGGTGATCCTGCTGATCATTCTGATCTATTACGTCAGAATGAGGCAGATCATTCACCGAAATAAAAAATTGAATGAACAAGTTATTGAGCGGACCAAAGAAATCAAGGAAAAAAACTCAATACTCGAAGATCAGGCCGAAGAACTAAAAGCCCAGCGCGATGCCTTGGATTCAACCAATGCTGTAAAGGACAAGCTCTTTTCGATCATTTCTCATGACCTGAGAAGTCCCTTCACGACCATGAAGGGCTTCATTGAACTAATCAAATTAAGATACGATGGCTATTCCGATAAGGAGATAAAAGAGTTCATTGGTATGATCAGTGAATCGGCCGATAATGTATACAACCTGCTTGACAATTTATTGAACTGGTCCAGATCCCAAAGAGGAAAATTGGAATTACATCCCCAGCTGACCGACCTGGTCGAATTGATCGGGAAAAAAATTGAGCTTGTAAATCACCAGGCCAATGTAAAAAATATCCACCTCGAAAACGGATGCAAAACAAAGCAGATTTTGATTGAACTCGATCCTGATCTCATGAATGTGATTATTCAGAATTTGCTTACAAATGCCATCAAATTTACCCCGGTCGATGGAAGAATTGAGGTGAATTGTTCGACAAACGAAAGCCATATTACGCTTTACGTCAAGGACAACGGCATAGGAATGTCCAAGGATGACCTAGGCAAACTTTTCAGATCGGACACCCATTTTTCTTCAAGTGGCACCGAGAATGAAAAAGGCATTGGACTGGGCATGCTCATTTGTAAAGACTTTGTCGAAATCCACCATGGCGAAATCTGGGCAGAAAGTGAACCAGGCAAAGGATCCACATTCTTTGTTAAACTCCCCCTTAAAAATCCTTCGCCCGCTTAAACCATTATTCTGCTATTTTTGTTCTTTTATTCCAGGTCTCATGAAACGCAAATTGACTTTACGTCAGAAACTGTTTCTCAATTTTTCTCTCACCTTTGCAGTCTTCACTGTCCTGGTGCTGATATTCCAGTTTGAAAGGGAAAGGAACTTCCGCAGAAGCAATTTCGAGGTAACACTCGACAATATTGCCCAACTGAGCTACAGCTACTTCCGGAATAAAGATGCTTACCAGGAAAAAGGATCCTGGATGATCGACTCTCTCACAGCCCTTGGTTCAGACCTGGATATTCGCGTCACCATCATTTCCAGGGAAGGAAGGGTGGTGTTCGACAGTGAAGTGGGTGA
The DNA here is from genome assembly GCA_964601975.1 of uncultured Bacteroides sp. GTDB lineage: Bacteria > Bacteroidota > Bacteroidia > Bacteroidales. The sequence goes on from CAZRPW010000030.1 coordinate 4,274, forward strand.
TTTGACAAGCATGGAGAACCACCTGAACAGACCTGAAGTGCAGGAGGCCTTAGAAGAAGGTAAAGGTTCCAATATCCGTGATTCGGAAACCACCGGCCACAGCTACTATTACTACGTGCGTACCTACCCGGACTATTTCGTCCGGGCTGCAGCCATATACAATGTGACCGTCAGGGAGAGTCTTCATGTGGAAAGACGTTTCATAGCCTACCTGGCGCTACTTTTTATTCTGTTTTCAATTGTGCTGATGTTCATCACGCGGCGAATCTCTGAGACCATCACCAAATTAAAGGACTTCGCCATCCGGCTAAGAAGTGGAAATGAGCCCCCCTTAGAACTGGACTTCCCTGATGATGACCTGGGAGAAATCAGCAGCCAGATCACTTCTATCTACAGGGACCTGAACAAGGCACAGCAGGAGATCCTGGACGAAAAAGAAAAGCTCTTCACCCACCTGAACTCATTGAACGAGGGCATTGCCTTCTTCACTCCCGAGCGGAAAAAAATCCTGACGAACCAACAATTTATCCAGAACCTGAACCTGGTGACAGGTCAATCGTCGGTCACACCTGAAGAACTTTTCAGTCTCCCGGTAATGGCTCCCATCGTGGAATTCATAGACCAGACCCTGGCCTGCCCCGAGTGCCTCAAAGCAGAAACACCCCCCAGCATCGAGAAGGTGATGGAACGCAGCAAAAGATACTTCAAGGTGAGATGCATGTTCTTTGCCGACAGTAGCTTTGAACTTGTGATTACGAATACCACCCCTACGGTCAAGGGAAAGTTGATCAGGCAGCAAATGACCTCCAACATTGCGCACGAACTGAAGACACCCGTTACTTCCATCCTGGGCTACCTGGAAACCCTGCAGGAAGAAGACATACCCAAAAAGACCCGGAAACGGTTCATGAAAGGGGCCCTTCGGCAGACTGAAAGGCTGTGGGGACTTATAGAAGATATTTCTTCCCTGAACAAGATTGAGGAGGCTGCCGATTCTTACCCCATGAAATCCGTAAGGATTCGGAAAGTCGTCGATGAAGTGCATGAACATTTGAAATTAAAACTGGATAAGCAGGAGATCAGGGTAAACATCGAAATCCGGAAGGATATGGAAGTCAAAGGTAATTTAAGCCTGCTTTACTCCGTTTTCTACAACCTCTTCGACAACGTCATTAAGTATGGCGGCGCGAACATTCAGATCAACCTTGAAAACTACCTGGAGGACCAGAAGTACTATTATTTCTCCTTCTCCAACACCGGGAATCCCGTCGAGGAGAAACACATGACCCGGATCTTCGAACGCTTCTACCGGATCGATACGGGCCGTTCCCGCGAACAGGGAGGGACCGGACTGGGTCTTTCCATTGTAAAGAATGCCATCGAACTTCACGGCGGCAAAATCACTGCAAAGTCAAGCTCCGAAGGCGGTATCGAATTTCTGTTTTCGCTCAGTAAATGAATAAAGCAATGAAATTAAAAAGCGTTTTTACAGCATGCTTGCTACCGCTGGCCATCATTTTTCTTTCCTCCTGCAATGCACCTGTCAAAAAAGAGCACGCCCGGCCCAATATTGTCATCATATTTATAGACGATTTCGGCTGGCCAGGCATTGGCTGCTATGGAAACAGCAGGGTTGAAACCCCCAATATTGACCGATTGGCAGTTGAAGGAATGAAGTTTACCGATGCCTATGTAAACCCTCAATGCACTCCAACCAGGGCATCGCTGCTTACCGGGCAACACACGGCCCGACTGAGAATGTGGCATGTGGTTGGCCGCTATGGTTTTCCATACGCCAGGATGAAGGAGCCTCCTTACCGGGAAAATCTGCCAGCCGAAACCTACACCCTGGCCGAGGCCCTCAGGGATGATGGCTATCGGACTGCACTACTTGGAAAATGGCATTTAAGTACCTGGAGCAAACGATTCCCGGTTCCCGATGGCTACTATACCACCCTATTCCAGGAGGGGAAAGACAAACACGGATTCAATTATGTGGACATTGCCAGGAATCCGAATTATCATCAAGCGGGCGATAAAGGGGTGGACTACCTCACCGACGAGGCCATCCGGTTTATGAAAAAAGAGCGGGAACATCCTTTCTTTATCTACCTTTCCCACCATACCATTCATGGCCCTGTCTTAGCACCTGAGACACTGGTGCAGAAATACCTGGATAAGGGATATCCAACCGAAGGTCAGTTTAATGCCACCTACCTGGCTGCCATTGAACACATGGATCGTTCCGTGGGCCGTTTACTGGATCAAATGAAAGACCTGGGTCTGGAAGAGAATACGGTGGTAATGTTTTTCACGGATAATGGCGGAGTAGAGGAATTTTATAGCAATGCCCCTCTTCGTGCAGGAAAAGGTTCTGCATACGAAGGCGGCATTCGTGTCCCGTTGATGGTAAGATGGCCAGGCAAAATTGCTGCAGGGAAGGTCAGTAATCTGCCGGTTCATGTAACAGATATTTATCCGACACTCCTGGACCTGAGCGGAACAGAAAAGAAAAAGGATTTGCAATTGGATGGACTTTCGGTGGCTCCCGAATTACTGGGTCAGGAAATGGGCCGGGACAGGGAGCTGTTCTGGTATATGCCTTTGTACGATTACCAGTGGGGCGCCACCCCTTCTGCAGTGATACGCAGTGGGAATTACAAGCTGATCAAATCTTTTGGTGACTACTACGATCACCACGCCGAGACCTATGTGCCCGAAGGCCGGTTGGAGCTTTATAATCTGAAAGAAGACCTTGGAGAAACACATGATCTGTCGGAGGAAGAACCCGCTTTAACAAGGCAAATGGAAGAAAGACTCATGCAATGGATTGTGGAAGAGATGCATGCACCCCTTCCGGTTGAAAATCCTTCCTACGACCGGGCCCGGATCTTTGAGCGATCAAACGACTTTAACTTTGAACCTTTCTTTGAACATCCCCTTCCGGGTATCAGGCTCAAGGTTGGCGAAGCACTTAAGTATCACATACCCCGTACGATTGTGGCTGACTATGATGAAGAGGGCTATAATTTACAGGTAAGCCCCGAAAATGGAAGCGATTGGCCCCAATGGCTGGAATATAACCACATCGACCAGGCATTACTCGGCACGCCTAAAGCAGGAGGTAGTTGGAATTTGATACTGACTGCCACAGACCCGCAGGGGGCCCGGGCAGAACAGGTGCTTCATATTATAGTCGATCCTTAGGCTTAAGAGGCCCATCCCTTCACTAATTAAGCACAAAGTTTATCGGAAAGTTATACCTCACCTTCACAGCTTTACCCCTTTGTTGTCCGGGGGTCCACTTTGGTGAAGTCCGAATTACCCTCATCGCTTCAGCATCCAGTGCAGGATCGACGCCCCTGATGATGACAGGATTTACAAGGGATCCATTTATATCAATATCGAACTGAACAATTACCCTTCCAAATATTCCATTTTCTGCAGGTTCACTTGGATAGGTCAGATTCCTGGCGATATACTTTGCAAACTCACGATTTGGCTCACCTCCGTTAAAAAGTGGCATATCCTCAACATAAACGAAGAAGTCAGGCTCAGGATCCAGTTCTTCAGGTTCATCACCACCAAAAAATTCAGGAATCTCAGTATACTTTGTGACTTCTGGATCGAAAATAACTTCAGGAACTTCGATACCATCAGGTACAATATCAATGACCTCCTGAATGGCCGGCAACTCGGGTTTTGGTTTTGGTTCTTCCCTACGGGTGATTTGTATAATCTCTATATCAATTGGGCGATCCTCCAGTCTGGCCAGGTCCGCTTCCAGGTCCACCGGCCTGGTCCACTCGAAACTTATAAGGATCAATGAGCAGGATATAAGTAGTCCAACTATAAAATAGGTGCCTCGCTTATTCTCAAGGCTGGCTTGTTTTGATTTTTTAAGGTCCATGATGTGAGGTTTTAGTGTACTTAGAAACATCAACAATGATGCCAGCCTGGGTGTTGAAGGTGACAAGGCCGTTCAGATGTTAATCTAAAGCAGACTGCTGCGTGAGGTTTCCTCCAGGAAAATCATATGATCCCGGCAATCGGGATAAATTTCAAGGTAACAGTGCCCCAGTATTTGATCATTAGCGGCCGCCAGTTTCAGATAATACAGTCCCCGGTCAAAGGCATCCAGCCAGGACTGCTCCTCCGGGACAGCAATTCGGCTGGCCTTGCAGCAAATCCGCTGGCCTTGCAGCAATTCCGCTGGCCTTGCAGCAATTCCTGAGTTACGCGAATAAAAATTATCTGAATATTATGAAATTATCATAAGAATCGGATATTAAATATTCGTTTCAAATATATTATATCTGAATATTATGAAAATATCATAAGAAACGGATAAAATATATTACCCTGTTTACGGAAAAAATGACGCGAAGCGGAATCGCTGTTCCGGAAATTCATCGATCACAAAGGGATCTGGGCGAATATGGCTTCTGGACCTGACAGACTCCAGATCCTGCTCACAACCCAGTGAATCCAATGTGAATTAATGGATATCCAACAGGGCGAACTTTGACACGGCTAGTAAGAAGTATTATTATAGTCCAATAATTCTGTATCGCTTATTCAGGACTAGTCATTATGATGAAAGGGATAAAAACCCACAGCCTCATCAAAGAAAGCTGCAATGTTTTCCCCGGGGGTTCCGGCCTGGATGAAATGGGAAGGGCCACAGAGGTAGCCTCCGTTTTTACCAAGAATGGAGATTAGCTTTCTGGCCTCTTCTCTTACTTCATCAACGCTTCCGAAGGGGAGTACTTTTTGAACACACATTCCTCCCTCAAAACACAGCTTCGTTCCGAAATTTTCCTTCAGATGCTTCGGGTCCATGTTTGCTGCACTGAACTGCAGGGCCTGGAGCACATCAATGCCCATATCCATTAGTCCGGGTACAGCTTCCGATACGGAACCATCGGTATGATAAATCACCTTTGCGCCCATATTATGGATCATTTCATTGATTCTCACATGGTAGGGTTTAATGAATTCCTCCCACATGTCGAGCGATAAAAACAGGCCATCCTGGTGCCCAATATCGTCGGCTGTGAAAACCATATCTATATCACCCTTGCAACGTTTCAGGATTTCATAGAAATAATCTGTAAAAAAGGCAGTTACCGTTTCCATAATGAAATGGAAAACATCCGGCTTTAACATCATATCCTCAAAGGCCTGTTCAAAACCCCGCATATACCATGTGGTTTCAAAGAGGTTTGCATTTGCAAGCACAATAGACTGCTCGCTATGCTTGCGAAGATGCCTGATCTCCCCTACCCAATGGTCCACATCCATATCCTTCAACCGGGGGAATGCATACTGCCGGACCTCCTCCATGGTTTGTTTTTCCTTAAGCGGAAAATGAACGATCTCGCTATAGCTTCCTTCCCCATAAGAAACATCTTTGCGTTTCACCCCCCACATATCCAATTCCTGGCCAAATTCACCGGTGACCCAGACCTCGGCCACATCCAGGAAAGCGTCGATATAGGCTTGTGCATCAATTCCCCTGTCGGCCCGAAGAAACGAATCCAGCGCTTTCATGGCAGGCGGATTAATCCCCCCGCACACCATGGCAATGGGAATCCGGTCAGTTTCCTGGTGATTCAGCGCCGCCAGAACACGTTCTCTTGAGGTCATTTTATTCATAAATGCTATTTTGAACTACTGCTTAAGTGCCACATTCCACATTCCATACATTCATAGGCATGCAATGCTTTCGAATATCGGGTTTTTTGGATATAACGAATCATTTCCTCTGCCTCCTCACGCGAATTGTAAACATTCTTCTTGCACGAAGGACCAATGGGACTAACAGATTTGAAATTTGACGAATTGTAGGCCACCTAATGACATTAAAATTGTAGAATGATCAAAATCTGTCACAAAATTACTCTAAACAATAATATCTTTGTTTAAAATTCAAAGAATGTCTCCCGATCTAATCGATAAATCTCAGAATAACGACCAGAAATGGGAATCTCTTCTCAGGATTTCGGAAGAAGCACATACAGCTAAAAACATTAAAGAATTTGTTGCCACCATTCACAGGATACTCGCGGACCTGATCAGGGCCCGGAATTTCTTCGTGAGCCTGTATGAAGAATCCTCCAATAAATATTCCTTCCCCTATTTTGAAGACAAATACGACCGTATTGAAACCGCCGGAGTGAGCTCTGACTATAACGAATCTTTAGAGGTGACTTTGTATGATTTATCCGGGACCCTTACAGACTATGTGCGGAGAACTGGTACTCCCCTCAGGTTTCCCAATGAAAAAATAGCCAAACTTTATGAAACTGGTGAAGTAAAACATTTTGGTTCCGCATCCGTATCCTGGCTGGGTGTCCCCCTGAAGCATTCAGGGAAAACTATTGGGGTAATGGTCGTACAGGCCTATAGTATAACAGATGCCTATTCTCTGAAAGATGAAGAATTAATGGTCTTCGTCTCCGATCACATTGCCCGGGCCATTGAAAATGTAAGAACTGAAGAAAAAATCAGGAAACAGCACCTCCTGGTTCTTCAGCAAAAGCAAGCCATTACAGACAGTATAAGTTATGCAAGGAGAATTCAGAAAGCTGTTCTTCCTTCTCCTCCATATATCGATAATATCCTGCCAGAGTGGTTCACCATTTTCAAGCCCAAGGATATCATAAGCGGAGACTTTTACTGGGTAAGAGAAATTGATGGATTCAAAGTGGTTATCGTCGCCGATTGTACCGGACATGGGGTTCCGGGTGCATTAATGAGTATGCTGGGTGTAACGCTTATCAATGAGCAATTCAGGACTTATGGCTTCAAAGAACCGCATGTGATCCTTTGGCATTTAAGAAACAAAGTAAAAGAATTGCTCGTCCAGGAAGGATCCATAAACGATCAAATGGATGGAATGGATATGGCCATTGCTATTATAGACCAGGAACGGAAAGAACTACAATTTGCCGGGGCTAACAGACCCCTGTATTTATTCAGAAAGAAGGATGAGGAGCAAGAACAGGAAGCCGCGTTGATTCCATATGCCTCCCTTGAGAATGAGGCTTACGCATTTTATGAGATCAAAGGAGATAAGCAGCCCATCGGGGTAAACTGGGAAGAAAAAGATTTTACAAGCCATGTGATTGACCTGCAGGAAAACGACGCCTTTTATATTTTTTCTGACGGCTTTGTGGATCAGTATGGAGGGGAAAAGCGTAAAAAATTTAAAACACGCAGATTCAAGAAACTGCTCCTTTCCATACAGTCCGAATCCATGAAAAATCAGAAGATCGAACTCGAACAGACTTTCGACAATTGGCGTGGCAGCCTGGAACAAATAGATGATGTTTGTGTGTTTGGAGTAAGAGTAAATTTTGCTTCATTAAATACCTAATCCAGGGAAAATGCCCAACGACTGGTTCCGTTTCAAGCAATTCACCATCCAACAAAAGCATGCCGCTATGAAAGTGGGAACCGACGGGGTGCTGCTTGGCGCATGGTCCACCGTCCCCCCAAAGGGCAGCAGGGTGCTGGATATTGGAACCGGGACCGGCCTGATCGCACTGATGATTGCCCAGCGAACAGTGGAAGTTGAAGTGGATGCCCTGGAAATTGACCCTTCTTCAGCCACACAGGCTAATGAGAATTTTCAGGATTCACCCTGGAAGGATAGGATGCATTGTATTCAATCCTCATTCCAGGATTATGCTTCCCAGACCAAACGGCACTACGACCTCATTATTTGTAATCCGCCTTTTTTCACAGCTTCAGCAAAAACTCCCTCCAAGGCAAAAAATCTTGCCAGGCACGACGACAGCCTGAGCCTTGAGGATCTCTTCAAAGGCGCTGTTTCACTAATTACAAAAACATCCGTGATCAGCATCATACTTCCGGTTCAAAAGGAAGCCCGGGCACTGAAAATTTGCAAAGCGCATCAATTATTCTGCAACCGACTTACAAGGGTTGTTCCCACTCCGGGAAAGCCCCCCAAACGGGTATTGCTTGAATTTTCCTTCAACCCTGGTTTAGCCAGGGAAGACGATCTGACCATCGAGACTGAAACAAGGCACATATATACAGACGATTACAGGGACCTGACAGGCAGTTTCTATCTATAATAGCGTTTCGGAATCTGCTTCCCGCCCGGTACTTCTTCAGTGATGAGCATTACAAAAAGGGGTCTGACTTCATTGAAGTATATTTGTATTATTTTTAGCACATATTTAAGCATCGCAATCATTACGCATTTGAACAGGAATATGCCATACCGGAAGATTTTTCTTTGGGGCCTTATCATCGTCAGTGCTATTGCCATTACCTTCGGGAGCATTTATCTTTACCTGAAACACGGGGAAGAAGAGCTCATTCTCGAACGAAAAGAATTATGTGAAGAAACTGCGATGCAGATCGCCCGGCAGGTGGAAGGGAATGAAAATCTAAAGACCCTCCTGGCACCCCTCGTGCTTGGAGATACAATCTTCCTCTCATCCTCAAGGGCCATGGAAGAGGTCCTGACCGCAGTTGTGAACCGGAACGTGAAAGAAACCGAAGGCCTTGAAGGAGGATTTTATTTCCAAACCCCTGACAATTTTGTGGGTTATGCCTACCCCACATCCGAACCCCCCATTCCGGCATACGGCCCACCTCCACGCTCGTACAATATCATCAGGGACCAGGCCCGGGAATCTGTTCAAAAGAACAGGGTAATTTCTGAGCTTCACAGGTTCGATCCGGCTGTTTTCCCCCTGACTACATATCCCTTTTCGGTAAACGGTCAGCTTGCCGGATCGGTCTGGGTGCGCATTCATATTGAAAGGGATCTCCCGGTGGCAAAACTCCGGCAGGTCCTGTATGTGGTAACCGTAATCTTCGGAATGGGATTCCTGGGAATGGCCATCCTGACCCTCTTTCTCAGAAACAGTATAAGAAGCATTCAGAAGGAACTTGCAAGTACCCGTTCCAATCCCGATCACCGGCTGAAATTGCGGGGAGGATTATTTGAGTTTATTCCCAGGAGGATCAATGAGATGCTCGACCTTATCGAAAACTCCTATAAAAAGCGATCGGACCTTGAAAAAAAGCTGCATCATAAAGCCAAGCTGGCCTCACTTGGAAAAATGATCGCCGGGGTGGCCCATGAAGTCAGAACCCCGCTGTCGGTTATAAAAACACGGCTGCAGATGTGGCAGATGAATGCCGACCAAAACAGGGAAGCAAAAATAGACCCCGAATCTATAACCATGGTGGTGAATGAAATCAACAGATTATCAGACTTGATGAAGAGACTTGTGGTTTTTTCAAGACCCATATACGATCATCTGAAACCCACCTCGGTCAATGAGGTTCTGGAGGAGGTTTTGAGCATGATGGACATGAATAAATTCGGGGACCATGTCCGCATAGGCAAAAAATTTTGTGAGAATCCGCCCAGCATAATTTCAGATCCTAATTCGCTGAAGCAGGTATTTATTAATGTGATCAATAATGCAGGAGAATCCATTGCAGACGAAGGGGAGGTTTTTATAGAAACCACATTTTCACAGGATTCATTTTTAGTAAAAATCTCGGATACAGGTCAGGGTATGGACGAGGATATCATGGAAGGTGTTTTTGAGCCTTTCTACAGCACCAAGGAAACCGGCACAGGACTGGGGCTCACCATCTCCAAAGAAATCATCATGTCTTTTGGAGGGGAAATCAGCTTCAGGAAGAATGAACCCTGCGGCACCATATGTTTTGTAACTTTACCCCTGATTAACAATTCACATTAGATCATTGGAAAACAAGAAAAAAACCATACTGGTAGCGGACGATAAAGAGTCCATCAGGCGAAACATCAAAGATCTCCTCACACCACTGGGCTACGAAGTGCTTCCTGCCGAAAACGGAAGCACAGCCATACAGCTTTTCTCAGACACGAATCCCGACCTTGTGATCCTGGACATCAACATGCCCGACATCAACGGACTTGATGTACTGGAGAAATTAAAAAAAGAAAACAAGGCGGTTCCGGTAATTGTATTCACTGCATTCGGCACCAGTGAGCGGGCAATCCGGGCAATGAAAAATGGCGCCTTCGATTATATCGAAAAACCCTTCGAGATTGATGAATTCCTTTTAAATGTGGAGCGGGCATTGCAATATGGCAACCTGCTGAAGGAGCTTACCCGTCTGCGCAATATAGTTGAGGAACCTTCTGAAGCACTCTTCGAGGCGCACATCATAGGGAATAGCCCCCAGATGCAGGAGATCTATAAACTCATTGGAAAGGTGGCCCCCTCCAATGCCACGGTACTGATCCAGGGGGAAAGTGGAACAGGTAAGGAACTTGTGGCCGATGCCATCCAACGTCATTCCAGGCTGTCCGACAAACCCTACCTGAAGATTAACTGCGGTGCACTCTCAGAGTCGTTGTTGGAAAGCGAGATTTTCGGACATGAGAAAGGGTCCTTTACCGGCGCTTTTTCACAACGCAAAGGGCTTTTTGAACTGGCCGATGGTGGTACCCTTTACCTGGATGAGATCAACAGCATGCCCCAATCCCTGCAGGTCAAGTTATTAAGAGTATTACAAAAACAGCCCTTTCTTCGTGTCGGGGGAGATAAAACCATTGATGTGGATGTCAGGATCATTGCTTCTTCCAACAGGGATATCCTTTCGGATGTTGAACAGGGGTATTTCAGGGAAGACCTCTATTACAGGTTAAATGTTGTATCCATTAATATCCCTCCTTTACGCGAAAGAATCTCCGATATCGATATACTGACTAAACATTTTCTTCAAAAATACGGAGGAGGAAGGTTAGTCACCATTCCTTCCGAATCCATTAAAAAACTGAGGAAATATGCCTGGCCCGGCAATGTAAGAGAGTTAGAGAATACCATACACAGTGCCCTGGTGGTGAACTCGGGTGACGTGCTTGAAATCGACCAGATTCCGGTTTCAACCGGGATTGGAAAAGGTGAAGAAGATTACCTGGAACTGATCAACCAGGGCATGTCCCTAAAACAGGTAATCGAAATGGTGGAAAAGAAAATTATCAATAAGGCCCTGGCCCATAATGGCTTCAACCAGTCACGGACAGCCGATTACCTGAAAATTAACCGGAGGCTTCTCTACACCCGGCTTAAAGACTGGACGCCCTAATACCCTTCAGCACTTCCGCCTCGTCGCTTATCGGCCGAACCATAGTAGAGATGCTTTTCCTGATCTACCAGGATCATCTGCACACCACCAAAATACAGATCTATGCCATCATAGACGTTCAGGACATGTCCCATCTCCTCGAGCTCCTCTCTCACCCCGGGTTCCACCCCCGATTCCAGGTCCAACCCCTCCGAACTGTGTGTAATATGAAAACGCGGCGCAAGGTTGGCCTGTTCCACACCCATGGCGTAGTCAGTAACATTGACTACTACCTCGATCATGGTGCTTATAATGCGGCCTGCTCCCGGTGAACCAATCACAAGGAAGGGGGAATCATTCTTCAGGAGAATGGTAGGCATGATCGTGGACCTTGGCATTTTCCCATCTACAAAATAATTGGGACTTTCCTGGTCCCTGTAAGAAAAGTTGGTCATGGCACAGTTGAAAAGCACACCATTCACCATCTGTCCCGATCCAAAGAAAAGGCCCAGGGTCTGGGTCAGGCTGACTGCGTTTCCCTCACCGTCAATAACCGACAGGTGGGTGGTGTGTCCACCCCCATCGAATTCCATGTTGGTTTCCCCATAGCCCCCAGCCTGTAATGCCATGGAGGATTCATTATAGGGATAAGGATTACCAGCCTCCACAACGCCATAGGGAGGATCCACCTTGGCCAGGTTAATTCTTTGATATTGTTCTTCTGCATAGGCTTTGGAGCTCAGACCCGATAAGGGAACTGTAACATAGTCAGGATCACCCACATATTTAAAACGGTCGGCCGACACCAGCCGCTGGGTCTCGGCAATAAAATGAAGGGCTTCGGCCGATTTACTGAAATGGGGACCTCCCGACAGGGGCGGATGGTTCTCAAGGATGTTCAGGGCCTCCACCAGTGTCACACCCGCCTGGGGAGGCATGGCAGTAAGTACCTCATAGCCCCGGTAATCGCCCTTCAAAGCTTCTGTAAGCGTGGCCCGGTAATTTTTAAAATCCTTCAGGGTCTGGGTTCCTTCCCTTTCATTCAGGCCCTTCACCATGCTTTTTGCGACCGAACCCTGATAAAAGCCCTTTTTGCCCTTACGGGCTATCTCCCTCAGGGTCTCTGCCAGTTCCTTCTGAACAACCACATCCCCCTCCATATAAGGAAAACCCTCCAGGGTAAAAACGCCCTGGGTATTCTCATCCGAATAAAGGGTTTCGATGTTGTCAAGAAGAATGCTGGACAACACCGCATCAACCTTAAACCCTTCTTCCGCATAGCGGATGGCAGGCTCAAGCAGGGTTTCCAGTGGTAGTGATCCAAACTCCTCATGTGCCAGGCATAATCCTGCAACGGTTCCCGGAATGCACACAGACTTCCCGCTGCGGGCGTCCTTTCGGCCGCTGAAACCCGCTTCGGACGCCTGCTCCGAAGCCCTGGCATAGTAATTTATATAATGAGATTCTTTGGTGTCATTCAGGTAAATTACCATACCGCCACCGCCTCCAATCCCCGATCCATCGGGTTCCACCACTCCAATAGCAAAGGCTGCAGCCACTGCTGCATCCACCGCATTCCCACCCTTTTGCAGCATTTCAAGGGCTGCTTTTGTGGCCAGGGGATGAGCTGTGGCAGCCATTCCCCGGGAAGACTGTGCATAAACTGAAAGAGAGAGGGCCCCCGCAAGAAACAGGAGAAACAGAATGGAAAAGCGGCGAACTAAATACATATATGCGGTATTTTTTATTTAAATAACTCTCCAAGTGGAGCTCCTGCCTCTGAAATGCTATTTACAAGTTTCAAAGGAATATTATTAGATGTGGAAATGTCAGTGAAGAAATTATCCTCGTTGCCCTGGGCCACCACAATCATATATTTTGCGTTTTTGGCAACCAGCTCATTAAAGGCATCCGATTGTCCCTGGCGGCGGGCATTACCCCCGATATGTACCATGATCACAGGGATTTTTGCATCCTTTGCAGCTTTCACAAGGGTCTTCACCCTGAGCATTTCATCTTCCTGGCTAATTCCTGCAGCACCTAGTCCCTTCGAACTGAAACCGGGTACAATCAACAAGGTTTTCACCTTGGCCAGGTCGTCTGCTGTGGCACCCGGAAGTACGGTAGCATCCAGTTTTTCCCTGGAAGCCAGAAGATTCACAAGTTTCACATCTGCACTTTGTCCGGCCGAACTTATCAAAACAGGTTGTTGGAAATCCTGTCCAAATACTGTGATGGACATTGCTACAAATAGAAAGACGATTCCTGTTACTCTTAATGTTCTCATATGCTTAGGTTTTGTACTAATATTATTCAAATCATATGCCAAATGACGTATGTTCAAGAATGTGAATATAATGGGAATTAAGAAGAAATAAGCAGTGGGTTAAGAGGGCCCACCCGGCAGTGTCGGAATGTCCCACCAACGCATGGTGATGCACTGCCGGATTTTTAGGTCTTATAAAAATTAACAGGCTAATCTATTGAATGGCAGTCTACCCGCAAAACATCCCGCCTGAAGCCAGATTTCCGCATCGCCACAATACTGCACTGGCATGCTTTTTGGGTTTGCGCCTGCATTATTTATTCCCAAAACCAGGTGCAACATGAGCATGGAGTTAATCATTCTGATATGTATGCTTGCCATTTTTGCGGTAAGTGTATTTGTTTTTAAAATGCCGGCAGGGGTCTCTCTGATTCTCTCGGCCGTAGCAGGAGCATTAATCGGGGGGGAAGGCCTCCCCATAAGACACCTGGTGGAAGGTGGATTTGGTTTCCTGGAGGCCATACTTATAATTGCCACAGCCATGATCTTTATGAAATCCACCGAAGCCAATGGAGTGCTGGCCCGTATCAGCCTGTGGATTGTCAAAACCTTCCACAAGAGCCCCACCCTGCTTTTGCTGGTGATCGTTCTCTTTGTGATGTTCCCGGGGATGCTGACCGGACTTTCATCCACCTGTGTTCTAACCACCGGCATACTGGTAGCCCCTGTATTACTTGCAATTGGGATCCCGAGGCTTGCTGCCGGATCGCTTATAGCCATGGCGGCTGTCTTTGGAGAAGTGGCCCCCCCCATCAGCATACCTGCCATGATCATCGGTGGCGGCGTGGATATGCCCTACATTGGCTTAACCATCCCCCTGCTGCTGGTATCCATTCCTCCTGCAATTTTTACGGCACTCTATTTCCGCTTCCGCTTCGTAAAAAAAATAGAGATCGACAGGGTGATGGAAGAACTCGGCCAGGTAGATACAGGCAAGGGAGGTTTCCTTTCCTACTTTCCGCTTATATTCGTTATATTTTACATGATTGGTGAGATCGTTCTTCATGAATACCTGCCCCACCTGGGCGTACCCCTGATTTTCACCCTGGGAACCATTATGAATGTCGCAGTCTCTCCGAAAATGCCCATTATCAAAATATCAAGGGAAGCCCTGCGCCTGGCCCTGCCGGTCATCGTAATCCTGGTAGGTGTGGGAATGTTCCTGCAAATTCTGACCCTGACCGGAGTAAGGGGTTACCTGGCAGTATCAGCCCTGAAGCTGCCCGATGCCTTCCGCTACCTGGCCGCCTCGCTGATGCCCTTCATGGGTTCCGCCTATGCTTCGGCATCGGTCATCGGGGTTCCCCTGATCTATGTATTCATAGGCAAGAGTGCAATCGTGGTCACCGCTTCACTGGTGATGATGGCTGCCATGGGCGATTTGATGCCTCCGCCATCCCTGCTTTGCGCTTATGCCGCCCAGACTGTGGGCGTGAAAAACCATTTCAGCATCCTGAAGCAAAGTATCATTCCCATGCTTTTTGCAATGGCCATAGCCCTGCTGGTGCTGATTTTTGCCGAAAATATAGCCACAATCCTTTTTTAGACCTTACCCTATGCTGTACTTTATCTATACAATTATCCTGATCTATGTGGCCTTCATCCTGGTCCTTGAATTCATTCACGAGAAAAAATGGAAGATGCAACTTGCCACCGCATTCGTTCTTCTGATCTTTGTTCTCCGTATCCTTCAAATTAAATAAGCTGTAAGCCATGCAAAAACATCACATCACAGCGATTATCATAGCGGCGGGCATCCTTACAATGGGCATTTTTGCATCCATAGATTTCCGGAAAATGCACCAGCCGGAAGCCCTCTATCCCAGCGAAGGACTCACCGGTCAGGGTATGCTGAGCGACTATTTCGAAGCCCTCAAAGGAACCCACGGGGATACGGAAGTTTACTACTTTGACAGTGGCGTCCCCGGAGCCACCGTTTTCCTGGCCGGGGGAACCCACCCCAACGAGCCTGCCGGGTTTATGGCCAGTATACTACTGCTGGAGAACCTCATTCCTGAAACCGGAAGGGTGATTATCATCCCCCGGCTGAACAACAGCGGCTTTACCTGCAACGATCCCATGGAAGCCTTTCCAAGCGAATTCCACATCGACACAAAAAGTGGCAGCAGGAGGTTCCGCTTCGGATCACGGGGATCCAATCCCCTGGACCAATGGCCCGACCCCCTGGTTTATACCCACAAACAATCCGGTCAGCAATACTCCGGTATCGATTCGAGAAACCTGAACCGCTGCTACCCCGGCGATCCCAAAGGTTCCATTACAGAAAAAGTGGCCTATGCCATTGTGCAGATGATTGAAAAGGAAGGGGTGGACCTGAGCTTCGATTTGCATGAAGCCGCCCCGGAGATTCCCATCATCAATGCCATTGTGTATCACGAAAAGGCCGAGGACATAGCGCTGTATTCGATCCTGGAGCTGGAAATGACCGGACTGCATTATGCGCCTGAACTCTCGCCCGCAAATTTCCACGGTCTCAGTCACCGCGAGTGGGGTGATTATACAAACACCTTTCCCATCCTCATGGAAACCAGCAGTCCTGCCCAGGGCCGGCTCAGGGGAAAGACCAACGAGGCTCTGATTCTGGACGGGATTAGTTCCAACTACCAGGAGATTCAGGAAACCGGGGCACTTCGCATCGACTATCGTACGGAAGGGGAATCGTTGTGCCATCGTGCAGGACGTCATGTGGTCGCCTTCACTGCCATTTTGAATGCCTACAACCTCCTTCATCCGGAGAAGCCGGTGATGGTATCCGGTTTGCCCGGATATGAAGCACTTATGGAAGGAGGTCTGGGGGCTTATCTGAACTAAGCCATGATCATTATCCTCAGCCTTATAGCCCTTTTGTTTGGACTGCTTCTGGCTGAGGCAATAATAATTCGTCGCAGTGTAAATGCCATTGCGCTTCGAATTCATGTGAATGGAACCAGGGGGAAATCAAGTATCACAAGCTATATTGCAGCAGCTCTGCGGTCTACAGGAACCCGGACCCTGGGAAAGGTCACAGGAGAAATTCCCACGCTGATCCTGGAAGATGGCTCCCGTCAGAAAATCAAAAGAAGAGGTCCTGCACGCATCCAGGAACAATTCAAAATCATCCGCCGGGCAGCCAGGATGGGCAGCGAAGCCCTCGTCCTGGAATGCATGTCCATTGACCCGGCCCTCCAGGAAACAGAAAGCAGGCATTTCAGACCCACCATCTATGTCCTTTCCAATATCCGCGACGATCACCGTGAAAAACTGGGCAATACCCGGATGGAACAGGTAAATGCCATGTGCCGGGCAATCCCCGTCGGCTGTACCCTGGTATGCGGTGACCTGGAGAATATTGAAACCATTCGCGGAGTGGCTGAAGAAAAAAAATGCCACCTGGTGGTACCCGCTGAATGGATTCCTGCCCCGGACATGAAACTACCCCGGGGAGTCTTCCCCGAGAACATTGCCCTGGCAGCAGAGGTGGCCTCTATGGCCGGGATATCGAGGGAGGCAGCCATCGGGGCCATCATAGAAGAGATCAGGCAGAAGGATGAAATCAGCCAACAAAACAACCATGGATCCGGGGAATTTCTGAATGCATTCTCAGTAAACGATCCAGAATCCACCACAGTGTTCCTGGACCGCTGGAGGCAAGAAACCGGGATGTCCGAGCAGATGGTACTGATTTTTAATACCCGGGCCGACCGTCCCGAGCGGACCGATACATTTATCCAATGGATCAGGGAACGACGCCCATTATTATCAGGCGTATATATTACCGGAGATCACCGGGCCAGGGCATATGCCCGTTTAAAAGACCTCGGGCCCGAAATACAAATAAGCACCCTCAGCACAAGGCAGATCAAAGGCCTCGCGCAGTTCCTGCACGATCGCCATGGAGAACGAACACCCGTTGTAGGAATCGGGAATTTTGGAGGAATCGCTTACAGCTTGTTAAAAGAATTTGAACCATGATTGTGGAACTATTTATGATCGGACTCATTGCAGGATTCCTCTACTATGAGTTTGTGGGGATCTCCCCCGGCGGGGTCATCGCCCCGGCTTATTTTGCCCTCTTTCTGACCCAGCCCGGGAAGATCGCTATGACCCTGGTACTGGCGGTGCTGGTCTACCTGGCCATTAAAGTCATGGCTTCACGCTTCATCCTTTATGGAAGAAGAAAGCTACTCCTGGCGCTGGTCCTGGGATTTCTGCTGAAGCTGGCATTAGACCAGTTCATTCAACCCATGGCCTTCATCGCCTTCGATCTTCAGAGCATTGGCTATGTCATTCCCGGACTCATTGCCCATGAGATGTCCAGGCAAAAGCCTCTCCCCACCCTGCTCTCCCTGGGCATCGTAACGCTTATCACCTTTCAAATATCCTTATTGTTTTGAAAAAGCGCTCCGGAAATAAACGCCTGCTCCTGGTTTTTGCGGTATGGCTGACCGGCCTGCTCGTTGTACAGTTCTACTTTACCAAAAACGTCCCCCTTGAAGAGACGGCCCAAATGAAGGAAGCTGTGGTGCAGGCCGAAAACTGGTTCAGGATCATCCAGCATGAAAAAGAGGCCCGGAACATCGTTTCCGACTCGCGGACCCGGGTAAAAAACGGCTTTATGATTGGCGATGATTTCACCCTGCTAACCACCACCCTGGGTTCACTGGAGGCCAAGGAAATTTCAAGTAATCCCGATTTTGCCGCCCTGGTCGTCAGGCTGCTGCACGAAGCGGGATGCAAGGAAGGAGATACGGCCGGACTTATAATCTCCGGATCCTTTCCGGCCCTGGCAGTAAGTGCCCTGGCCGCCCTAAGGGTTATGGATATGGAAGTGGTGATGATGAGTTCCCTGGGAGCTTCCTCATATGGGGCTAACCAGCCAGGGGCCACCTGGATCGATATGGAAAGCTGGCTGATCAACTCCGGGGCCATGCCCTACCCTTCTTATCTGCTTTCCCCCGGGGCCGAAAACGACAGGGGTGATGGGATGCTGGAGGAAGGACAGGAGCTTATACAAGAGGCTGCTGAACAAAATGGAAGGACATTGTACTTACCCGAAAATCTCCTGGAATCGATACAGCACAAAACCAGGATCCTGGAGGAAGAAGATATCAGGGTTCTTATAAATATAGGGGGCAACCAGGCCTCGCTGGGCGGATGTGCCCATGCATCCTCGCTGCCCAATGGCTTACACAAGAAGCTGAAACTTTGCAGACACCCCGACCGGGGAATTATCCAGGAAATCTCTGCCCTGGGTCTTCCGGTAATCCATCTCCTGAACATCAGGGACCTGGCATCATCCTATGGAATAGATCTTGCACCAGGCAAACAATATGCAAAATCTGGCTATCTTTATTATAAGCAGGAAGTACATCGGGGCATCCTGGCCATTGCGCTATGCGCAGGGTTCCTGGCACTCGGCCTTATTCTCAACCATAAAAAGTCAAACACATGAAAAAACAATGGATCATAGCCCTGCTTCTTACTATGGGCATCTGCAGCATACAGGCTCAGGTATTCAACGGAGACCTGGAAGTTTACCTTAATTCGCTTGTGGATATTCTGCCGGGGAGTTCAGGCAATCAGTACACCCTTCCTGAGATGGATGAAATGGATCCCTGGAAGCAAATGATAAGCCATGTACTGAATGATGAATACCTTGAAGCCACAGCGCTGGCCGCAACTTTCAATTACAAGATCACCGATTTCAACGATGTTACAAGTCGGGGGGGACGCTTCTACATCGTGGAGGAAAAGCAACCGCAAACGAAATACTGGGGAACCTATATTTTTAACAGGGAAGCCCTCAGACCCGCATTGGTGATCCAGGCACCCCACCCGAAGTTTGACACCAATACAGGTTACCAGGGGATTTTCTGTTTCAGGCGACTTGGAGCGCGGGCACTCTTTGTGAGTGGGACCCATCGTTGCAACCATACCCAGTACAGCGCATGTTCAGGAACCACCTCGGTATGCGGCGACGGGTACGAGTCTTACCGAATTTCGGACCCTGCCCACAATACCCGCTCTGTTTTCCAGGCAGGCACCGAAGTGATTCTAAGCGAGGTGGAAGATACGACCATCTTTGTACAGCTTCATGGCTTCGCCAAAAAAAGCAGCGATCCCTATGTGATCATGAGCAATGGCACCCGGATTACCCCCGAAAAGGATTACATGGAAACCCTTAAAGACGAATTGTATATCGAAGATAACACCCTGACATTCAAGGTAGCCCACCAGGATTTGGACTGGGACAGGCTCCTGGCCTTTACCAATACCCAGGGACGCCTTATTAACGGGAGCAGTGATCCCTGCAGGGAGGATCCTACTACCTGCGAAGGTCGCTTCATCCACCTTGAACAGGAGAAATCCAGGTTAAGGACCGACTCCCTTGGATGGTATACCATGTTCAGGGCCCTCGAGCGAACCTTCCCGGCCCGACAACTAAGCTCCGGCAGCCGCTTCCAGGACTCCAGGAATAACATCCTGATTTATCCAAACCCCACCCGGGAAATCCTTCACATCGCTGCCAGCAGTCAGTTCACATACGGATTATACAACGCATCTGGCCAGTGCCTGCAACAGGCCTCCTCTGAAGGAGATAAGGCCATCCTCAACCTGGGGCAGTACAACCCGGGAATCTACGTGATCCGGGTGCTGGATGCAAACGGAGGTATATACAACAGGAAGGTAGTGGTTCAATAGAGCCCTGTTTCACGGCTCAGTTTTGGATTCAGACCCAAGAGCCCTCTGATGCATGAAAATCAAAAGAGGCTGTTCCCTTATGGTTGGAACAGCCTCTTTATGACTAATGAAAGATAGGTAATACTATTGAATCACAATCTTACGGCAGGACAACGCCTGTCCTGAACTAATCTCTACAAAATAGACTCCTTTTTGCTCCAGTGAAAATTCCTCACTGTGCTGTCCGGCCGAAACACTTAATTCGCGACTCTTCACCAACTGTCCGGTTGTCGAGTAGATGCGGATAGAAGCCTCACCAGCCTGGTACATCTCCATTGAAATTTCAAACTGCCCCTTTGAGGGATTCGGGTAAATACCGGTGATGCGGCTCTGCTTCCCGTCGATGCCATCGGGATTACATGTTGTGCAGGAACCAAAGCAGAATGCCTTCATAACGATATCACTGGTTTCCACGGTCAACCCGCGGTTGTTATCTACAGCACATTCTACAGGTACAATCTCATCAAATCCCCACATCATTCCATTGACGAATTTATACTGGTAGCTTGTGTTCCCTCCCAGTACAACAGTAACTTCGTAAACGCCGTCCTCATCACTATCATCCATGGCTGTTGTAGCAGGATCCCATCCCTGGAAATCGCCCGCAAGATGAACACCGTCGGCAGAGACAATCTGTTCGTTCATGTCAACACGGAAGGTAACATTGTACTCTCCGGCACAGGCACTGCATGACCCGAAGCACACTGCTTCCAGCACGATGGCAGATTCTGCCACACTAACGCTGCGGTTGCTGTTCACTGCGCATTCAGAAGGTACAGTTTCATCTTTTCCAAGCGCATTGCCATTTACAAATTTGTATTCATAGTCCTGGTTGACCTTTAAGGAAACTGTTGCGGTATATACTCCATCTGCGTCAGCATCTTCCATGGCTGTTACAGCAGGATCCCATCCCTGGAAGCTACCCATCAGATGAACTCCTTCAGCAGCCACAGTCTCCTGGCCCATGTCCACTGAAAAAGTAACGTCGACCGAGGGTGTAATCGATCCAAGGAACATGGAATGCTTGGTAACCCCGTCCCAGGTATTTGGAGGATACACAATCCACTCACTGTCCTCGGCACTGGTACCCGCACTGCCGGCCCAGTCTGCATTTCCAGAACCTACAGTACTCTTTCTTACAAGCGTATGATCTTTGGCACCTGCAACAACACCGGCCACATCCCAGGGCTCGGGACTCACATCTCCGCTTTCATCTCCGATCTTGTCGATAATAAGGGTATCACCGGGAGCAATAACCTTGGCAAGGGCAAAAGCCTCATTCCCATTGGTGATCATGAAGGTGAAATCAGAACCTGCCATGCCACTCACGGGTCCGAGTGTATCACGCTTAATCAGGAGCAGGCTATCGGCATTGTACTTTACAATTGTATAGGCTTTACCACTGGGAATAATACCTTCCAGGGCGAATCCTCTTTCAAACCATGCCCCTTCGTTGACGATCTTCCCCATATAGTAGTCAGACAGATCCACATCGGCTCCGGTACCATTGTAAATTTCCAGGTAGTCGTTATTCCCCATATCGCCATATTCTGAAAAGAACAGGGTACTTGCAGGTGCTGAGTTATATTCCGTATGGAAACCCAGGTTGTCCCAGTAGTTGTGCTCATGGACGATCCACTCACTGTTCTCCTCACTGGTTCCGGCGCTGCTGGCCCAGTCGGAATTGGGACCTGTCACTGTAGGCTTTCTCACCAGCGTGTGTGCCGCGGTTGCTTCAGTTACGCCTGCGACATCCCATGGAAGTGGTGCCACATCTCCGCTTTCATCTCCAATCTTGTCGATGATAACAGTATCGCCTGGTGCCAGGATTTTAGCCAATCCAAAGGCTTCATTTCCATTGGTGACCAGGAAGGTGAAATCGGAACCATTCAGACCGATAACCGGACCAGTGGTGTCCACATGAACAAGCAGGGTGCTGTCGGCCGTATATTTCACAATATTCAGGGTATAGCCGTGGGGCAGGATGCCATCAAGGTGAAAGTAACGCTCCCACCAGTTACCATCATTGATGATCTTCCAGATCATATACTGGGAGAGATCAACATCGGCACCTGTACCATTATAGAGTTCGAGGTAATCATTATTCCCGACACCTTCGCCGTACTCACTGATAATCAGGTCAGTCATCTGGGCCGACAATCCCAGGGAGATCATCAACAGCACTGCCATCAAAATTTTAGGTAAAATTCTTTTCATAATTAGGGATTTAAGAATTAATATTCAGGTTAACATATATTTAGGTTTATCATTGTCCCACAGGCTTGAAAGCCCACATATCCACATCCATCAGGTGTCCGCCCTGACTTTCTATGGCAGCATTGTAACTCTCCAGGTTGGTGGTCCGTTCGCTTATGGGATAGAGGAAACGCCTGGGTATGACCAGGGAAGGATTTAAGGAGGAATTTGCTGTGGCAGGCACCTCCAGTTCAGGGTAGCCGGTACGGCGATAGTCAACCCATGCTTCGATGGGGTTCTGACCATAGAGGGCAATGTGTTTCTGCAAAATGATCCTTTCCAGCCTGTCTTCAAACTCGGTGAACCTGCCAAAACCAGCATTAGCCGCCAGGTAAGGATTGTACAGATCTGAGCTGATACCCAGTTCGAGCATATTATGGATCAGGGCAAGACTGTAGGTTTGAGATGCCTGGTTCACCATATCGGTTCGAAGGTAAGCTTCTGCCTTCAGGAACATTACTTCCGTATAGGTAATCAATGAAAGCGGAGAGTTTTGTTGTGCCCACACCAGGTTGGTATTATTGTACTCGTAATACATAAACTGGCCATTGTTCTCCACCCAGTATTTATAACGGCGGGGATCGTTGGATGACACCATTGTATCCACCAGGAAGTGTCCCACATCCATCTGGTTGGGGCGCTCCTTCCCGTACAGGGCAATGGGGTTGCTCTCATTGTTTGTGAGACCGAATAGAAATGCGGGCTGCTCATCCGAGCTCGTAAAAGCACTGTCGATAAATACAAGAGCCTCTTCAGCAGCATTGGGATAACGGCGAACCAGGTGCATTGTATAACGGGCCTTCAGTGCATAGGCAGTTTTACGCCACAGGGCCGCATCACCATTGAAAATCAGGTCGTCGACCGAAGGTCCACCCACCACCGCGTTGCTTTCAAATAATACAATGGCCTCATCCAGTAAAGTCTGTATGCTTTCGTAGACCAGTTCCTGGCTATCATACGCTGCTTTCAGACTCTCTGATCCCTGCAGGGCCTCAGAGTAGGGAACATCACCCCAGAAGGAGGTGGCAATTCCAAGGTTGAAGGCCATCAGCACACGGGCGATTCCCTCGTAATAGGGTTGTCCCGCTTCGGCTGCCTGTTCCATAATCAGGGCACAGTCCTTCATGGCCCCGGCATAGAGACCGGTTTCCCAGAAACTTGTCAGGGTATTTTCATCAATCAGGTAGTTGGTATAACCTTCAGGCTGGGCACTTATTCCGGTCCAGTGCTGCGCTGCTGTTCCTGCAACCCTTCCCCCAATCGAGGCAATATTTCTTGCCGATTGTGTAAGGGCAACCGGAAGCATCTCCGTTAGACTGGCTTCTGAGACTCGTGTGGGGTCCGAATTGATATCCCCAAAATCACAGCCTGTCTGGATAAGGAGTATTACGCTAAGTAAAAGTGTAAGCTTTTTCATGCTCTGTATTTTCTGGTGCATAATCGATTCTTAGAAAGTGAGAGAAACAGACCCTGTGATCCCTTTCGTATTGGGCAGGTTGAAATAATCCCAGCCGGTGGTATTGCTGTCGCCCTGCAGGTTGGTCTCCGGGTCCACACCACTGTAGCGTGTCCATAACCACAGGTTCCTTCCGCTTACCGAGAGATTCACTCCCCTTATACCCTTGTCGACAAACCAGCGCGGAGGCAGGGCATAACTCAGGGCAACTTCGCGGAGACGCACCCAGCTGGCATCTTCAACCTGGTCTTCAGCCACACCGAGTGTTCCGTATCTCCTCCACTTGATTCCCGAGGCCCCGAGGGCCGGATTGGCAAAATCGACCGCCACCGTATTGGGCTCCCCGGTTTCGGTAACTCCTTCATAGACATACCCCCGAACATCCCGGTCTGTGCCGCTCTCCTCCCCCACTCCCAGGTAGTTCATCATCCCACCGGTACCATTCCATATATCGCCACCCATGCGAATGTCCATCAGGGCAGTCAATTGAATTCCCTTGTAGCTGAAAGTATTCCGGATACCACTGATCCAGTCCGGATTGGGATCTCCCACTTTGATTTGGGAGGAGGTAACCAGCGGCCATCCGTCAGCACCAATAATAATCTCATTATCCTCGTTGCGCTGATAAGACATGCCCATCAGTACCCCAAAAGGTTCTCCCTCCTTAATAATGGATGAAAAAGAAGACCAGCTTGTGAGGGAAATCTGGTCAATTCCCTCGGGAAGCTTGGTAACGGTATTCTCAAATTTTGTGAAATTCACATCAATATCCCAGCGGAAGTTATCCTGCTGAACAGGTACAATATTCATCATAACTTCCACTCCCTCGTTCACAATCTCCCCTGCATTGACAGGTGCTGTAGTATAACCGGAGGCTGCAGAAATTTCTGCATTGACAATGAGGTCCGTGGTAGTCGCCTTGTAGTAAGTAAAGTCAAGGCCTACCCGGCCCATCAGAAATTTGAAATCGCCTCCGATCTCAAAAGTAGCCGTACTTTCGGCCCTCAGATTACCATTACCCAGTACTGTCGAGCGTTCGAATGAGTTAATCCCAAACGCCGGGAAACTATTGGACGGCAGCAGCGGATCCCCGTCAGCACTTGCCTGACCATAGTAATTCGCTGTCAGGTATGTACCCGCATCATTGCCCACCTCTCCATAGGACGTTCTCAGTTTGCCGTAGGACAACCATTTACTGTTGGTAAGCCCCAGAAGCTCGGTAAACTCAAAACCCAGGCTGACTGTAGGATAAAAGAAGGAATTATTTTCCTTGGGAAGGGTAGACGACCAGTCGTTCCTTCCTGTTAAGTTCAGGTAAAACATCCGGTTATAGTTCAGGCGGATATCGGCATAAAGACCATAAAGCTGTCTTTGCAGAATACTCTCATCGGCACTGATATCAGCAGCATTACTGATGTGCTGAAAACCCTGTTTGGTCAGCTCCCTGCCCCTGCTTAACCTGTTCACATAGCTTGAAGAATAGAAGTTATGCCCCAGGGTGGCATTTATAAAGAATTTATCCTGAAAATCCTTATTAATAAGGAGCATCAGATCCGAGTTCAGATCGGACGACAGAATGGTCGTCAAATCGATCCTTCCTGTACTTTCCGAACCGGAATTAATATCCCAGAACGAATCCCGCGCATCGCTGTAATGATCCAGGCCCAGCTTATAACTGGCCCTCATCCAGTCGGTAATCTTATAACTCAGACTGGCACTCTGGATAATCCGGTTCACCTGGTCTGTAAAAAGGACCTTGTTGACCGACCAGAAGGGATTATCATAAGCATTGCTGCCCCTGTAAGCCCGCTGCTGCCCGTTTGTAAAAATATAGGAAGAAGGATCTTCGGCAGCTTCCGTGCCGGTTTTACCGTTTCCGATATCAAAGCTTATGGGTGTGCGGTAGAGCCCAACCCCTACTCCCGACAGGGTATTTCCCCTGGTGGTACGGTTACCCCCCGAGCGCACAACCATGGTATTGAAACCGGCACTAAGGCGCTCGGTAAGCTGTACGTTCACATTGGCTTTGAAAGAGGTCCGGCTCCATTCCGAAAGGGGTACCACCCCCATATCGGTGAAATTTCCAAGTGAAATGTAATAATCAAGTTTTTCCGATCCGCCCGCAACAGATATGTTATTGTCGAAGCTGTGCCCGGTAACAAAGAATGATTCATAGGGATCATATACATTTGCAAGAACACCATTGCCTGTTCCCAAGGGTACCAGCTGACCGTTCATGTCATATGGGTAGGTGGTACTTCCATTGTATTCCAGCTCGCTCATCTTCGGACCGTAAGAATTTGCTTCCCCTGTTTCGGGGCCGCGGTATACAGCATTTCCACCCGAATAAGTACCCTGGGCATAGGTATATTGCCTGCCGGGCAACCGGGTCACCGTGTTGGCCCCATAGGAAGACTTGAAGGTAATCCGCGGCTTGCTTCCCTTGCTTCCTTTCTTAGTGGTGATAATGACAGCACCGTTGGCTGCCCTGATCCCGTAAAGGGCGGTGGAGGCCGGACCTTTCAGCACACTCATGGATTCGATGTCATTGGGATTAATATCGATGGCCCTGTTGGAGACATCCACACCTACGGTACCGTTTCCGCTTGATGTATTATCAATGGGTATCCCGTCGACCACGAAAAGTGGAGCATTACTCCCGTTAATGGATTTATTTCCCCGGATGCGTATATTGGCGCTGGCACCGGGAGCTCCCGAGCTGGAGGTTACAAAAACCCCTGCAGTTTTCCCACTCAGTGCACTCACAATGTTGGCTTCATTTGAATTTTCAATATCCTTCCTTCCCACTTCCTCAATGGAGTATCCAAGCGAACGTTTATTGGCCTCAATTCCTACAGCCGTTACCACCACTTCGTCCAGTTCACTAACCATTTCAACAAGCCATATATCCAGACGAGTCCGGACTCCCAGGGGCACCTCCTGGCTTTTATAACCCATATAACTAACTATCAATGTACTGGATCCTTCAGGCATTGTAATTCTGAAGTGTCCGTTCAGATCGGTCACAGTACCGATATTCCCTAAATCCTTAACGGTGACAGTGGCACCGATAAGCGGGTCGCGGGTATTGGCATCCGAGACGGTCCCGGTAATCTCCTTACCGGGTTGCAAAGTAGTTAGGGGTCCGGCTGTCAGATCAAGGAAACTCACCGCCAATAAAAGCAAGCAAAAAAGAAATGGGCTATACTTCATATCCAAATAGGTTATAGAATTAAGGTTAGGGTAAACCAAATTATATTATTTAAAATACAAACAATATTCCATAAATGTACTTTGGACCCGCTGTCTTATTCCTGAATAAAAATTCCAAAACCAGCTGTCGGGAGATTGTATTTGTAATGTCCACAGGCAATAGACTTTACAAAGAACACCGTAGGAAAATACGAAAAATGGCCTGGACTTATTTATATTAAAAAAAATTAAAAAAATTTTAGAGCCCCCCTCCCGAGAAGGGGGATTGTGAAATTTAAGCACGGCAGGTGTGTTAAAACAACACACTTTCCAGCACTTTAAAAGCTTCAAAAGCAAGCTTTCAATCTTTCACATGATCTGAGGAATTCAAGAATCAAAGGGAATTTTTTACGTATTTTTACAGCAGTCGAACCTGATAAAAGCGAAAGCATTGACGATTACCAATCCCATATACTCGATACTTTACATAGACGACTCGGCCCAGAACCTTATAAGCTTTAAATCTGCCTTCAGCCAGGATTATTATATCCATACTGCAAGTTCGGGTGCGGCGGGCCTGAAAATTATGGAACAGCATACCATTCAACTGGTGATCACTGATCAGCAGATTCCGGATATGAGCGGTATTGAATTCCTGGAAAGAATCCTGACCCTCTATCCCAATAGCATGCGGATGATCATGACCGGGATCAGTGATAAAGACACCATCATTCAGGCCATCAATAAAGGGAACATATTCCGGTATGTTACAAAACCATGGAGCCGGGAGGACCTGAAACTTATAATTGATAGCGCCATGGAGGTTTATAACCTGAAAATCCAGAACAGAAACCTCATCACCTACCTTGAAGATGCCAAGATGAATCTTGAACAGAAGGTGATGGAGCGAACCCGGAAGATCGAGCAACAAAGAATGAATATAACCGACAGCATACAATATGCAAGCCGGATTCAGAAAGCCCTGATGCTTCAAACGGACGAACTGGACAAATTAATGCCATCCCATTTTGTTCTGAATAAACCCAAGGATATCGTAAGTGGTGATTACTACTGGGTATCTAAGAAAAGTGAGCGCTTGATTATTGCTGTTGCCGATTGCACCGGACATGGGGTGCCCGGTGCCTTCATGAGCATTCTGGGCCTCAACTTCCTGAATGAAATCGTAAACCATTCCGGCACACTCAGAGCTAACGACATACTCAATAAACTACGGGAAAAAACAATCAAAGCACTGGGACAAACCGGTCAAAGGGACGAGGCCAGGGAAGGCATGGAAATGGCATTATGCGTGGTTGATTACAAGCGCAGAATAATAGAATTCTCAGGCGCATTCCGCCCCATGTACCTGATGAGTGAGGGCGAGCTCAGTGTAGTGAACGGAGACCGGATGCCCATCGGAATCTATGAGAAGGTAGAGCTGCCTTTTAGCAACAAAGAGGTTCCCTTCAAAGAAAATGATATGATCTATCTGTTTACGGATGGGTATGTTGACCAGATTGGAGGTTTAGAAAGAAAAACTTTCAAATCTGTACGATTCAAAAAACTACTCAAAGAGGTCTCTCACAGGCCTATGAACGAACAAAAATCCATCCTGAGAGAAGAACATGAAATCTGGAGGGCCGGTCAGGAACAAATCGATGATATCCTGATCCTGGGGGTTAAACTGAAGCATTGATTGTCAATATCCTCAGGAATTCTTGTACAACGTTCTTCTTGATTCTGTCGCACAATTCCAGATCAAGGTTGCCTTTTAAGACTTCCTGATCCTCTTCGCTTAGGACAAAATCATCATATGCCCAATCAATAAATTCACCAAAATGGTCATACACAATGGTAGCAACATCTTCAGAACTATTGTCTTCATCGTAATAATTCTCCACATAGTCAGCAAATGTTTCGATGATTACATTTATCTTTTCTTCATTCAACTCGCTTGTTTTCATATCAATCCTATCTAATATCTTCCTTTTTGAACTCTTAATACGAGAACCTCAGAGCGGGAGTTACGACAATGCTGGAAGTCTTGATGAATGCCTGAAAAGCGATGGATTAAACCCACAGAATGTGGGACTAATTTATCCCAAAAACATCCTGGTCAATTACTGATTCCAATCCAAAGTGGCCCGTGCAATGTTGGTAGCATGACTGTCAATGGTGCCCAAAAGTGCCAGGACCTCCAGATGGGTTGTGCTGCTTTCAATGGATTCCTTCATTCCTTCCAGGATTCTTGCATAGTGCAGTTTCTCCAGCTCCTTCGACAGACCACGGTATTCCCTGTGTTTCTCTTTCATCTTTGCTGCCTTTACAAGGTTGGCCTCATCAAACACGACCAGGGAGCGTTTCAACTGCTTGTCTATTTTTTCATGGAGTTGCTTCAATTCTTTTTTTCCCTCAGGTGAAAAACGATATTCCTTCGCCACCCACTTCTCGGCCCTGTTAGCCAGATCGCCGGACAGGATGTCCGCTATTTTCTCGAACTCATTCAAGGTATAAAGAAGCAGGAAAGATTCATTAACACGCTTACTGCTCACCTGCTCCCTGTTGATTTTTAACAGGTAGGACTTGATGGTGTCCCTCAGGTAGTCCACCTCTTGTTCGTCGGTGTATATCTGGTTCAGAGAACTCGCATCTTTTTCCAGGAAGGGAAGGATGATAAGCGCATACATCGACTGGACAATCTTCCCCATCCGGATAATCTCCTGCTTTGCAAGGCTCAACGCAAGCGAGGACGTACCAATCATATTGTTGTCCAGATACAGAGTCCTGAAGGCAGGTTTCTCTTCCGTCTTTTCCTTCCCGGCCATCCTGTCAACCAGCCAGGCAAGCTGCGGTGTGATGGGCAGAATGACGAGTGTCATGACCACATTTATAAAAGTATGGGCATTGGCAATCAGGCGCGGCAGGGTGGCCTCCGGGGTGGACTGTACCAGGATCCTGCCCAGCTGGATGGTCCACCCTGCAAAGATCAGGACCGTTACAAATTTTATAAGGAGGAAGGCCAGGGCCACCTTCTTGGCCTCTTTTCCAGCCTTCATGCTGGCCAATAGCGCAGTAACAGGTGTGCCAAGATTAGAACCGAGGATAAGAGGTATCGCTGCATCCAGGGAAAGAAGCCCCTGGGAAGCCAGTACAATCATAATGCCCACGAAGGCCGAGCTTGACTGGATCAGGGCGGTAAAAGCGGCCCCCACCAGGATTCCCAACAGGGGATTCTCAAGCCTGAGCAGCAGCTCAATAAAAGGGGTCCATTCACGCAGGGGGGCCATGGCATCAGACATAATACTCATACCAAAAAAAAGCACCCCAAAACCGAAGAGGGAGTTACCGGCCGATTTGAAACCTTCCCTCCGGGAGAATATATGCATGAAATAGCCCACAGCTACCAGCAGCAGGCTGTACTCCGTGATCTTAAATGCAATGATCTGCGCCGTAATAGTGGTGCCAATGGCCGCACCCAGCAACACGGGGATGGTTTGCCGAAACCTGATCAGACCTGCATTCACGAAAGACACAAGCATTACAGAAGTGGCCGAGCTGCTCTGAATGATGGTGGTAACCAAAGTTCCGATCCCTACCCCTACCAGGCGATTTCGGGTTACATATTCCAAAATGGAACGCAGCTGTTCTCCTGCCGATTGCTGCATCCCCTCACTCATGGTTTGCATCCCGAAAAGAAAAAATCCCAGTCCGCCGAACAGCCCGATAATCAGCATCCAAACCCAGTTCTTTTTCCTGGCTTTTGCCGTAAATATAACCTCGTTATCAGGAAAGCCACCCTCAGTCCGGCAGGACACCTGGTACATACCGGGCCGGGAACCCAGGCTCAGCACTGTAGAGGCACGGCCCGTTGAATCAGTCAGAATCAATAATTCACTGAGGCCCTCCCCTTCTGACCCTTCGGGCCGGGCCATTATGCGGAATACAACCTGGTAGTCTTCAAGGGGACTGCCATTTTCGTCTCTTACCCTGACGGCCACAGGAGTCCTGAGGGACGTGCCGCAAATCCCTGTCCGCACACTGTTGCTTTCTCCATCCAGCTCAATCCGGGGCCTTGCCTTTTCCGGGTATATCGCAAGAGAATCCTGCGCCCCGAGTCCCTGAGAAATCAGTAAGGAAAGCGCCAGGATGGCAAGGATTTTTCGCATTGCTTATAATGAGGTTTGATCGATGTAATTTAATCATTTTCCCTTTTCAAATTATAAACAAAATATAACCGTTGAGCTCAATGGCTTGAAAAGATGCCCTTCAATAATAATATGACCCAGGTATGCGTTTTAAGACTAGTTCATTGAATAAATAAAGATACTTCGCCATGTTGGAACACCAAATCATAGTCCTTAGGGGAGTGAGTCATGATAAAAGCCTTTTCAGAAAGGAACTCATCAAATCCATGTCCTGGCTCAACGCCGAGGACCAGGTTAGCCTTCTTCACTGGGTTTGCGAATCCTACCAGGACAAACACCCGGAGATCTTAAAAGAGGTGCTGGACCATACCCGGAATTAATGCATTGATGTTCCTGCATATCAGAAACCCTGTTCCTTGATGGCTTTCCGGATCACCTTCATCCCTGAAGGATCCAATATCCTAATTTAGGCTATATTCGCGTCGATTTATTGAAAAAAATCAATCATCATGTTTTCAAAAATTAAGTCTGATATAGAAAAAATTATACCCATGAGCCCGGAGGCATGGGCCCAACTTCAGGACTTTGGAAAAATCCGCCAGATCAAGAAAAATGAGTATCTGCTAAAGCCCGGGCAGGTTTGTCAACATGGATATTACATTAATAGTGGCAGCCTGGTCACTACTTTCACAAATAAAACCGGGAAAGAAATCGTTCAGGGTTTTTACATAGATGAAGATTATGCTTTTATATCGGAGGTCCTCAGCTACTTTTCAGGAAAGAGATCTGACTTCCAGATAAAGGCAATCGAAGACTGCGAAATCATCGAATTTTCGAAACCGCAGCTGGATTATTTAATGGACAACTACCAGGAGTTCGCCTTGTTTTTCAATAAAATCACATCCAGTAGTTATCAGAATTTGTATTTCTTCAGTGCCATGCGCCTTTCTCAGACTGCCGAGGATTTTCTATTATTCCTGTATGATGAGCATCCAATATATATGCAAAGAATACCCGACAAATATATTGCCGAGTTTATGGGAATCAGTAAAGAGTGGCTTTGTAAGCTCAAAAAGAAAGTCAGCAAGTCCATTTTGTTGAAGCGCTAGAAGAGCAGCCAGGCTGTTGATTTCATTTCCGACCCCCGTAATATTCACGAAATACAAAAGTTGAATTAGTTCAACTTTTTTCGTTTTCGATTCATTTATTTTCGCGCCTCCATTTGAAGAACAAACATCGAAAAATATTATGAATATTATGAAAACAAAGGTTTTATTTCTTATTCTGGCACTAAGTTCATATGTGTGTCAAATAGATGCACAAACACTGCAAGTATCGCCTGAATTAAAAGCGCTCATCTGGCTTTCAGTGGATAAAGACCGGAAAGTAGCTGAAAAAGACTTCGATAAACAAATTTCTGAGGTTCAGCAAAAGGCTGTTCGCTCAGCCTACATCCCTAAACTTGAACTTGGCGGAAAATATGTATTTGCCTATTCCTCAATGAATTCCGAAATCGGTGATATTGAGGGATTTGAAAGCATAAGCAGCCTCCAGGAAATGATGGCGAGCCCCTCCTTCCCGGTGATGTTCCCAAATCTGGCAGGATTATCCGGAGAAATCACAAATCTAAAACAACTAATGGTTCAACAAGGACTGGAGCTTCCTTCCATATCAAAAGACCTCAGTGGAAATATCTACGGCAATTATTTCGGCCTGGATGCAACCGCAACCATGCTTCTTTACAGCGGAGGAAAGGTGCCAAATATGTCCAGGGCGCTCAATGAAAAAATAAAAGCACAGGAAGCTTTATCGGATCAGTGTAAGTCTGATGTTATAAGCGAAGTGATCGTGTATTACGACCAGCTGGCCCTGCTCAGGCAATCGAAGCGTGTGCTCGACGAATCGGCACAAAGACTGGCTGCAGAAAAAAAATATGCATCCGTAGCACTTGAGAATGGTCTGGCCACATCCTTTGACACCTTAAGAATTGCAGTAGCTGATGCAAGCCTTCAGGCAAAAATCTCAGAATATGAAAGCAAGCAAACCCTGCTGCTCCAAAAACTGTCACAACTTACCGGAAAACCGGCAAGCAGTTTTACTGACATCGCTCCTGAGCTCAACCTGCTAATATATTCTGATACCACAAGCGATATCAGCAACCGGGCTGAACTAAGAGCCCTTTCGGCAGGAGTTGAAGCACAGAAATACATGCTCAAATCAGCAAAATCGAATCATCTGCCCAAAGTACAGGCCCTGGCATCGGTTCGATACGATCAAATTTTTTCCGCCAATGCCGATATGAATGCTCCGATACCCATGGATATGGGCATTAATTACCTGGGACTGGGCCCCACATATATGGTAGGCGCCGGATTTAAATGGGAACTTTTTGATCGTTCGGGTGGCTCTGCTAAGGTAAAACAGGCAAAAATTGAAGTTAAAAAAGCTGAAAATGCCCGGGAAGAAGCCCGGGAATTACTGCAGCTAAACAGAACCAAAGTAACTACAAATTACCGCTTAATGGTTTCGCAGGTAGCGTATAAGGAAAAGCAGTGCCAGGCCGCAAGAATGGCTCTCCAACTGGCGCAGAAAGCTTACAATGAAGGCATGATCAATATCACCGAACGCCTTGCCAGTGAAACCGAAATGCAGAATTCAGAACTCGAATACCTCCAGGCAGTATTCACAGAGCGCCAGGCGGTACTTGAATGCTACAAAGCCAATGGAGACCTGACCTTAGAAAACATTAAATAAATAATCCTTCATCGAATAAAAAATTGTCAATCAAAAAAATAACGCTTAAGAAAATGAAAACACAAAATAAAAGAAATTCAGGAATGCTGCTTGCATTTTTAACCTTGCTTCTGGTGGTTGCCGTGGTTAGTATTGTGGGAATGATCGTGATGAAACCACAGCCAATCATGCTGCAGGGACAGGCAGAAGCAAATGAAGTTCGTGTGTCCGGTAAAATTCCCGGACGCATAGACAACTTTTTGGTATCCGAAGGCATGACCGTGCATAAGGGTGATACCCTCGTTATAATTGACAGCCCCGAGCTCCAAGCCAAACTGATGCAGGCAAACTCGGCCGAGGATGCTGCAAGTGCTCAGAACCAAAAAGCAAACAAAGGGGCTCGTACCGAACAGATCGCCGGAGCATATGAGATGTGGCAGAAGGCAGAAGTGGGAGTAAGCCTGGCAGAAAAAACCAATATTCGTGTACAAAACATGTTTAGTGAAGGTGTACTTTCTGCGCAAAAGCGTGACGAAGCCGAAGCCAGTTACCAGGCTGCCCTTGCAACTTCCAGGGCAGCTAAAACGCAATACGACATGGCCATAAATGGTGCCGAAAAAGAAGATAAACTCGCAGCCCTTGCCCTTGTAAATCGTGCCAAAGGAGCTGTTTCTGAAGTGGAATCCTATCTTTCTGAAACCATGCTGGTATCACCTCTTGATGGAGAAGTATCGGATATATTCCCCAGGCAGGGCGAGTTGCTTGGCTCCGGGGCACCCATTATGAACATTGTCGATCTCAGCGCACGTGGCCGGGTGATCGAGATTTACGGCCCTGAATCGTCTGGTAAAACAACACT
>CAZRPW010000031.1:0-38764 GCA_964601975.1 uncultured Bacteroides sp.
CTTCGATGTTGAAAGTATCATCTCTTTGAAGTAAAGAGAAATCCATATCTTCTGAGAATCTGGGGAGCTCATAAAAAATTCTCAGACAGGTTCCTCCATAAAAGGCAGCTTTGGTAAAGAATCCTGCCCTATATAAAGCTGACAGGCATATCTGATGCATGACCTCATGCATCGCATTCATTTTGTCATGTGTGGTAAGCACTTCGTATTTTGAGAGCATCTGCTCAAATATACTGGCCATGTTTAATCACTTGATATGTTATTTTCAATTCTTTGTGTTTATATCCAGTTTCTGAACATTGAAGGATTATCTCAGGGTTGAGATCCTTTATTGTATCCATATCAATCCTTAGATTCTGTGAGAGGTAAGCAATTACGGCCTTCTTTGACTGAAGTCTCAACCTTCTGGTGTTTACAATCTGGTCGCAAAGTGCTTTTTCAGGGCTGGCAATTAGAAAGGCATATTGTTTATTTGAGATTATTTGTTCTATTCCTATGGGAAAGTACTCTTCAGGAACAGAATAGTATTCGAAATCACCCAGGGGAGTATGATATTTTTTTCTGCGTTTGTGTGTGGCGGATGTGGTTTGAAATGTTCTTTCTGGGATCATACCATGGTAAGATAATGCACTTTCAAAGGAAATATAGGATGGTCCATAAAGGTGATTGGCAATAAGCTCGAAAGAGAGTTCCTTTCCTGAGATGTGTGGTGAAACGACAAACAGTCCCTTCTTGAGTCTGATAATTGCCCCCCTTTTTACCATTTGGGAAATCTTATCCTTTATGGATTTATATCCCGGGAGTTGATTTACCAGAGTATCATAGTTGAAAGGCAGAACTCCAAATTGGTTTAATTGATCCATTTCAGCATGTTTGTCCGATGCAAACATAGTAAATTATGACCAGATAATCGATATTATGTCGATTATCTATGCAATTATTACTATTTTAAAACGAAAATTTCGATTTGTCAGCTTTTTCCAGGCTGTAGTTTATTTCGTACCTTTTCGGGATAAAACCTGCTCCCATGAAAAGATTAGTTCCCTTTATTTTTGTATTTGTTTTACTAGTAAGCGGATGTAATGCACGCAAAGCCCCTGCGACGTCTGAAAAAGAAGAGGGGTTTACCTTTGCTTTTCTCACCGACATCCACCTGCAGCCCGAACTCAATGCGGTGGCCGGATTTCAGATGGCCATTGATACCATCAATACCTTGAATCCCGATTTTGTGCTTACCGGCGGAGACCTGGTGATGGATGTTTTGAACCAGTCCTACGGGCGGGCCGATTCGGTCTATAATCTTTATAAGGAGGTGTCGGGCGGATTGAATATGCCGGTGTATAATACGGTGGGTAACCATGAGGTTTATGGGTGGCATCGCGATGAGGAGGGGATAGAAGAGCATCCCCAGTTCGGGAAAAAGATGTATGAAGAACGGATGGGTGAGCGCTTTTATTCCTTTGATCATAAGGGTTGGCATTTCATTGTGCTGGATGCCATCTTCAGGGGAGAAGACGGTCATTACATGGGTAAGATTGACCAGGAGCAAATCGACTGGCTGAAGACCGATCTGGAGAACTTGGATGCAAAAACACCTATCGCGATGAGTGTTCATATTCCATTTATTACCGCTGCCACTCAGCTCACAGAAGGCTCTCATGCTTCTTACCCGGATGGGCGGGTGATTTCCAATTCACTGGAGGTGCTGACCATGTTCCGGGAGCATAACCTGAGACTGGTGCTGCAGGGTCACCTCCATTTCCTGGAGGATATTTATGTGCAGAATCAAATTCATTTTATAACTGCCGGCGCTGTTTGTGGGCGCTGGTGGAACAATAAACCGGAGCACCTTCCTGAAGGGTTTTTGCTTCTTCACCTCAATGGTGAAAAAGTTAATTGGGAATATGTTGATTACGGTTGGACTCCGTAATATTTTATTTCTTACTTTTGATTAATCATTGGTTTCCAATTTTCCGCCGCGTTAGGATATGTCCGACTCCGGCGGAAGGAATGAAAAGGGAATACCGTTAGAATCGGTAACAGTTCCCGCTGCTGTGACGCCAGGCCCCCCGTGGGTCAAATGGTTTTTGAAGTAAACCACTGTCCGCCCCAGGCGGATGGGAAGGTTTCAAAAGCCAGGCTAAGTCAGAAGACCTGCCATTGACACCTGAGTTTTTGCAGCCCGCGGTGAACGGGACGCTGATCAAAAAATCTGTCATTGGTCTTGCCTCACTATCGCCCGCTGCGATGTTTAATTAATAAAATCGTAGCAGAATGAAACACATTTACTTTACGCTTGCCGGGTTTTTCCTGATGGCCCTGACTGCATCAGGACAAAATTACCTGAACCCGGAAGAGGGTCATAAGGTAGCCTATTTCACTCCCGAACAGGGAACAGTGCAAACTTTTGATGTGGATTTGCACTACTTTTATTTCGACGATGGATTCAATATTTACCAGGTGGATCCCTTCCTTCTCACGGCGACAGATACTTTTCCCCGGCCCGAGGATTACATCGTAAATATTTATCCCGGTTTCCTGAATATCTCACCCGACGGGCTATCCCTTTATGCGGGTTATACAAACGCAGATAACAGTGATTCCAGGATTTACCGCATTGATGTAGCTTCGGGTGACTGGTTCCTGGAGGCCAGGATGCCAGCCAACTGGGACATGGAATTCCTCAACAACCACATGCTGGTATCGGGTTTAAACAATGCTGATTTTGACACCCCAAACGGGATTTTTTTGTTGAATACTGACGGAACGGATATGCACAGAAAAATTGTTGAAACCGGGGGTAGTTCGGCCGGACTGGCAATAGATGCTGTAGGTAATCTTTATTATGCAACTTCATCTTTTACAGAGTCTAATGCCCTTTATCGCTGGAGCAGTACTGATATGCAGACGGTAATAGAAACTCCTTCAGCAAGTCCCCTTCAACTGAGCGATGGCGAAAAACTGACTGACCTGCCAAGCGGGGCTTATGATTGTGAAGTGGATGCCGCCGGAAATGTAATCTTTACGATGAATGTATGGGGTGGATCCCAGGTGCTGGCAGAGTGGAATGGTACCCCGGGTGATGGTAACAATTATGATACACTTGCGGTAACTCCCGATTGGTTGGGGATGGTGAAAACACGGGGAGATTATACCATACCTGTTCCCGGGAATAGTATTTTCACCCTTGCCTATGGTTTGCCCGTGGCAGACCTGCATACCTGCGATTATCCTCCCATCGCTACCGCCCCCCTGCCTGTGCTAACAGGCTTTGAAGATACAGGCATTGAACCCCTCGATCTAAGTGGCTATTTTACCGACCTGGACGATCCAGAGGGGATGACCTTTGAAGTTACAAGCATGTCGGTAGCGTCGGTGGCATCGCTTTCCATAGAAGGGAATGCTTTGACCGGTAGCTTTGGTTCGGCCGGACAATCCAACATCTATATTGAAGCTACCAGTGCCGGAAGGTCTGTAAGTGGAAATACCCTGGTGGGCTGCTGGCCTGTTATGGATGAAGAAACCCTGGTTTCCGATTTTGAGGATCTCACGCTTGATCCCGAAAGTTACTGGAACGGTTCCGACGCTACAGGAGCCTTCAGCACCGGGGTAGCCCGTTTTCATAATGATTTTAATGCCGAATATTTTTCATGGAGTGGATGGTCTTATTCAAATACATCGGATGTAAGCACCCCCGGATGGGCAAACCAATACAGCGCCATCACCGGTGCAGGTATGGGAGAGACCGGAGGCATTTACGGTATCAGCAGCCTCTATGGTCCGGCCGTAATCGACTTCCCGGAGAAGGCTTATGCGCCCAAAGGATTTTTTGTAAGCAACAGCACCTATGCGGCCTTATCTATGGAGACGGGCGACTGGGCGGCAAAGAAGTTCGGAGGCGATGACGGGACCGATCCTGACTATTTTATGCTTTCGGTCTGGGGCTTTGCAGACGGGGTATCCACCGATACCATCGATTATTACCTGGCCGATTATCGCTTTGATGAAAGCGAAAAGGACTACATCATCAAGACCTGGCAGTGGGTGGATCTTTCCTTCTTCGGAAAGGTCGACAGCCTGATGTTTGGCCTGGAGTCGTCCGACAATGGTGATTGGGGCATGAATACCCCGGCCTATTTCTGCATGGACGATCTGCACCTGGTTCCCGATGCTTCGCCCTTTGTGGCCAATCCCATAGCGGATATGAATATTGTTACAGATGGTATTGAGCATGTGATTGATCTCAGTGAGGTTTTCTCAGATCCGGATGACGATGATGCCTTGATTGTGAAAAAACTCTTATCTGAAACAGAGAGAGGATTTTTGAATATTTCTATCTCGGGCGACGAGCTTAACATACAAACATCTATGCCGACGAAGTCCACTTTTGAGGATTTCGAAGTGGTAGTGGAAGGAAGTCTTGGTGGTCTGACTGCTGTGGATACTTTTATTGTTACTGTGGAAATTATTAGTGGAATAGAAAACAGTTCTATCCCGGAAGTTGCTCTCTACCCGAATCCCAATGATGGCCATTTTGTAATTGGATTCAGCACTTCAGAAGAGCTGAGTGTATCAATTTATTCGCTTACCGGAACAGAGATTTATTCACAGGATGAATTTTTACCCGGAGGTACCATCGACCTTAGTTTACAGCCTGCAGGTGCCTATATCCTCAGGGTGAAATACAGTGGTGGCGTGATCAGTAAAATGATTCAGAAGCTATAAATAGTGTTTCGAAGAATCCTCATATTTGCCCTTGGCCTGCTCACAGTGTGTGGCGCAGAGGCCCAGTATATCTCCGAAGTGCTGGAGTATACCCCTGCACCCGGTCAGTTCATCAACTCAGCCCCCTGGGGAGTTCCTCAATCGGCCAGGAGCCTGGTGGGCGGGGTGAATGGCTCCATGAGCCTGGGAGCATTCGGGGGTACGGTGGTTTTTCGGTTTGAAGAGGCTGTGGAAAACCATCCCGATAATCCTTTCGGGGTGGATTTCACAATCTTTGGCAATCCCCTGGCCGATTGGTCGGAGCCCGGGGTGGTGTCGGTGATGGAGGATGTGAACGGGAATGGAATGGCCGATGATCGCTGGTATGAACTTGCAGGAAGTGATCACTATTTCTCCTCTACCCTTAGAGCATACAGGCTTAGCTATATAAATCCGGGTGATTCCATAGCCAGGGATGTGCCCTGGGAGGATGAGATGGGTAATGCCGGTTTTATCCTTGCAAACGCTGTACATACGCAGCCTTACTATCCGCTTTCGGATTCTTTTCCAGTCGTTCGGGCCGATACTTTTACAATCACCGGTACCCTGCTGGAAGGAGCAGTCGATGTGAACCATCCTCCGCTCCTGATTTCGAAGCGAAGGGCTTTTGGATATGCGGACAACCAGGGCCGCGGATCGGCTCCCTATACGCTGCCTGATAATCCCTATACGGCCGAGGTGGAGCATTCGGGGGGAGATGCCTTTGATATCTCCTGGGCGGTGGATGAAGCAGGTGATTATGTGGAGCTGGAGCGCATCCATTTTGTAAAGGTACAGAGTGGAATTTTGCACCAGGGGGGTTACCTGGGTGAAGTTTCAACGGATATTACCGGCGCAGTTGATGTGGCTCCGGACGCTTCTATATCAGGGAATACATCCCTGCTGGTCATCAAGG
This sequence comes from uncultured Bacteroides sp., assembly GCA_964601975.1. Taxonomy (GTDB): domain Bacteria; phylum Bacteroidota; class Bacteroidia; order Bacteroidales. Next base: position 5,660 of record CAZRPW010000031.1, read on the forward strand.
ATCTTCCTGCCGAGCTTTATCCTGTTTCACTTCTGATGGAAGCTAAACTTTTTCACGGGGGAAGGCTTGTGGAGGATGCTGTGATCCAATGGACCTGCAGCGCGGATTGGGCCTGGGTGGATGAGCAGCAAATCTTGCATGTGGAAGGAACGGGTCCCCTGGGCATTTCTGCTACAGTGGAAGGTGAGCCTCAATTGCAGGCTTCGGTCTCCACCCTGATTATTGAGAACGAGGTGACTTCAGGGAATACTTTGAATGCTGCCCCGACGCTCAGGCTATATCCCAATCCCGCTGGGGAGCAGGTTCGTATTTACGGAGGGGAAGGAGCTGCGGTGACAATTTTTGATGCTTCGGGAAGGGTGCTTGAACAGATTGCGAATTACCGGGAAGGGATGGACCTGTCTATTGGCGGGTTAGCCTCCGGTGTTTACCTTGTGAAACTTGGCTCCGGTAAAGGAGAAATGTGGCTTAGATTATTGAAACGGTGAAAAGAAGAACCAGCCTGATATTTGTGGCCCTTCTCTGGGTGGCTCCGCTGCTTTCGCAGGGGATCAGGGATTCCCTGTTCACCATCGATGCGGTTGAAGTTACTGCCCCCCGGTTTTTTGTAAAGGAAGAGGCTGGAGTCAAGGAGACCGTTCTTGACACATCCATTCTAAAGGAGAAGGCAAGCCTGTCGCTGTCGGATCTTTTGTCGGAGAATACCTCGGTTTTTATTAAGAATAACGGGCGGGGAGCTATGGCAACGGCCTCTTTTCGGGGGACCGCCTCTTCTCACACCCAGGTGAGCTGGAATGGGATCAGTGTGAACAGTCCCATGCTGGGAATGGTGGATTTCTCCCTGATCCCGGTGTATATTATCGACAAACTGAGCCTGAAGCACGGGGCAGCATCCCTCTCCGACCAGGGAGGCGGGATCGGGGGATCTATTCACCTGGAGAACCGGCCCGACTGGGGAGAAAATACCGAGCTGAGGTTCATACAGGGCATGGGAAGTTACCGGACCTTTGATGAATTTCTGCAGTTAGGACTCGGCAACAGGAAGATCCAAAGCAAAACCCGGCTTTATCACAACAGCTCGCAAAACGACTATACGTTCATAAACCGGGGAATTGGAAACCTGGATCCGGAAACCGGTGATGTGAAGAATCCTCTGGATACAAATTTAAATGCAGCCTACCTGAGATACGGGCTTGTGCAGGAACTTTACTACCGTCCTCACAGTGCTCACCTGCTTTCTTTGATTTACTGGGGACAGTATGCCGATCGGGCAATACCCTGGCCCACTTCTTACGAGGGACCCGAAAATGCCAACCTGAATCAGCAGGAGCATGCCGATCACAAAGTGGTGGCACGATGGAAATACTATTCTCCTGTGGGAACTTTCATGCTGCGTTCGGGTTACGCCGGGAAGCATATGGATTATTACCAGCTAAGGCAGATTCCCGGACTGGGACTTGAACCCGATGTTTGGTCAATCAGCCGGCAAAACAGCTTTCTGAACACCCTGTCGTGGGAGCAGGATCTGTCGAAGGATCTTTCGGTGGAAGCCAAGCTGGATATGAACCACCTCGATGTGAATACCCGGGATACCGTGAGCGGGATCGGGTACCACGAACAGCGTGGTGAAGTCTCCCTTTTCACAGCAGTGAGGAAGAGCTTCGGCGAGCGGCTGAACCTGAACCTGATGTTGAGGCAGGAATGGATTGATGGAAAGAGGATTCCCTTCATTCCCTTTTTAGGGGTCGATTTCCGGGTCCTCAGGGAAGAGGACCTGGTGGTCAAAGCCAGTGTGGCCAGGAATTATCACCAGCCGACACTCAATGATCTCTACTGGCAGCCCAATGGCAATCCCGATCTGCTGCCGGAACAGGGTTTTACCCTGGAGGCCGGGGTGGAATACCAGAAGCAGGCCGGCAATCACTTCTTGAATACCGGTCTTACATGCTACCGTTCCAGCATAGAAAACTGGATCATGTGGATTCCTTCCTCCCGGATGAACCTGGAGCCTGTCAACATCAGGGAGGTGCTCAGTACAGGAGTGGAATGGGACCTGGGACTACGCGGAGAGATCCGGAAATTCAGGTACAGGTTCTCCGGAACCTATGCTTATACGCATTCTGTAAACCATGGTGATGCACTGGTCTGGGGCGACGAGTCCTATGGAAAACAGCTGGTTTATATCCCCCTGCACTCAGGAAACCTTATGATGAATTTTGGGTTCAGGAATTTCTTCTTCACCTACCAGTACAATGCATACAGCGAAAGGTATACAACCTCCAGCAATGATCTTTCGCGGCGCGACTGGCTCTATCCTTATTTCATGAATGATGTGGCTGTTGGAGGCGAGTTTCTGATCGGGAAAATGGGATTCACAGCCGAATTGAAGGTCTATAATTTATATAATGAAACTTACCATTCGGTACTTTATCGTCCCATGCCCGGGCGAAATTTCCTGGTAGTTCTCAAATTCAAGATATAAGAAGAACATGCGACCGCTTTTCCTTTTTTTGCTCATCCTTTTGACCCTCTCTTCCTGTATGAAGGATGAGGAGCTCTGGGATTTTGAGCGGCTTTCGGTGAATAAGCCACAGGGTGTATTTGTGCTCAATGAGGGGAACTTTACCTATGGGAATGCTTCCCTGAGTTTCTATGATATGGAGAGCGGCGAGGTACTCAATGATATTTTCTACAATACCAATGCACTGCCATTGGGGGATGTGGCACATTCAATGAGCATTCGTGACAGCCTGGCTTATGTGGTAATGAACAATAGCGGAAGGATCTATGTGATGGATATCTCCACTTTTAAATACGTTGGGAAAATTACCGGCCTGACTTCCCCGCGTTATCTGCACTTTGTGAGTGATACAAAAGCCTATGTGAGTGATCTTTATGCAAGAACCATTGCCATTGTGAACCCGCAGACCCTGGAATTAACCGGGTCTATTGATGTGTCGAACCCGGGGGGTGGATTCTATCAGCATTCTACTGAACAGATGCTGCAGTATGGAAAATATGTCTATACGAACTGCTGGAGCTTTGATAACCAGGTGCTGGTTATCGATTCTGACAGAGATAAGGTGGTCGACTCCATTGAAGTTGTGAAGCAACCCAACTCCATGGTGATGGACAGGTTTCACAATCTCTGGGTGCTGAGTGATGGAGGCTTTGAGGGGAGCCCCTACGGTTACGAGCAGCCGGGCTTAATGAAAATTGTGCCGGGCTCGAAGAAGGCAGAATTGGTCTACAGCTTTGAAAAGGGCAGCCAGCCCACCGAGCTTCATATCAATGGTGGCGGCGATACACTATGGTTCCTTGATCGGCATGTCTGGCGCATGCCTGTAGAGGCTTTTTTACCTGAGATCTTTATTGAAAGTCCCTATGCCCAGGGCTTTAATGGAGGATATTATGGCCTGGAGCTGGATCCTTCCAGCTCGGAGCTCTATATTTCCGATGCCATCGATTATGTGCAACGGGGCAAGGCATACAGGTATTCGCCGGATGGTGTTCCCCGGGATACCCTCCTTACCGGAATTTCTCCGGCAGCCTTCTGTTTTAAGCCAGAATAATCAGCAACTATCATCGAATATGGATGCATTTATGCTCAAAAAATTGTAATTTGTTGCTGGAACTTCAATGAATTTGCACCTATGACAATACTTCAGTATCAGAAAAAATGTTCTAAAGAGTATCTCGATAGCATTAAATTTCCTAAAGAAACTTCCTACCTGCACGGTAATCCCGTTCGAGCGGTAGTCCCCATTGAAACAGCCGTTGGAAAGATTATGGTCATTGGACCCCAACCGGCCCCCAAGGTGTATTTTGAGAACGATATCCCTGATGTACCCCTGGGTGATGCAACAGCCCCCTTTTCCATTGAACCCTATTTCGATGGATCGAGGGTGAGAAGTTCTTTTACCGGTCAGGAACTATCAGAAGTAATCCTGGAAACACTGGAGATTAAAAGGGAACATTGCTGGCTTACCAGCCTGGTTAAAGTACATCTCTTTGATGATGATCATGTGAAGAAGTATCACCGTCTGGGGAAGGAGATCACCGAGAATAGTTCAAAGTACATAGAGTACGCCAATAAGAGTATGTCCTGGATCCGACAGGAGATCGAAATCGCCAATCCTTATGCCATCCTCTTGCTGGGTGAAAAAGTGATCTCGAACCTGCTTCTCTGTTCAGAAGAGGAGGCCAGGGAACATATGACCGGGAAAGTTGTGGAGAAGAAGATTATCTGGAAGAACAGCAACTTCATCTGCCTGCCGCCTCCCGGTGTGATCATGGATCGCTCAGCCAGGAACCCATGGCCCCGTAAATTTGCCATTCAGATTGGGCCTGTGGCCATGAAAGAACTGGAGCGCCTGCGTTCCCAGCCGGCTATTTAGCCTGCTGGATTTGATGCTCAAGCATGTACTGCCGGATTCTTTCGGCATGATCTACATCATCCCTGTTGAGCTTTTTGAAAATTTTTGTGATGGGCGAATCGCTTGCGCCCTGCATAAACTTGTCGTAGTGCGATTCTCCGGCAGAAATTTCAATCTCAAGGGCCAGTTGAAAGGCCCTGATCCGGTCGGGTTTCTTTTTAAATTCCTCCCTGGCCTGTATGATCATCTGGTTGGATTTCATCAGATCGCTTATTCCCGGAGGAAGCAGGTCTTCAGGGATATCAACCTGGGCATTTTTCATCAATTCGGCGGTTTTCAGCAGTGCAGCATGATTTTCCTCTTCGATGGCAAGTTCCCACCAGAACTCAGAGTCTTCGGGAAGGAGCCTGTGAAAAAGCAGGTAGAGCTCGCCCACATTCAACTCAAGTTGTATGGCCTGCTGGATTAGAAGATTAAAATTTTGACTCATTTTCAAGGGATTCTGTCATTTCCTTAACTTGTGGCTAAAATAGATATAATGAGAACCATTAAAAGTATTGCTTTGTTCATGGCCCTTGCAGGTACTTACTGGTCATGCTCAGGGAACCTGAATGAGCCTGAGGTTGATAACCAGTTTTTCACAATTGATGAAAATCTGCCCGCCGGGACCCTCTTCGGAGTGGTGGATGCCTACGATGTTGATAATGGAACGGTGCTCAGCTATGCAATACTGGATGGAAATGAGGAGGGGACCTTTGATCTGGATTCCCACGGGGGTTTTCTGTCCGTGGCAGATCCGGCCCTGCTTGATTACGAATTGAATGAAAAAATCAGCTTTACGGTGGAGGTTTCGGACAACGGGGATCCGGTTTTGACCTCCACTGCCACCATCACGGTTTCACTGAACGACCTTAATGAATTTGCCCCGGTGATGGAAAACCAGTCTTTTGAAATTACCGCAGGAGCAGGCAAAGGTACACTGATCGGGATGATTCTGGCCAGCGATCAGGAAGCGCACCAGGCTTTGTTGTACTCCATTGTATCGGGGAATGATTCAGACCAGGTTGCCCTTGACCATGAAACCGGGAAATTGACTGTGAATGATCCGGCTGCCTTTGAAAATGCCCTGGAACAGTCAATGGTGCTGAATGTTCTGGTGAGGGATATGCACATTGATTCAAAAACAGCCACGGCTGTTATATCCATAAAAGTAAAGCCTTAATATGAGAAAGACAATGTTTCTTTTACCGCTGCTTGTCCTGTTGGGATGTGGGCAGCCAGACAGCTCCGTATGTCCAAGTCCTGGGCAGATCGCTTACCAGGAGATGGAGATGGTGGGGTTTATCCATTTTACTGTGAATACTTTTACAGATAAGGAGTGGGGATACGGAGATGAGGTCCCCTCCATTTTTAATCCCACCGAGCTGGATCCCGAGCAGTGGGTGAAAGCTGCAAAAGCAGGTGGATTAAAACAGCTGATCCTCACGGCAAAGCACCATGATGGATTCTGCCTGTGGCCAAGTGAATACACCCGGCACAGTGTGAAAAACAGTCCCTATAAAGGTGGAGAGGGAGACGTCGTGGGTGAATTTGTAAGCGCCTGCAGGAAGCACGGATTAAAGGTGGGGCTCTATCTTTCTCCCTGGGACCGGAACCATGAGGATTATGGAACTCCCCAGTACATTAGCTACTACAGAAACCAGCTCCGGGAATTGCTCACTCATTATGGAGAGATTAATGAGATCTGGTTCGACGGGGCCAACGGGGGTGACGGATACTATGGAGGAGCCAGGGAGGAGAGACGAGTCGACAAGGATGTGTATTATGACTGGCCGACCACCATGGCCCTGGTGAAAGAATTACAGCCCGGGATTAAGATCTTCTCAGATGCCGGACCCGATCTGCGCTGGGTGGGCAATGAACATGGCTTTGCCGGCGAAACCTTCTGGTCGACTATCAACAAAGAGGAACTGGTGATCGGGGCTTCCGATGCAGCTTACCTGAACAAGGGAGAACCAGGGGGCAACAGCTGGATCATTGGTCAGTGCGACGTCTCCATTCGTCCAGGCTGGTTCTACCATGCTGCGGAGGACAGCCTTGTGAAAACGCCCGGGCAGCTATTGGATATCTATTATAAATCGGTGGGAAGAAACGGGGTGCTGTTGCTGAATCTGCCCCCCGACAGGCGCGGGCTGATCCATGAGATTGATGTTGCACACCTGGAGGAGTTCAAAAGTATGATTGACCAGATCTTCGATAGGAACCTGGCCCAGGGGGCAAAGCAAAGTGTGGTGAAACAGGATTCAGTTCCACAGGTGCTGAGTCTTCAATTGGAAGCCCCGGTGAGCTTCGATCACATTGTGCTTCAGGAGGACATTGCGAAGGGGCAGCATGTAAGCCAATTTCGGGTGGAAGCCCTGATGCCCGATGGTACCTGGAACACCATTGCTGAGGCCACCACCATTGGCTACAAAAGAATCCTGCAGATAGATCCTCTTAGCGCTTCCAGCCTGAGGGTGGTCGTTACAAAATCAAAAACCCCACCCCTGCTTAAAGAGGTGGGGCTTTATGCTTCCGGGGATTAAATCCCGCTAAAATCTACGTTGTTAAACACCAGCGAGGGGACTCTCCAGGAGCGACTCAGGTCAGGGTCGTTTCCGACCGCTGCCAGGTCCTTCCATAGTTGCAGGAAGTTCCCGGTGATGTTCATTTCAGAAACAGGCTTTACAAGTTTCCCTTTTTCAACCAGGAATCCTTCGATACCATAGGAGAAGTCGCCCGTTCCGCCGTTGGCGTTTCCACCATTGAAACCGGTTACAAGGATACCCCGGTCAATGTCAGCCAGCAAAGCTTCCAGATCTTTATCTCCGGTTTTGAACACCACATTGGTGGTACTGCCGGAGGTGGGTTCCATGCCCAGCTTTCCGCCATAGTAGGTATCGATGTAGAAAGTCTTAAGGACACCATTCTCCACGATAGCCCTTTTCTGTGTGGCAACACCTTCTGAGTCAAATAACTTGGATCCTCGTGCCGATTCAATAAAAGGATCATCGGTGATGGTCATCAGATCGGAACCGATTTTTTCGCCCTTCAGATCCATCAGGAAGGATTGTTTTTGCTGAATGGAACTGCCATTGAGGGCAGTAAGCAGTGGCCCCAGGATCCTGCCTGCGGTATCGTATTCAACAATCATGGGCATATTACCTGATTCGATCTTAGCCTGTCCCAGCTTATCCACTGCCCTTTTCAGGGCTTTCTTTCCGATCCCTTCCCTTACAAGTTTGTCGTTGAATATGGCCGACTCGTACCAGCCACCCCCCGGACGCGCATCTCCGTCGGAGACAGAGACAGAGGCTCCCAGTGAATAATAGGTGTTCTCGCTGTCTCCTTCAAAACCATTGCTGGCTACCATTACAGATCCACTCATCCCGTCACTGTAGGAGGTCGATACGGAAACGATCCGCTCATCCGTTCCAAGGATCTCTTTTTCAAGCTTAAAAGCAGCTTCAACCTTAGTTTGAGGATCGATGGACTGGAAGTTTTTATCCAGGGTCTTCAGGTCGGGTCCGTCGCCTTTGTAATAGCGCCTGGGATCGGGCAGGGTCCTGAATTCATCCTCGGCCAGGTACCGGGTTCCGGCAATGGCTTCATTGATAAATTTTGCCAGCTCCTCCTTACTGGTTAGCCGGTTTGTGGAGATGCTGGAATATTTATGGTCCACATAAAGGTTAATCTGCATGCCATTTCGGTTCGACTCCTGAAGCTTGTCGATCTTCTCATCTCTTACCTCAACCTGGCTGCTGTTGTTATTGTATATGGAAACGCGGGCATGTTGTGCGCCATTCTCAATGGCGTGTTCCATGGCCCATTTGGCAAGGTTATATTTTTCGTCTTTGGTCATGATCAATAGTTTACAAGATTAAGCACTGGTTCCTCCAACGGTTAATTTTTTAACCAGGACCGAAGGAAGTCCCATTCCGACCGGAACCGATTGTCCGCCTTTCCCGCAGGTCCAGGTTCCGTCGGCAGTTTTGTAATCGCTGGCAGCCATTGTAATGTCGGCCAGGGCCTGGGGTCCGTTCCCGATTATATTAATATCCTTGATGGGCCTGGTCAGTTTACCGTTTTCAATAAGCCTTCCGGATTTAACAAAGAAGGTGAAGTCGCCGGCACCGATTTTTACCTGGCCGTTGCTGAAGTTGTCCACGTAAACCCCGTAATCGACGCTTGATATCAGATCGTCGGTTGTATGCGGACCATTTTCCATGTAGGTGATGCGCATCCTGGGAAGGGGCACATGCCTGAAGGATTGTCTGCGTCCGTTACCCGTGGGGTCCACTCCATAGTGTTTGGCAGAGATCCGGTCGTGCAGGTAGCTTTCAAGCACACCGTCCTTGACCAGGTACACTTTTTTAACCTCATTTCCTTCATCGTCAATGTTGAGGGACCCGCGGTTGAACTCCATGGTTCCGTCCTCTACGATGTTAATGAAATCCTTCGCGATGCTTTTTCCCATCTTGTCGGAGAAAATCGATTCTCCCTTGCGGTTGAAATCGGCCTCGAAGGGATGACCCATGGCTTCGTGCAGAAGGATTCCGGATCCACCGGCACCCAGTACCACCGGCATTTCCCCGGCTTTAGGTTTGCCTCCGCCAAAAAGGAAATTGACTTTTGCAACGGCTTCCTGGGCCAGCTCTTCCACCAGGTTTTCATTCATGAATTCAAAACCCTGTCTGAAAGCCCGGGAGCTGTAATCATTCTCAATCTGCCCGTCTTTCTCCATCACGCAAACCACTGCCAGGATGGCCATGGGCCTGTAGTCGTAGGTGAGGATTCCTTCGGAATTGTAGAACATGATGTAGGACGATTCATCCCGCTGGATCACCCGTGCCTTGATAATCTTCTCATCCAGTTCGTGCAGACGGTCGTTTACCTTTTGAACAAAAGGAATTTTTTCTTCTACGCTTGTATTTTCCCATTTTTGGGAGACCTTATAGTAGTTGGGAGTCTCCTTTGTAAGGAGGTCATTCTGTTTAAAGGTACCCGGATTATTTGCAATGTTAGCGGCTGTTTTGGCCACTTTCAGCATGTCCTGCAGAGAGGTGGTTTCGGTATAGGCAAAGCCGGTCTGGTCGCCTTTCAGCACCCTGACCCCCACTCCGTAATCCACATTCGAATGTGCACTGTTTACTTTTCCGTCTTCCAGTCCAAGGTTGTTCGTTATGGTATGCTCAAAAAACAGGTCAGCATAGTCTCCGCCCTTGGACATGGCTTCGGCAATTACCTGCTGCAGCATTTTTGGTGTGACCTCAAAATGGTCTAAATAACTTTTTACGTCTGGTGCTAATTGCATGTTGTTGCATGATTTTAACAGGGGTGGCAAAACCATGGTTCCGGCCGCTGCCGCTCCACCTGTTTTAATGAAATTTCTTCTTGAAAAGTTCATGAGTTTCAGAAATTTTAAAATGTAGATCGAAAGTACTATTTTTCAATGAATTTAAAAAGTGTATCATTTTCGTACATTTACATGCAAATCAAACAGATAACAACTAACATTTTTCCTATGAAACTTTCACATATTGCAATTTCCCTGTTTCTTTTTATGGCCATTACAGGCTGTAGTTCTGATGAATGGATCAGTCTTTTTGACGGGGAAAGCCTTGACGGGTGGACCGCTAATGAAAACTCTGCCTCATGGAGAATTGAGGATGGTGCCATCGTAACAGCCGGTGAACGGTCCCATCTTTTCTACACAGGAAATGTAATGGACCACAATTTCCTTAATTTTGAGTTCAGTGTGGATGTGAAGACTACTCCCGGATCAAACTCAGGAGTTTACATTCATACCGAATTCCAGGAAAAAGGATGGCCCGGTAAGGGCTACGAGTGCCAGGTATTTAATTCTGCAAATCCTCCCGCCAGTCCGGGCGACTACGTGGAGCATAAGATGACGGGTAGTATTTATGCGGTGCGTAATATCTGGAAGCAGGTAGTTCCTGATCATGAGTGGTTCAACTACCGGATTGTGGTGCAGGGGAAGACTGTGCGGACCTATATCAATGATATGCTGGCCTCTGATTACACCGAGCCTTCCGAATTATGGAGACCCGACGGCTGGCAGGGTCGCAGACTGAATGATGATGGGGGTACCTTTGCCTTCCAGTGTCACGATCCGGGGAGCACGGTGGCCTATAAGAATATAAGGGTGAAGCCCCTGGCCGATGATTTGCCAAGTCCCGGGACCGCACCAGGCGACCTGGTATTTGAGGAGCAAATTGTGCGCCTGGCTACCGATAATTTTCCCCTGATCGATCTGCATACCCACCTGAAGGGCGGGATGACAGAGGAGGATGCCCTGGAGCAGGCCCGCAAATATGGCTACACCTACGGGATTGCAGTGAACTGCGGACTGAAGATGGGCTTTGAGTCGGATGAGGAGCTGAATACCTTCCTGGACACCTATAGTCCATCACCCTTTACCTGGTTTGCCATGCAGGCAGAAGGGCGCGAGTGGCTGGAGCTTTTCACCCCCGAGAGCAGGGAGCGCTTCGACTATGTATTCACCGATGCCATGACATGGACCAACGACGATGGACTGCGCATGCGCACCTGGCTGCCGGAGGAGACCGAAGTGGGCGATCCCCAGGATTTTATGGATCAGCTGGTAGACCGGATTGTGAGCATTGTGACCACCGAGCCCATCGATATCTATGTGAATCCCACCTTCATTCCCGATGAGATCAATGCGCAGTACGATGCACTGTGGACCGAAGAAAGGATGGATAAGGTGGTGGCTGCATTGGTGGAGAGCGGAGTGGCCCTGGAGATCAACAATGGCAGGAGGATCCCAGGTCCGGCCTTTCTAAAAAGAGCCAAAGAGGCGGGTGTTAAATTTACATTCGGCACCAACAATGTAACCGCCGAGAGCCTGGGTCGAATGGACTATGCCATAGAGATGATCGGCGAGCTGGGATTAACACCCGCCGATATGTGGATGCCGGGTAAATAGTCTGTGGTTTTAACAAATCCTTTAACTTAATAATCATTTGCTTTACCATATCTTACAAAAAAATTATTGCTCATGGGTAAGTTTGATCTGAATCGCAGGCATTTTCTGGGTGCACTGGCACTGGGGACCGCACACCTGATGTTTGAGAATCCTCTTTACGGGGCGGCTAGACGATTTCCCACATCCGATCCTCTGCAGGCTGTAAAACTGGGTAAGACGGGATTAAATCCCTCGCTGGTTGGATTTGGAACCGGGGTATGGGCCAGTAACCGGTCCTCTTTTCTTACCAAGCAGGAAAAGGATAAAAGTGTTGCCCTGCTGAAGCATGCCTACGATCGTGGTTTCAGGATGTTTGATTGTGCGGATACTTACGGTACCCATGGCATCATGGCTGAGGCTCTTAAATCAATGAATAGGGAGGAGTTGATGCTTACCTCCAAAATCTGGACGCGACCGGGGGGAATACCGGAGCCCGAGCGTCCCGATGCCAACATTGTGGTGGACCGTTTCCGGAAAGAGCTTCAAACCGATTATATCGACCTGGTGCAGATACACTGCATGGTCGATGAAGGATGGACCGATAACGAAAGAAGGCAGATGGATATCCTTGAGGATCTCAAGGCCAGGGGAATCATCAGGGCCCATGGGGTTTCGGTGCATTCGCTGGATGCCATGAAAACCGCAGCTGCCGATCCCTGGGTGGATGTGCTGCATGCACGGATTAATCCCTATGGCATTGCCATGGACAAACCCGAACCGGCCGAGGTTGTGGAGGTGATTCACCAGCTGCACGCTTCCGGGAAAGGGGTGATCGGGATGAAGGTTGTGGGCAATGGCAAGCTTAAAGAAGAAAGTGAAAAAATCGATCACTCACTCCGCTTTGTACTTGGACTGGGGAGTGTGGATATGATGATTGTGGGCTTTGAGAATGCAGCGCAGGTGGATAATTATATGGACCGCACGGAAGCAGCACTGAAGGAGATCGCCTGAACTTAGGGTGGTCTGTTGTTTTAAGCACATTTCATTACCTTTGGCCAGACCCACAGTCTTGAAAAGGTACCTGGCCCATATCGCCCTTTTGTTTTTGCTTTCCTCTTACGGAATCGCACAATCCCCGAAATTTTACCTGGGCTTTGACCAGATCCTGGATAACCGGGAGTACTTCACCCCGTATGGATATCACCAGACCATTTTTGGTGCCAGGATCAATCCGGGGGTTTCCTTCGGGTTTGATTCGGTGCACGCAGTAAAGCTTGGTGTCAACTACATGTATGAATTCGGGGGCGAGTTTTTTGGAGTGAAGCCCCAGCTTGATCTCTATTACAGCTATACCACGGAAAAGCTTCAGATGAAATTCGGATCATTTCCCCGCCGGGAGGTGATGGATTACCCGCTTTTTTCACTGAGCGATTCACTCCACTATTACAGGCCCAATGTGGAAGGTGCTTCTATCCGATACAAAGGAAAATGGGGAAACATTCACGGTTGGGTGGACTGGATGGACCGGGAAAACGAAGAGACACGTGAGGCCATTCATGCCGGTTTCGACGCCACTATCCATCTGAGTATCGCATATCTTAAAGCGTATACCACCCGCTACCACCTGGCCCGGACCACCTCTCCGACAGATATGAACCAGATCAGGGATGATGGTTCCCTCATGCTGCTGGCAGGAATCGATGTGTCAGACCGGCTCTTTCTTGATAAACTGGATTTTGCCAGTGGGGTGGCCTCCAGCTATGTAAAGCAGCGGCCGGCCCCGGACTTCCAATGGGCTCATGCCTGGTATACAAAGATCGATTTGATGTATAAAATATTTGGTATAAAAGGGTCCTGGTACCTGGGCGATCCGTCTCCCTTATTACTGGGCGATCCCCTGTATTCGGCTGGAAATTATGGCCGGATCGATTTTTTTGTGGATCCCTTCAAAAACCCCCGCATCTCCTCCAAAATCGGATGGAACCTCCACCTGATACCCGGCGATGGTCTTTACCACTCCCAGCAGGTCCTGGTTAGCATTCTTCTGTAATTGTTTTTTAGTAACGAACAAAAGGTTTTTTTTACTTCAGTGAACGTGGAGAGTGTGATTTCGTGGTATGCCAGAAAGGGAAGCCAAAACTACTGAACTTCTTTCATTACTTCTTCCCGGGTGTAACGCTGGCCATCTTTGCTCGCTTCCAACGCTTCATCAATAGCTGCTTTTTCAGCCTTAGACAGTTTGTATGGCGAGGTCTTACTTAACAGCGCAAGAAATTCATTGTACACCTTCTCCAGATCAGCCTCTTTTAGGCTGTCTATCCTCCTGAACAAGTCCAGTTTTATTTCCGCAGCATTCATAACTATGAAGCTTTTGTCCTTTGCAAAGTTAACAATTCCTTTGCTCATATAGTTTTATACAATAAAAGCAATCATCTATGCTGCTGTTTAATTCAATTGAAAACAGGGTAGATCAATTTCTTTAAAGTGACTAATGACCTGGTCCATGATCATGGGGAGGTCCGGATCGCTTTCTATTTCTTCAAGTACCAATTTAGCCTTAATGTACTCCCTAGCATTCAGCAAAATCAGGTATTGCTCCCGTAGGCCTTCATTTTGAGCCAGGTTGCTTTCAAACTCAAGTATTTCTTCAGGGCTCATTTTGCCTGAGATGTTTTTGTTGATTTGTTCGGTGTAATTTATCATATGTCAGGGTTTTTGTTATTAAATGCTGAGGTGGAGCAGCGAAGTAGCTCATAGTCTTTGTGGCTTTTCACCATTTCCACAAATTTTTGCGTACAGGCGCATTTCTGGTCCATTGCATCTGCTTCACTGGTATTCAGCCGGGTACTGATTTCCTGAAGATCGAGATCTTTCCAATGCAAAATCAGGACCTGCCTGCATGTTTCAGGAAGGTTCTTGAAGGTTGACCAGAAAAGAGACTCATATAGCTGAATGTCTGCTTGTTCGGGGAAAGCCTTATCGGCCGGGGTTTCAGTTTTTTGGAGTTGAGGGCTACGAGCATAGGAGTGCATCTTGTTGTCCCTACTCAGGATATTCCCTCGCATGGTATACAATCGTGTTTTCATATGTTTTTCAGTTTAAATTTTGATTTGCTGCAATTTTTGATTTGTATGGAGAATCATTATTAAACCTTTTTATAAACACTATATATGGATTGAGGTGATTTTGTTATTTTTCAGGAGAGGTATAATCAAATTTGCCGGGCATGAAAGATATTGATTGCTTGATTCTTGTTGGATCCTGGCCTGTGTAAAAAAAAAATGTTCGGGACCGGAAAAAATAAATTATATTTGCTCATTGAGAAATCCATTTAGGATTCTTTTCCAGGCCATGGATAAAAAGTGAATCAAAGCTATATTGAAAATTACTGATATTTATAAAGTCATCATTTATATGAGATGATAGTGATTGAATATACAGACGAACAATTGGTAAGGGGCATCAGGGAGCGATCCGATGATGTTTTTACCTTTCTTGACAGGCGTTACAGGAAAGCAATTATTACAAAGGTTATGGAATGGGGCGGAAGCTCTACCGATGGAGAAGATGTGTTTGGTGAGGGCATGGCGGGCCTTATCGAATTGGTCAGCAAACGGAAATTTACCCTCACCTGCAAAATGTCTTCCCTACTGTTCCAGGTCTGTAAATATCAGTGGGTTATGATGTCTGATAAGCTTAAGGCCGCCAATAACTATCAGTACCGGCACAATGAAAAAACAGAAGAAGAAGAGTCTTCTGAAGAATTGGATATGGTGCTGTTTCGAAAAATCTTTGACGATTGTTTTAGCCAATTGGAGAAAGAATGCCGGCAGATTCTGACGGCTTACTTTAAAGAGCTTCCTCCCAGGGAAATTGCTGATATTTTTGGAGTATCCTATGGCAACCTGAGAAGGAAAAAAAGCATGTGCCATACAGCATTGGTCCAATATGTTGACCAACACCCCGAATATGAGTTCTTAAAAGAGCATGAAGGTTTTCAAATGCAACTAAAATCCAGGTGTAATGAGTAAAACGGATCAGTATTCCCGGAGAATAGCAAATTACCTCTACAAAGACCTGGAGGGCCAGGAGAAATTGGCTTTTGAGGCTGATCTCAAGCTTGATCCTGATCTGGCCTACGAGTTCAACAGGCAGGCAGAAATGGTGGATTATTTCAAATCCAAAGTTGTGCTGGATGAGATGGAGCGTAGTTCGGACATGGATGAAGCAGAACGCCTTGTAAAGGAGTTTTATGCGTCAAAGGATGTACAAATCAAGGAAGAGGACCCTCATGCAGATACGAAGCCGGTCATGGAGAAAAGGAAAACTCTCCGGCGTATAATCTATCCTCTTATGGCTGCCGCCGCAGTTCTTGTGGGGGTTCTGATTATCCGGAATGAGAGTCCCGCCCTTATATCCTCCAGCTTGTATTCGAGTTACTATGCGCCATTGGAAGATGTGAATTTTACCAACAGGGGAACCGGGACTGTCGAATTTGTTGGGTTTCAGGATGCCCTCAATCAGTACTTGAATGGTGCGTATGCGAGTAGTTCAAGGTTGTTGGCTGAGGTTGGTGCAATGTATCCCGACTTCGCAGAAGCGCAATTATTTTATGGATTATCATTGATGGGAGATGCACAATATGCAGCTTCAACAAAGGTGTTTGAATCCTTCCTTTCGGAGTTTGAAAAATATGAAGCGGAAGCGAAATGGTACCTGGCCTTGTGCTACCTGAAACTAGAAAGGATTCCTGAAGCCGGGGACCTTATGTCCGAGCTGGCAAACCAGGAAGGAAGCCTTGGAAAGGATGCTGCAAAAATATCGAAACGATTGAGCGCTTTTAAGTAAGCCCCTTAAGTCAAGCCTCCGTGTGCATCTTCTTTTTTCGCCAGAGGATCAAAGCAATCACAAATATAAATCCTCCCAAACCTGTAATATATATTCTCGGTGCAATGTAAACGGCCGAGCTATTGCCCATCAGCTGGTAGCCTGCCCAGTAATAGGGGTGAGAGAATGCGGGCTTTGATTCCTCTAAATAAGAAAGTTTAGCTTTTCTAAGCGCCTTTGACTTGGAGTTTCCCCTGGCCAGCTTCTCATAAAAATCGATCATAATCGAACTGCCGGCCTTATCATCGACCGGCCAAAGGGTGGAGATCACCGATTTTGATCCCGCAAGTAAGAAACTCCTCGACAGGCTTAACATTCCTTCTCCCCGATGAAATTGACCACTTCCCGATTCACAGGCATTCATTACCACCAGTGGGGTCGAGAGTTCCAATGGATCAATTTCGTAATCAAACAGGAGATTACTAAAAGCAGAATCCTGGTCCTGGTGCAGTACCATATAGGATGATGACTGATGCTGATCGGAGGGAAAGAGGTGAAGGGCAAAATGAATAAGATCGGCTTCTTTTATTTCCATCAGGATATCATTCTTTGGCAACGAAGTAGGAATGCTGTTCCCTTTTATAGTCTTTAATATAGCATCCCTCTCCTCTGCCACCAGGGCCAGGTAATCCAGTCCCCCTTCAACAGGCCGGGCATAGTCCTGGCTAAAAACTTTTATTTGTGGCCGCTTTGATCGGATTGCCCTCTTATTATCGAGCATGAAAGAATTGGGCACCAGGCTTACCTCATGGTTTTTAATAAGATAATTGATGCCTGCATTTTGTTTAGGAGCGCTTGAATTTATGATGAGTGCATCAAACGGAATAGTTGACAGTTCATCATCCGGGATGATTATAAGTTTCTTACCCGGGATCCTGCTTTCCAGGGGGGAGATCAGAATATCCGATAAGCGGGTAAGCGAAGCCTGCAATTCCCGCCAGTTGCCAGCACCGGCGTCATAGGGATTGAATCCATTCAGATGCATGTGGACCATCTCAATGTCCTTGTAAAATGATGTGTCTGTTCGGGTACTGTAAATGAAGAGCTCCTTTTTGTCGATCACAAAGGCGAATAACTTTCCACCACCGTTTTCATCCAGGCCTGAGATGGCGTATTCCACCAGGCATTCATTTCTTTTGATACCTCCCTGGAGTGCTCTCAGCATATCTGAGGAGAAAGGCTTTTCAATGGCTTGTAATTTCGCCTCCGGACCAAAAACAGTTTCATGCAAGGATTCATATTCCCGCCTCAGTGCAAACCGGGCTTGTTTCCATTGATTCAACCTGGAGGTATCGGGCTTAGCCTGGGTTTGCTCATGTTCAATCATATGAGAATAACCCTCGATATTCTTCCTGAGGGAGATGAGTTCCTTCGCTGTTGAATCCTGCAGGCTATTGAGGTATAACTTTTCTTTTTGGCGCTTCTCAAAATTAAACTCCAGGGTTTTGCCCAGGGCAGCAAAGCCATAAGCTTTTTCATTATACAGGGCCATTCCTGTGAGCGCATATAATTTCAGGGCAATTTCGATGCCCAGAATGAATATATCCTTTTGATTTTGTGTGAGGAAGAGCCTGCTTTCCTGCGAGAGGTAGGAACCTTGAATTCTACCCAGGACCTTTACCGCTTCTTCACTCGTTTCAAGGGCGAGGCTCAGGGTTTTAATCTGTTCTTGAACATTAACAGAGGCTGTTTCTTCCGCAAGGGCAGTGAGTGACTGTATTTTACTGCGGTAAATCTTTAATAATTCCAAATCCAGTGTTGATTCCAAGGCAAGCGGATTTGTAAAAATGTCTTCGCTTTCAAATCCCGGACAAATAGAGATCAATGCTTTTTGTGCGAAATCAAGAGATTCCTTATAATTTTGCTGGGCATATTTGACGTCCGAAATAATTTTATAACAACCGGCAGTATATGGATGTTTGGGACCATAATTTGTAAGGTAATTGTCAATGGCCTTTTGGAAGTACAGCGCTGCCCCGGGAGTATTTTCCTGCTCAGCTAAAAATTGTCCGTACACAAGGTAAACATTGGCGAGTTCGAAGTGATCCTCTCCGTATTCTTCGACCCATTGAGAAATACTCTTTAAAAAATACAGGTCCGATAAATCTTGTTTGTATTGCAATTTATAGCTCCTGGCCAGATTGAAATACACAGATCCCTGATAGGGCAAGTCGAACAGGATCTTTGCCTGCAGAGATTGGTGAAGTAAAGAGATTGCTTCAGGATACTTTTGTATATCAATGAAAACAAGCGCTTTGTTCAGCTCTATCATGGAAAGATGGTCGTAATACCACCTTTCCTCCTTTAATGTAAATCCGGCGATTTCATTTTCAGCCTTCTCAAAGTATTCCAGGGCACTTGAGAAGGCGCCTGACTGAGTTGCCAGGAGTCCCAGGTTGTTATAAATGAGGGGTTTTAGCTTTTTTGAAGCTGCATCCTCCCCCGTGCAGTTTTCAAGGGACTTATGATAATATTCAGAAGCCTCTTGGTAGTTCCCCAGATTCCAATTCACTAATCCAAGGTTATTTTGAACCAGAGAAATATGGTATTGAGAA
The DNA here is from genome assembly GCA_964601975.1 of uncultured Bacteroides sp. Classification (GTDB taxonomy): domain Bacteria; phylum Bacteroidota; class Bacteroidia; order Bacteroidales. The sequence continues at coordinate 24,466 of CAZRPW010000031.1, forward strand.
AGGCCTTCGGGATCCTCAAGAATGCTGTTCAGATAAGTCTCGGCACCCAGGAAGTCCCCCATTTTCTGGGCCGTAAGATAACTGTTATACAGCTTCTGCCCATCCTTGATATTTACCTGGGCATTGCAGACAGCAAAAAGGCTTAAAAACAGAATAAGGGAATAGCGTTTCATATCTGATTTGAATCCCGAAATGTAGTAATTTTGGATTCAATATCAGGATAAGGACTACTCTATTCCTATTCCATATCTTTTTCCTACCATTCGCCATTACCTCCCTGGCCACCTGTTCCCTCACCACCGACCAGGTAATTCATCTTGGTAGCTTCTATTTCGTCGTTTTTGAAAGTGTTTTTTAAATCTTTTGCGGTTTTGGGCATTGTTTTCATTGTGTTTAATTTTTATGGGTTTGACAATGCCTGTTTATCTGGAAAGCTGTTTTTTTGTTACGGCAGTGATTTTTTTTAATATTTTTTAAGTCTCAGTAAACCAGGCAATAAAACATCAAATATCCATGTTTATTTCTTTTTTTCAGCCTTTTATCCGTAACAAAAACAGGCCTATTCCTATATATCTATTTAAGAGCGCAGGATCTATACAAATTGCATGGATCGGGACGGTACAGAATTGATATAGAAATGAAAATTGGGATTATCCATTTTAATAGTAAGCACCTCAGAGAGGCAGGTGAGGATCATACCATGGGATTTAAGAGAGAGGAGATATTCTTGTCTTTAAGGAACCGGCTTGCAGAGTTCGAGCAAGTTTTTATTCTGATTTCAGAACCCGGGGTATTTCCTGCTGGGGAAGAAGATGAGCAGGTAAAGTTATTCTATCGCAATATCAAATCGGATCTTGGAATGTTTTCAAATAGGGGAGTAAGTATCGTGGGAGCCCCCTGGGAGCGTGAGAATCATTTTGAGAATGTTGAAAGTGGCTGGAAGCACATCATTGAAAGTTTAGAAAAAGAAAGAATCAGGGAAAAAAGTCTTTCCATGGTGCTCGAATGTTGCTCGCCACAATTGGAGGATGGCTATGCACAGGAAGATCTGCAATTGAACGGAGCTAAGCCGAAGCTTCATTCGGAGAAATTCATGAACTTATATGGGGAATCAGAAGCCTTGCTGGATTCGGAAAATATAAATAAAAGCCACTTCAATATGCTCTCATTCGATTCGGATAAGGCGAAGATTTGTGTAAGCAATTTCAATTATGACAAGGGTTGCTATCACGAAAACAGGATCGAATCAGACCAGGAATTGCCAGGTGTTGAATCAAAGGGAGAGCAAAGGTATGCTTTAAATAAATCCTTTTCAGATCAGCTGGATTCACTGGATGCTGAGTTTCTGAATAGGGGGGCTGAAAAATGCAAAGCGGATCATTTATGTGTAAATCCCTTTCTCAAATTCATTAATCCGGGAACTAATAAAACGAGCATAGGCAGGTTTAATAAGCTTCTGGACGAGGGTAAGCTTGACAAGGCGATCTTAATTGGTGACGGGGGTGCGGGAAAAACATTCTTGAGTAAGAAGCTGTTTAAGCATTTTCATGCGGAGGGATTCACTCCCCTATTGGTGAATGGTTATGAGATTCTCAAGCCTGATATCCACTTTATTACAAACACCTTATTCCGGCAGGCATTTGAGAATTATTATTTAACGAATAATCTTGGGCATTCTGGCGAAGTTGACAAAGCTAAGATTGTGCTTATCGTTGATGATTTTAACGGTTGTCGACTCAGGGGCAAATATAGAAATCTGTTTGTAAAGAATTTGAATGCTCAAGTAGATAAAGTTATATTCTGTAGCAAGTCTATCATGTTCTTTAATTCCATAGACCCCTACGAATTATCAGATTATCAAACATATAGACTGGTTGAATACTCTTTTAAACTGGGAGGTAATTTGATCGGGAAGTAGTTGTATTGCTTTGCACCCCATGCAAAGTTAGCCATGGTGATTCTTTTCCTTTGAAAAGAATTAGGATCAACGGCAGGAGAAAGCTCCTGCCGTTGAGCCCGCCTTTATTCCTCAGATTTCTTAAGTAAAACGATCCGACTATGCTTTGCTGAGCAATTGGGTGGCACAGTTGTAGCCATTGATGAAGGCTCCTGAAAAGCCTCCGCCCAGTTTGCCCCATGCCGAGGCAATGTGGATATTGTCGGGTAGGGCCGAGAGGTATTCGATGGGCTTGTCCTGGTTCTGGGCAAAACCATATACAGCGCCCCCGTTGTTGAGGGTGAAGCGTTTTACACTCAGCGAAGTGGCCACCTCCACGTACTCAATCGCATCCCTGAATCCGGGAATGAACTGCTCGCAGCGATCGGTGATGGTGTCGGCCACATCGGCCTTCATCCGGTTGTACTCTTCCCGGCTGAGGTTCTCCCAGTCGGAGGGGTAGTCTACTGCACAAACGGCACCCACACTTTTTCCCTCGGGAGCCAGCCTGGAGTCGACCTGGCTGTAGTCCACAAAGGTAAAACTCCGGGTACTGAAATCGGCGTGGTTGTTGGGCAGTATATCGGCCTGGCTTTTGATGGATGGATCAAACACAAAGGTGGCGTAGTGCTTGTTTCCCACCTCTTTCAGGGATTTTTTAAATCCATAATAGACCGTCAGCAGTGAAGCTCCGATTTTATGATTGAGATGGGCTGCAAGTTTTTTACCATCTTCTTTGGAGAGCAGGCTGTCGGCAAGGTTTGGAATGGCTGCGTTGACAATAATGTCCTTCGCCTTGTCAGAATGGGTTCCCCTTTCTTTTCCCCTGGTGTCGGTATAGCTTACCCCCACTACTTTGGAACCTTCATAATTGAGTTGGGTAACCAGGCTGTTCAGCCTGACCTCTCCGTCATTTTCAATGATTATATTCATAAGTTCATCGGAGAGTTTCTGTGAGCCGCCCTGGATGTAGTTGGCCCTGCCGCCGTAGTTGCTGTTCTGGGCCGACAGGTAGTAGAACCATGAGAGGGTATAAGGGTCGTCGTGGTAGTATCCCAGGTTCCCCAGCAGCACCAGCTTGAGATCTTCATTGCTGATGATTTCATCCAGGAACTGTCCGATGTTTTTCTCCGGCTGATTGCGGTTCAGCACCATTACCCGCTTGGCATTGGCAAGGTGCCAGAAGTAGGCATCAATTCCTTCTTCCTCGCCGGGGAAGGCCTTTTTCAAAATTTCTTTGGCATCCTCTACCTGGTGGGGAATCACGATGTCCTGTCGTCCGTTTATAAAGCGGTAGAATTCAGGCAGGGCCAGGAAATTCACCCGGTCTGTAATTCCAAGGTCCTGGAACATCTTAAGCTTGATGTCACGGGGATAGAGGCCCTCCATTTCATGGAGTCCGACCTCCATGGTAAAATCCTTTCTTTTGAAGGTGGTTGCGCATCCACCCGGTCGGTCGTGCTGCTCGAGCAACAGGACCCTCTTTCCCTCTTTTGCCAGCTTGGCCCCGGCAGTCAGACCGCCCAGTCCACTCCCTATAACAATTACATCGTAGCTCATGAATCTGATTGTTTATTATTTTTTTGAGGAGGGCTCTTCTTCAACAGGAATGGGATACCTCTTAAATGGTTTCTCCCGGTCAAACAGGTAGCGGTAGGTAATGTAGTGCTTGACCGACTTGCATCCTACCCCGATAAAGATTTTTCTCATCTTCGGGTTGAAATCGCCCACCCAGGAGAATTCGATTTCGGTGTAGTGTGATTTCCGTTCAAAGACTTTCACCAGCTGAAGGATAATGGCCGCTTCCACTCCCATCCCCTGGAAGGCAGGTATCACACCCATCAATACCCCCCTGGCGCGGGTCATGGTTTTTTTCTTTTTCAGGTAGAGGAACTTCAGCATATTGGGAAGGGTCATTGTTCCGTCGAGGTGCTTCAGAACCTGGTTTACATCGGGATACATAAGGTAGATGGCAATGGGCTTTCCCTTGTTGTACGCGATCCAGACAAACTCTTCGTCGATAATGGCCTTTGCCTTTTGAAGGGTCTTTTTAATATATGAAACTTCCAGGGGTTCGAAATTTTCTTTAAATGAGGCCCAGGCTTCGTTAAATACAGTGACAAAATCCGTGATGAATTTGTCGGACTGTTTCCAATTAAAATGCTTGAATTCGTAGTCAGGTTTACGCGAAACCCATTCGGCAATTTTCTGGAACCGGGGAGGCAGGGGTTCGGTAATATCCAGGTGGAATCCTTCCTGTTTGAAGTAGGTCAAAAAGCCATAGCTTTCAAAAAGCTCCTGGTAGTAAGGGAAGTTGTAGGCAATCTCGTAAGAGGGATGGGTAAAGCCGTCCACCAGTAAGCCCCAGTATTTATCAGTCTCTCCGAAATTGATGGGACCATCCATGGCCTCCATACCGCGCTCCTTCAGCCATTCCCTGGCAGTATCAAAAAGCAGATTGGCAGCCTCCTGGTTGTTGATGCATTCAAAAAAACCCGTTCCCCCGGTGGCCTGGTCCTGCTTCTTGGCAGTCTGGTGGTCGATGAAGGCCGCGATTCTTCCGATGAGCTTTCCTTCCTCGTCCTCCAGGATCCATCTCGTGGCTTCCCCATGTTTGAAGTACACATTCTTCTTCGGATCAAAGATGGATTTGATCTCTTTATCCAGGGGGCAGACCCAGGTGCCTTCATCCCGGTAGAGCATCTTGGGAACACGTAAAAAGGACTGTTCCGATTGTCTGTCACATACCTTTTTTATTTTCATATGTTCCCGTGCTCAGATTTGTTTTTGATAGATCGTATCCAGTAAATCATTGTATTTTTCCGACAGCACCTTTCGTTTGAGTTTCAGGCTGGCAGACAGCTCGCCGGTTGTTGGAGACCATTCGTCTGAAACCAGTTTAGTGCGGCTGATCCGCTCCCACTCCTGGAGCCCTTTGTTGATCTTTTTCACTTCTTCGTTGATGGCTGTGGTCACCTCGGGTTGCAGAATCAGCTCCTGGTTGTTTTTACCATTTGGAAGTTTCTGGTTGGCCCGCCATTCTTTCACATATTTGAAATCGGGTACCAGCAGGGCACTTGCAAATTTCTGACTCTCGCCCACCACCATAACCTGGTCGATGAAGGCCGATTCCTTCAGGCGGTTTTCAATAAGCTGTGGCGCGACAAATTTTCCGTTGGAGAGTTTGAAAATCTCCTTTTTCCGGTCGGTAATCCTCAGGAACTTTCCATCTTCAAGGTGGCCCACATCTCCTGTATGGAACCATCCCTGTTCATCAAAAACCGACCTGGTCTGGGCCTCATCCTTGTAGTAACCCAGCATCACACAGTGGCCCTTGCAGAGGACTTCACCATCGTCGGCAATCTTAAGCTCCACGCCGTCGATGACCGTGCCAACCGTGCCCAGCTTACACTCACCCTTTTCGGTTCGGTTAATGGTGATGATGGGGGAGGTTTCGGTTAGGCCGTACATGTTGATGATCTTCAGTCCGCTGGCCCAAAAGACCCGCTCGAGTCGTGGTTGCAGGCTGGCTCCACCGCATCCCACCAGTTTGGCGTGTCCGCCCAGGGCTTCTCTCCACTTGCTGAAGATCATCTTATCAGCAATTTTATGTTTCTGTTCGTAGAGCCATCCGTTCTCTCCATGGGGATTGTATTTCAGTCCCAGGTCCACAGCCCAGAAAAAGAGCTTCTTCTTCATGCCTTTGAGTCCGCGCCCTTTGGCCACCACGTTATCGAAGATTTTCTCAAGGATTCTTGGCACAGCGTCGAAGCCGGTGGCCTGTATTTCCTTCAGGTTTGCTGCAATGGTACCCATGTTCTCTGCATAGTAGATGCAGGCGCCTGAATACTGAGTCTGGTAATTGCCCAGGCGTCCACCCACGTGACATACCGGAATAATGGCCAGGTAGCGGTCCTGATCATTTAGTTTGAATACGGTGGAGGCTTGCAGAAAATTCTGTACCAGGTTTTCGTGTGACAACATCACTCCTTTTGACTGACCAGTGGTTCCGGAGGTGTAGATTATAGAAACAAGATCTTTAGGATCAATTTCCTGCTTGATGCTGTCCAGTTTGTTCCTGGTATCGGAGTTTGCCTTCTTGCCCAGCTCGGTGACTTCTGTCCATAGACTGGCTCCCTCAATTTTATCGAATGTTAAAAAATGCTTGACAGCTTCGATTTTTTCTGCAACCGGGTGGATGATATTGTAGAGTTTTTTATCTGAGACAATGACCATTTTGGCATCGGAATGCTCCAGGACATAAGCATATTCTTCTGCGTTCATGGAAGTATAGGCAGGAACATGCACAACTCCGGCCATTGCCATGCCCATATCTACGAAGTTCCACTGGGGACGGTTATTGGTGACGGTTACAATTTTATCTCCCTTATTGAAGCCCAATTCAAGAAGCCCCATGGCAAAATGGTGGGCTATTTCATTGTACTGTTCTGCTGTATAAAACTTCCATTTTCCCCCAATCTTTTCTGCAAAAGCATTGTGCCCGGGAAACTTGGTGACAAACCTCTCAAGCAGGTCAAAGTTCCGTGTTGGTATCATATTTTCGTTAGTATTATTTTTTACAAGATAAGTATTTAAGTCCAATCTTGTCCCCATTAGAAATAGCTTGAACCGTCCCAGCAGTGGGTGCAGAGCTTCTCTTTTGGAAGCCCGATGGCCTCTACAAGGTCGTCCAGGTTCTGGTAAATCAGGGAGTCAATTCCCAGGTTCTTTGCGATCTGCTCCACCATCGCATTATACTTGTCCGAGGAAGGATCAGCATAGCTTTCCAGGTCTTTCTCCTCACCTTCCAGTTGTTTGATGGCTTTGCGTGTTGCCAGCTCCATCGTGGAGCGTGATTGTGAGAAGTTCAGGAAGTTGCAGGGGAAGGTAAGTGGCGGACAGGCAATGCGCATATGTACCTCCTTTGCCCCTGCATTTCTCAAATCGGCCGTATTGTCTGTCAGCTGGGTTCCCCTGACGATGGAGTCATCGAGAAATACCATCTTTTTACCCTCGATCATTGCCTTGTTGGGGATCAGTTTCATTTTGGCCACCAATTCACGCATATCCTGGTTCTGGGGCATAAAGCTCCTGGGCCATGTGGGTGTATATTTTGAATAGGCCCTTTTGTAGGGTAAGCCTTTTTCGTTTCCGTATCCGATGGCATGTCCCACACCCGAATCGGGGACTCCACACACGAAATCTGCTTCCACCGTATCTCTTTTTGCCAGGCAGGCGCCACAGCGGTAACGCACTTCATCCACATTGATGCCTTCGTAATAAGAGGGCGGGTAGCCATAATAAACCCACAGGAAAGAACAGACCTGCATTTTCTCCCCTGCGGGTTTCAGGATCCTGTAACCCTCGGCCGTGATCTCTACGATTTCGCCGGGTCCCAGGTAGTATTCAATTTCGTAACCCGTGTTGGGAAAGGAACAGGTTTCGGAAGCTACAGCGTAGGCCCCGTCCTTTTTTCCAATGATGGCTGTAGTCCTTCCCAGTTTATCCCGGGCAGCGATAATTCGTTCGGATGTCAGGATCACCAGGGTGCATGAACCCTTGATTTGCTCCTGAACCCGCTCGATACCGGCCACGAAATCATCTTCTTCGCAGATCAGATTTGCAACGACCTCGGTGGGATTTACATTTCCCTGGAAATTCTCAGTGAAGTGTCCCTTCTTTGCCAGGAATTGTTTTTCAAGTTCTTCGATGTTCACCATGCGGCTGACAGTGGTGATGGCAAACCGGCCCATGTGGGAGTTGAAGAGGATGGGTTGGGGATCGGTGTCGCTTATAATTCCCAATCCGCTGTTTCCCTTAAAATGTTCCAGGTCCGGCTCAAATTTGCTTCGGAAATAACCGTTTTCAAGGCTGTGGATTGATCTCCTGAATCCTTCTTCCTGATTGAAAAAAACCATCCCCGCCCTTTTTGTTCCAAGGTGAGAATGGTAGTCGGTGCCGTAGAAAACATCATAGACACAATCCTGCCTGGAGATTGCTCCGAAAAAGCCGCTCATTATTTTATAGTTTTATAGTTGTCCGCTAAAACTATAAAATATTATAAAAGCAGATGTTGTTTTTCGGTTTTATTCCATCCTGCCTGTGATTCGTACTTTACGATGAAGATTTTCAGGTCGGCCTGCGATTCATAATCCACGAAGAAGATTTTTTTATCGGACTGTGACTCATATTTAACAAAATACCAGAGACCGTCCTCGCTGGCTTTTGATTCATAATCCACGAAATATACTTTTAGATCGCACTGTGATTCATAATCTACGATGTATACCTTCAGATCGGCCTGTGATTCATACTTTACCTTAAAAACTTTTTGTCCCTGAAGGCCCAGGGAAAAAAGCAGAAGACAGCCGGCCAGTATGTTTTTCATCTTTCAGAAGTCTAATTGTAGAAAAGACAGCTCAAAAATCAAACCAAAGTCAGGATTCGGGCCTGGCCGGAAGGTTGGTTTTTTTCTTTTTCCGGAAAGATGTGGGGACCAGGTTGAAACCTTTGACCCCGAATTTTCGTGCAAGAATTTCCAGTCCCACCAGCGATACTACACCACCGGGCAGAATTACAAGGGTGGCGAATATGGAAAAGCGTCCAACATCTTTAAGTTGTTCTATGGCTGCTTTTACCTCCTCCTCTGTGGGTGGTTCGGTTCGGCCGCTAAGATCCAGTTTTGCCTCAAGCATTTTAAAGAAGGAGCGGGCCATAACTTCAGTTTCCCCGGCTTCCTGTCCGACCGCACTCAATCCATCGTTGATGAGCGCTTTGGTTTTTGCTGCATATTTTTTGGCAAAAAGGTGGCTCCTTGAATCTTTAATGGGAAGATTCCAGGCTGCAGCTTTCAGCTCTTTCAGTTTATGGATAATGGTAGATTGCTTTTGCATCCTTAAGGTCCTCCACAGGCAATTGACATACATGATCCCTGCAAACAAATATATGGGTTTTATCCTTCATGAACCTTCCCTTGAACAGGGGAAGATCACTCTTCCGGGTGCTTGCTGCTATCACTAGCTGAGGCAGGTATTCGGAGTGGATTTCGGCAAGCCTTTCCATGGCCTTTGGTCCGACCACTGCTACTTCGTAGTAGGGGTGGAGCTGCTTCAGTATCAGCTTTCCCCATGCAGCAAAGCCCCCGGGGTACTGACCGACCCTGGCGCTCATTTGATCAGTCATTTTAGAAGCAATTTCCAGGTAATCCTCCCTGGCAAGAAGATGCCCCAGCCTGAAAAGGGAGTGGGCCATGACCGAGTTGGAGGAGGGGATCACGTTGTCCTGGGTCTCCAGGTGATGGGTAATCAGTACCTCGGTGTCGCCTGCGCTGTACCGAAACATTCCCGAGGACGGGTCGCGGAATTTTTCAAGGCTTACTTCTGTAAGTTCGACAGCCCTATCCAGCCATGTGCGATCTGCACCGGTCTCGTAGAGGTCCAGGAAGGCTTCAATACTCAGGGCATAGTCGATGTGAAATGCAGGGATGGTGATCTTCCCTTCTTTATAGTTGCGAAAGAGACCTTGCTCCCGACTCCACATTTTTTGACTGATCATCGTGGCACAGGTGGATGCCATTTCAAGGTATTCGTCCTCACCAGTGGCGCGAAAAGCCTTTACCAGACCAGAAATCATCAAGGCGTTCCATGAGGTAAGAGATTTGTCATCCAGTCCGGGCCTGATCCTTTTCGAGCGTGTTTCCAGCAGGAGCCGGTTCCATTTATGAATGCGCGTCTGCAAAACTTTCGGATCCAGTCCACGTTCACTTGCAAATTCTGCCGGGTCGCTTGTGCGGTACAGGATGTAGTTCCCGTCCTCCCAGAATCCGGTCGAATTAATGTTGTAGTATTCAGAAAACAGATCGAAGTCACCCGCCAGGAGTACCTCTAGTTCTTCCCGCTTCCAGACATAAAATTTCCCTTCCACCCCCTCGCTGTCTGCGTCAAGTGCTGAATAAAAAGAGCCTTCGCGGTTAGTCATTTCTCTTTTTATAAATTTAATGCTCTGCACCACCACCTCCCTGTAGTTCTCGTCTTTGAATACCTGGTAGGCCATGGCATAAAGACCAATCAGCTGGGCATTGTCGTAAAGCATTTTCTCGAAGTGGGGCACTTTCCAGATGGCATCGACCGAGTAACGTGCAAATCCTCCTCCCACCTGGTCATAAATTCCACCCCTGGACATCTTGCTCAGGGTGGTAGCCACATGGGCCAGAATCTCCTCATCTCCCGTCTGGACCCCATATTGCAGAAGGAATTCCAGGTTCACTGGCATGGGAAACTTGGGAGCTCCCTGCTGACCGCCGTTGTTTGTGTCGAATCCCCTGGACCACTTAAGCACGGCTTCCTTAAGTTCTTCTTTTGTAAGACCGTGTTCAATTTCAGCAGCTTGGAATATCGAATTCTGAGCGATCCCATCCGCGAGTTTGGTGGCATAGGCTTCTGTTTCTGCTGGATTTTTCTCTCGATAGTTCTTCACCTGGACAAGGGCATCCATCCAGGAATCTTTTGGAAAGTAGGTTCCCCCCCAGATGGGCCGGCCATCGGGAAGGGCAATGCAGTTCAGGGGCCAGCCACCCTGCTGGTTGAGCAGGTGAACGGCGGTCATATAAATATGGTCAATGTCGGGCCGCTCCTCCCGGTCGACCTTGATACATACGAAATGCGCATTCATCAGTGCAGCGACCGCACTGTCCTCAAAACTTTCGTGTTCCATCACATGGCACCAGTGGCAAGAGGAATAGCCGATGCTTACAATGATGAGTTTGTCTTCCTTCTGTGCTTTTTCAAGGGCCTCTTCACCCCAAGGATACCAGTTTACGGGGTTATGGGCATGCTGAAGCAGGTAGGGGCTGGTCTCGTTGATCAGGTGATTGGTATGTTCTTGCATTACTTTGCTTACTGTTGTTGAATGAAAAACATCGCTCCCGGCTATTTGTTCTTTGGTTACCAAAGAGAAAAATCAACTATCTTTGTGCGCCGGTTGGATTTTGCAAACAAAATGGCCGGATCGTTGTCAAATAAGATATTCAATTATAGATATGAGTCAGAAAAAAGCAATGTTGATGATCCTCGATGGATGGGGAATCGGAAAAGGAGATAAAGCAGATGTAATCAGCCAGGTACCCACTCCGAATATGGACCGCCTGGAGAAGGAGTACCCCTACTCCCACCTCTATGCTTCGGGAGAGAATGTGGGACTTCCCGACGGACAAATGGGGAATTCTGAAGTGGGACACCTCAATATTGGTGCAGGGCGTGTGGTTTATCAGGACCTGGTGAAGATCAATATGGCCTGTAAGGACAACTCTATCTTTAAGAATGAAGCACTGGTGGAGGCCTTTTCCTATGCCAGGGACAATGGGAAACAGGTGCACTTCATGGGCTTGCTTTCCGATGGTGGCGTACACTCGCTGGATAAGCATCTTTATAAGCTGTGTGATATGACCGCTCAATACGATCTTGAGCATGTATTTATTCACGGATTTGGAGATGGTCGTGATACTGATCCCCAGAGTGGGAAGACTTACATGGAGAATCTGAACAATCATCTGTCTGGTTCCAACGCTAAGGTGGCCTCATTTATAGGGCGCTACTATGCCATGGACCGTGATAAGCGGTGGGAAAGGATCAAAGAGGCCTACGATCTGCTGATGGAGGGAAAAGGGAAAGCCACCACAGATGTTGTGGCTGCCATACAGGAGTCCTATGATGAAGGGGTGACGGACGAATTTATAAAACCCATCGTGGTGGTGGATGATGCGGGTAAGCCTTTAGGCAGCCTGCAGGAAGGTGATGTTGTAGTCTTTATTAACTTCAGGAATGACAGGGCCAAGGAGCTTACAATGGTTCTGACTCAGCAGGATATGCCCGATCAGGGGATGAAGACGCTGCCTCTTTACTATTGTACCATGACTCCCTATGATGCCAAATTCAAGGGAATGCATGTGATTTATGACAAGGATAATGTAAACAATACCATGGGTGAAGTGGTTTCGGCTGCAGGATTAAGCCAGCTGAGGATTGCTGAAACGGAAAAATATGCCCACGTGACCTTCTTTTTCTCTGGTGGCAGGGAAGCGGAATTTGAAAATGAGAACCGGATCCTGGTAGCATCACCCAAGGTTGCCACCTACGACCTTCAGCCCGAAATGAGCGCATTTGAAGTGAAAGATGAGGTGATCAAGTCCATCAGGGAAGATCAACCTGATTTCATTTGTCTGAATTTTGCCAATGGTGATATGGTCGGGCATACAGGCGTTTATGAGGCCATCCAGAAAGCAGTTAGCACAGTCGATGAGTGTGTGGGCCAGGTGGTTGCTGCGGCAAGGGATCAGGATTATGATGTGATGATTATTGCAGATCACGGAAATGCAGATCACGCGGTCAACGATGACGGGTCACCCAATACGGCCCACTCTCTGAATCCGGTACCCTGCATCCTGGTTACCAAAGACTATGATAAAATCGAATCAGGAATTTTAGCCGATGTGGCTCCGACCCTATTAAAAATAATGGGTGTGGAACGACCTGCTGAAATGACAGGGAAGGTGCTTGTTTAGAGCATCGACTTTGTTTTCAGAGCTCCCACAATAATATCGATGATCTCCTTTTTATCGAGGGTCATGCAATTCAGTTTTATATCGAAGCGGGTATAGTCAGAACCCTTTCCCTGGAAGTAGTCCCTGAAATGAGCCCGCTTTTTGTCGATACTCAGCGCATGGCTCCTGGCCTGCTCAATGGTGAGATCGTGCTTTTCGGCCACCCTGAGAACCCTCCACTCAAGGGGAGCTTCCAGGTATATGTGCAGTGATTTTGGAATATCTCGGGTGATGGCCACGCCTCCTCTTCCCACAATAACCGCATTTCCTCCATTGGCAAATTTCCGGATGACCTTGGCAATGGTGGTTCTGATCTTCAGGTCCGATTTGTAGTAATCTTTGGATTGTGCCAGCAAGAGGTCCTCGAGGACCCCCCGGCTCTTGTAGTCAAATACATGCTGGATCTGGGAAGAATCCACCTGTAACTCCTTTGAGGCTTCCTGCAGGATCTCTTTGCTAATCCACCGCCAGGGTTGTTTTTTCTTTTGGCCTTCAATGGTGTTGAGCTTATCGGTCAAAGAAGAAGCAATTCTCTTGGCCGGACATCCCAGTTCCCTGGAGATGGTGATCACGGGCCCCGGGAAAATGTTCTGAGATAAATCTTCCTTGTACCAATCGGCGAGATATTTTGACAGATCGACTTTCATGTTGAGGATTGTGATGGTTCATGCTCAATTTAGCACAAATAGTGCGTATTATCAAGTAATATGAGGTTGGACATCCTCCAATTTTTTCCCCTCTGCGATTCAACCATTTGAAAAGCTTGTATCTTTCTGCCATGAAGAAGCCATTCAGGCTCCTGTTATTGAAGGTGACACCATAGTAACTATATTGCCTTCGCAGCCTTGACGTTGAGCGCAGCTATCAGATCAGTAGTTCTCGCGGCTGACCCCGGGCCGCGTTCCTGGGTGTGGAGACGGCAGGCTCTCCTGTGTTCCCATGCCCCCCTGATCTGACTTTGAGATGTCCTGCCACCCCGACCAGGCTTCCGCATTTTACCTGTAACGATTCTTCTGTGTTGCCGTAAGATAAATATAGGTCCATGGCTCCGTTATTCTGATACTTTCGAGGCTCAATACATACCTTTGTCAGTCGCTGTATACGCTTCGTGCCATCATCTATGGTGACTACGCAAGACCTCACTTCCGGTGAGTGCTTAGCTCTTTCCGTTCAGGATTGCTTACCTGTAGAGAGACTCAGAAGTGATTTTTTATTTAATGTTCACCTCCTAACTCCCCGCCTGCTAACTCCCGCCTGCTAACTCCCGCCTGCTAACTCCCGCCTCCTAACTCCCCGCCTGCTAACTCCCGCCTGCTAACTCCCCGCCTCACGGACTAGACTGTGATTCGGCCTCGCGTCATTTTAGGATTTGACTGTGATTCGGCCTCGCTGCTGAAATTCCAGCGATTCCCAGCGATTCGGCCTCGTGTCATTTTAGGATTTGACTGTGATTCGGCCTCGCGTCATTTTGACTAGAACGGCGCAAATATTTTATATCCGATTATTAATAAAATTCCATAATAAACGGATATTTTATATCTGTTTTCAATTATTTATATCCGTTTATAGGCAAAAATTCATAATAAACGGATAAAAAAGATACCCGGCCACCTGAAATTTCATGTCCAGGTCTTGAATCAGGAATAAGAAATGTCAAAAATTGACGCGAAGCGGAATCGCTGCTGAAATTCCAGCGATTCCCAGCGGTTCCGCCTCGCGTCATTTTGACTAGAACGGCGCAAATATTTTATATCCGATTATTAATA
>CAZRPW010000032.1:0-34269 GCA_964601975.1 uncultured Bacteroides sp.
TCAGAAGATATGGATTTCTCTTTACTTCAAAGAGATGATACTTTCAACATCGAAGAATACTTCAGTGCTATTCATGAAGAATTCAAGGCCATGGGCAGAGAGATTGAAATTAAAAGGAAAGCCAAATCAAATCAATCCCAAATTGAATCGGCATTTCTGAAAGATAATACAGACATCATCAATCTGTCTTTTCAGACCGATCGCATAGTAAAGATTAAACTGGAGGTGGATAAAAATCCTCCCCAGGGATTTAAAACTGAGTTTAAGCTATTGATGTTTCCTTTTTCATTTATGACGCGCTGTTATGACCTTCCCGGACTCTTTGCAGGTAAAATGCATGCGCTGTTGTTCAGATCGTGGAATAACAGGGTGAAAGGACGCGACTGGTTTGACTTTGAATGGTACATCAGAAATGAGGTTCTCCTGGATTTTTCACACCTGAAAATGCGCTCCCTGCAAAGCGGTTATGCCCATCAGGAAGACTTTACTCCGGATGTATTTCTGACTTTGTTGAAAGAGAAAATAAATGTGGTCAACTTTAAACTGGCTAAAAATGATGTACTCCCTTTTCTCAGAAATCCCCAGAGCCTGGAGATATGGTCGGCAGAGTATTTCCTCCTACTTTCTGATAAAATTCGTTTTAGAGAGGAGTAAGCTGACTTATCCCTCCAGCTGATAACGGGAAATTCTTAGAATAGCAGAGAACTTCCGGCCAGTAGGGCTGCCGATCCCGGAAGCTCCTGGAACATGTCAAGGGCCGGACCCATGGTGCAGTGAGAAGGCAATAGCTGCGCTATGCCGGCTTCCTTCATCCACGCTGCAGTCTGCCGGGCCTGCTGGTCCAAAGCCTTCAGGTGGAATCCACCCATCACAGCCTCAACACGATCAACACCTGTTACTTTTTTTGCATGCTCCACCATGTTGCAGATCCCCGAGTGGGCACAGCCCGAGATCACCACCAGACCCTTTTCGGTGATCGCGGCCAGACCGGAATCATCCATTATGAAATCGGGTGAACCATCCTCCAGGACATATTTGGTGGTCCGGGCCTCAAAATCGTTCAGCCTGGGCACCTCGCCCAAAAACCAGAGCTGGGCTGATAGCTGAACAGGCTCACGAGAAGTCGTCACCTTAAAGCGATCTTCAATCTCATCCTTACTCAACGAGATTCCAATATTCTCCTCCCCAAGTTTACGGTAGCGCTTCTGAAAACAGCCCGGATGACACAGCAGGGGCTTTTCACGGATATGCTGCAGGCCATTGCCATGGTCCCAGTGGCCGTGACTGAGAACAAGAATATCGACCTTATTCAGGTCTATGCCCAGCTTTTGCGCATTCTTCAAAAAGACATCGGATGCTCCTGTGTCGAAGAGTATCTTCTTGCCATCCTCTTCAATAAGAAAAGAAAGGCCATGTTCGGAAAAAAATCCGTCCATGGCCTTTGCTTCAGACAAAATTGTCAATTGCATAATAAACTAGCAGTTTTTCCAAAATTCTTTTGCAATTACCTCGGCTGCTTTAATCAGCGGGTAAGCTGCGGGAGAAGCCGTCAGCATAGGATGGGTACCAATCTGAGCAGTCATCAGTTCATTCACATTCATCTTGTTCTGAATGATTAAACCGATCACATTAATCAATTCGCCGGCACTGGAGCCACCAACAACTTCACCACCCAGGATCACACCATTCTCCCGTCCGGCGATCAGTTTCACAATCTGCTTATGGGGATTATTCAGCATTCCGGGGTGCCTGTCAACACCAGCAAAAGTTCCGGTGATTATATCAAAACCCTCAGCTTTTGCTACGGTCTCTGTTAATCCGGCAGCGCCAAATCCTGTTCCATTCAGGGCAGTGGAGAAAATGGCAATGGTTCCGCTGATGGTCTTCAGGGTAGAAAGCTTGTACAGGTTCATGCCGGCCACCCTACCTTCGGCACAGGCGATGGATGCAAGCATGGCCTTGGAGCGCTTCCTGGTAAAGAAGTCCCTCTTCTCGGCACAGTCACCCACAGCAAATACATCTTGCTGATCGGTACGCATGTACTCGTCCACCTTGATGAATCCGTCGCGATTGAAAGCCACATCCAGGTTCGTGGCCAGCTCGGTATTGGGAGCATATCCAATAGCAAGGATCACTGCATCTGCCTTGAGGACGTCTACCACATCACCATGTTCGATTTTAACCGATTCCACCTTGCCATCGCCTAAAATCTCCTTCACGGCGTGACCGGTCATGATTTTGATACCCCTCTCCTTCATAATGGTCTCTGCCTCCTCGGCCAGGTCTGAATCAAATGCCAGGGGAAGTACATGGGGCTGAACTTCTACAAGTGTCACATTTTTACCGGCTTTTTTAAGTTCGTCGGACATCTCAATACCAATAAACCCTGCTCCGATTACTACGATATTCTCAAGACCGACCATTTTTTGCTTCATGGCTTCCAGGTAAATCAGGTCCTTGGGAACAGTAAAAACATTTTCCAACTCGGCTCCCTTTAACCATCCCGGGACAACAGGCTTGGAACCGGTTGCCAGAATCAGCTTTTCATAGGAGATCTCTTCCCCATCTTTCAGCTTACAGGTTTTTGCATCAGCGTCGACAGAAATTACTTCATTGATCAGGATTTCAACACCCGCATTGATCAATCCGCCATCGGGCAAAATATCCTGTTCACTTTTTTCAAGGGTTCCAAAAATGTAAGGAATACCACAGGGTATGGCAGCCTTGGGCTCTTTTCTCACAAGAATAACACGCTTCTCGGAATAGTGGGATTTAGAAGCAAGAGCTGCAGCAAGACCGGCTGCACTGCCTCCGATTACTAGTACGTCTGTATTTTTCATTCTGTTTAATTATTAAAACTACGGTTGGTTATATGTGATAAAATTTTCAAAATATTTCTGCGTATCCATCACCAGCTTTCCGCTTTCTTTCTCGGCGAAAACCAGGGTGGTTCGGGACCTTGAAACCAGCTTCTGATCCTGATTATAAATTTTATAGCGAAACTCCAGTTTGGTGTCCCAGGGAGGTGCAATTTCCGCCTCCACCACAATGCTGTCTCCAAAACGAAGCGGAGAGGAATAACGGGTTCTCATTTCAACAACCGGCATAATGATGCCATCCTTCTCCAGTTGAGCGCAGTCTATACCCATTACTTTAAGTAAGTCCATTCTTGCTTCTTCCAGGTAGAGTGCATAGTACGAGTGGTGCACATAACCCATCTGGTCAGTCTCTGCATAGCGCACCTTTATTTTTGTCTGGCTCTTAATCACGTTTTCTAATCAAAGGGGTTTTACACTCCGGACAGGTATTAGAGAAACACGGAACACCGGCCTGGTGAACCATTGAATACTCGCATTTGGGACAAATACACAACTCTTCAACATCCCCCCCTGCTTTGGGTCCGTTCTGAACATCCTTCCAGTCCCTGATACTCTGGTTTATATGTTCGATATCCTCAGAACCACAGGATATACACTCCTGGTGCTCGGCATTGGGATGATGAAATACCGTGGTGCATTGATGACACCGGTACCACTGTTTGTCAAACTCCACATCACCCCCTTCAATTACGATGGAACGTCCCTCGGTAAATGCCAGGGCCAGTTTCTTCAGGCAAGAGCTATATATCCGTGTAAAAGTGGGCCGCGATATGTTCATAAGTTTCGCTGCTTCCTCCTGCTTCAGGCCTGAATAATCGGCCAGTCGCAAAGCCTCATACTCCTCGTATAAAAGGGTGACCGCAATGGCATCACTGAAAGGGACGCCAATGGGTTTAAAGCCTTTTAAAACGGGGGGTGAAACTACTTTTCTAAACTGCTTACTCCTGGGTGACATTTATCATGTTATGAACTATGGTTCACAAAGATAGTGAACATATGTTCACAAACAACCGGGGAATTGTTAAAAAATGTCAGGAAAGTACTAATAATGAGAAACGCGCCCGTAAGTAAGTCTGCGCCATAGCCACTCGAGCGGACCCTGTCTGAACCTACTTAGCCAAAGAGAGGTCAGCACCAGCTGGACAATCCAAACACCCACAACCATCAGGAGCTGGAATTTCCGCTCCACGCTTCCATACAGACCCAGTCCGTGTCCGTAAAAGATCAGCGTGCAGACCAGGGTCTGGAAGATGTAATTCGAAAAGGCGGTACGACCCACACCGGATATGGCTTTTACCCATTTCCTGAAATGCCCCGATTTGGAGATCAGCATCACCAGGCCAGTATATCCAAGAGCCACAGCCACACTACCCAGGTAATTGAACTGTCCTCCCAGGAACATCGAGTACTCAAGGGTCCACCCGTGTTTAAAATTCATCCACACCCCTGCGGCAGATAAGAGGTAGCCCAGACCCAGACCCAAAAGGGTCATTCGGATATAGAATTGCCGGCTACGCCGGGCTGTCAGGATCTCCTTCTTCAAAAGAAACATTCCCAGGAGCATCATGGAAATCACCCTCCAGGCCGTCTCCACCATAAAAACAGTCGTTTGCATTTCAATGGCATGGGGTACCCTGGAATGCATCTGTTCCAGCCACCCTCCCCGCATGGCATCCAGCTCCAGGAGGATGCTTTCGGATGCCGGATTCCAGGTTTCTTTCATGGAAGCAAGCGCCTCCAGAGGCCAGTAAGGCAAAGTAAATGCCCACAGGATTCCCAGAACCATGGGCACCAGGAAAAAGATGAGCGACACCCTTAGCAAAGGAACCGGCTTCATATTCCGGAAAAACCAAATTACCATTCCACATAGCGCATAGCATACGAGGATATCTCCAGGCCAGAGCAGGTAGGCATGCAATATTCCAAACAGGAGCAGCCAGGCCAAACGCCGGAAATGAAGGGCTGCTGTATTTTCACCCCTGGCAGCAGCATGGTTGATAAAGATCAAAACGCCTGCACCAAAAAGCATCGAAAAGATACTCATGAACTTACCACTGGCCACGAGGTGACTAAGTATCCAAACCCATCGGTTCAAACCCTCAAAGTCTCCATAGGCTGTGGGATTAAGGTAGGCAGCCGTGGGCATGGAGAAACTCTGGATATTCATGATCAGGATGCCGGCTAAAGCCACCCCCCGCAGCAGGTCAATAGAAACTATTCTTTCCCTGGAAATCATAAGCGCTTAATCCTCAGCAGACACCCAGCTTAGATACAATCTGTAGGCAAGTGAGAGTACAATGGAGCCCAGGAAGAGTCCCAGGAAGCCAAAAGCAGCGAAGCCCCCCAGGGCACCCAAAAAGATGACCAGCATGGGGACTTTCGATCCCTTTCCATAAATAAGGGGTTTCAACACATTATCAATGGCACCCATGACCAGGAAGTAAAGCGTCCAGAGCGTCGCAGGAAGTGGATCCATGAAGGCAAAGAGGTAAATAATCAGGGGGATATTAAACAGCAGGGCCGGAATCTGCGCAATGGTCATCACCAGCAGCAACACAATCCATACAGCTGCCAGGGGAATATCGGCCAGAATCATTCCAACGCCCATCAATGTAGTCTGAACAACCGCCACACCCAGCACCCCTGTTGCCACATTGCGTATGGTTACCAGGGAAATATCCATAAATTCTTCTCCCCGTTCGCCTACTATCCTATGAAAGATCTGCTTCCCCGATTGGGAGCCCTTTTCAAAAAAGACAAGGAAAATCCCGGCAAGAATAATAGAAGCGGCAAATTGCAAAATACCCAGTCCGGTGCTGGCCAGGGTTCCCAGTAATTTTTCACTCCAGGTAGCAATCTGGGGGAGGAAGCCTTTCAGCGAATCACCCAGATTCCTGGTCAACTCCAGCCAGTTCTCATACAACCAGGGACCAATCAGCGGCCATTCTTTAACGCCCTCACTGGGTGGCGGGATGATGACTGCGCCCTCCTGGATATAGCCCGCCAGAAACTTTACCCCTTCAACCAGCTGATTCACCAGCCAGATGCTGGGCAGTACCAATATGGAAAGGGCTACAGCTGTTAGCAGGATGGAGGCAATCTTATTGCGAATGCCAAACCATTTCCTCAAACGCATGTACACGGGGAAGATGATGATGGCTATAATCAGTCCCCAGATCAGCATACTCAGAAAGGGCTTGAGTATTCTGAAACAGAGGTAAACCACCAGGGCAAGCGATCCCACCTTCAGGATCAAATCGATGGCAATGTTTACGTAGTTCCGGTTATTCGTATCGGGCAATTTCTTACTAGTGGCCATATTTACACATTTTCTTATGTCTAAGATATGGATTCTGAGTGAAAGAATTGTTCACTATCTTAAAGGCATGAAAGCATCTCCCATCTCCAGAAGAAAAGCGCTGGGATCCCTGGCTCTGGGCACAGCTGCAGCATCCCTTCCCCTGGCCTCCTGTGCAAGCGGGGAAACTTATAAAAAGCCACAGGCCCATAAAGCCGGTGAAAATGCACGCTTTCGCTTTTGTCTGAATACCAGTAGCATCAGCGGACAAAAACCCGGCCTTAAAAAACAGGTAAAAATTGCTGCCGAAGCCGGATATGACGGAATCGAAGTGTGGGTACGGGATGTGAAAGCAGCATTGGATGAAGGTATTACAGCCGCCTCCCTGAAGTCCTTTATCGAAAATCACGGGATAAAAGTAGAGGATGCCATTGGCTTTGCCCCATGGATGTGCGGGGGTGAAGAAGGCTTCCTTCAGATGGAAGAGGAGATGAACATGCTTGCGAGTATCGGCTGTGAACGCATTGCCGCTCCTCCTGCAGGAGTTTCCCCGGACAAGCCCCTGGACCTGTTTATGGTGGGTGAAAAATATGCCGCACTCCTGGACCTGGGACGAAAAACCGGGGTCATGCCCCAGCTCGAATTCTGGGGGTCCTCACCCTCTTTATGGCACCTGGGTCAGGCACTAATGATCGCGGCTGTGGCAGATGATCGGGATGCCCGGATCCTGCCCGATGTCTACCACCTCTTCAGGGGTGGAAGCGGTTTCAATTCCCTGAAAATGCTGAATGGATCACTCATCGAAATCTTCCACCTGAACGACTACCCTGCTTCCAAACCCAGGGAAGAACAAAGTGATGCCGACAGGGTATATCCGGGCGACGGAGCAGCTCCCATGAAACAGATTATTTCCGATTTGAAAAATATGGGAGGTGTAAAGGTACTCTCCCTGGAATTGTTCAACCGCTCGTACTGGGAGGGCGATATGCTGGAAGTTGCCCGGACCGGTCTTTCTAAGATGAAAAAATTACTACTTTTGTGATCTGCAAATGAAGGGTTTAAAACTCATATCGGTTCTGCTCCTGGTTAATATAAGCATATTAATCGGACATAACCTGGTACCCCATCACCACCACGTGGCGATGGTAAACCACCCTTCAAGCCATGCATGTCCCGCAGGCGATCATGATCATCACGATGAAGTGCCGGGAAGCAAACACTGCCACGCCTTTAACGACATTCAATTTGTCAAGTACAATCAGGCTCAACTTCCTGTACCGGCAGATCTTTCCTCACTGATTATAAGTGTAGATCCACGACAGCTACCGGAACCACAAAATGGCATGGTAAGTACCATTCACCCCAGGCAAAACCCCGCTGTTCTGCCTTCAGCATACTCAGGGAAGCTCTCCCTGAGGGGCCCTCCCGTGCAATCATAATTCTTTTTCCGCTCGCTTGCTAACCAGGACGCATTCGCATGCGATGTCCTGATTTCATTTAAAATTTTTCATTTTATGTACAGATACTCGATTGCACTTGCCCTGCTATTGACATGGGGGTGCCAGCAAAATCCAGCAGAATCGGACCAGCACGAGGTGCACGATCATGCACACAGTGGTGAACTTTCAGAAATTACAATATTCAGTGAAAACACCGAGTTTTTCATAGAACATGAGGTCCTTGAACCCGGAGAGGAAGGCGAATTCGTGGTGTTTCTCACAATGCTCGACTCATATAAACCCTGTACCTCGGGATCTTTGACCATCGAGATAGACGGTGTATCAGTCACCTCGGACACGCCAATCCGGCCCGGCATTTACCATGTACCCTTTACCCCGAAGAAAGCAGGTGCATTTCATATGCATCTATCTTTTCAAAGCGGTACATCCATCGAGACTGCCGAAGCACACATACATGTGGAGGCGCATGAAGAGAGTCATGCGGAATCTGGCACCGGACATGCACACGCAGCTGTCCCCCTGGGCGAGATCACTTTTTCGAAAGAGCAGGCATGGAACAGTGATTTCCGGGTGGAAAAAGCCACCCGTGGAGACTTTCACGAAGTGATTCCCACAAGCGGAGAACTGATGCCCATGCCCGGGGAGAAAAAAAACATCCCCGCCACCACCCGGGGAATGGTACATTTTTCAAATCCTCAACTGGTACAGGGAGCTTTTGTAACAAAAGGACAGCTTCTTTTTACAATCAGCTCTGAAAGCCTGGTGGAAGACAATGTGGTCATGAGATACGAAGCAGCAAAAAACAAACTTGAAAAAAGCCGCAGTGAATACCTCCGGCACAAGGGGCTCTACGAGCGTGAGGTGATCGCGGAACGACAGTACCTGGAATCAAGATCTGTATATCTGGAGGATAGCCTGAACTACGATAACCTGGAGAAGCATGTCTCAAATGAGGGGGTTCGTATTGTGGCTCCGGCCTCGGGAAGTCTGCACGAACTGGGCGTATCCGACGGAATGTATGTGACAGAAGGCAGTATGCTTGCCATTCTTTCGCCCGATCAAAATTTAATGCTTCGGGCCGACCTGCCCCAGCACTACTTTAGCGCTAGCCAAAAAATTACAAGGGCCCACTTCAGGCCTGCCTATTCGGACAAACTCCGGTCGGTGGAAGAAATGCAGGGTAAGCTGCTGGCAGTGGGACACTCGGTAAAGGAAAATGACCACTACCTGCCTGTGAATTTCCTGCTTAAAAACGATGGAAGTCTGCTCGAGGGTGCATTTGCCGAAGTCTACCTGATCGCCGGAAAAAGGACGCAGGTCCTTACGATCCCTGTCTCCGCCCTGGGTGAAGAACAGGGCGGCAAATATGTATTTGTCCAGCGAAGCGGGGAAAGCTACAGCAAGCGCCGGATCGCCATTGGCGACTCTGACGGAATCAGGGTGGAGGTGCTCAGGGGACTCAGTCCCGGGGAGCGGGTGGTTAGCCGTGGTTTGATGCTGGTGAAGGCTGCATCGCTGGAGACCGGGGCGATTTCAAGCGGACATTCACATTAAATCAGGGAACTATGCTGAATAAAATTATCAAATACTCCCTGGATAACCGGATGTTGATTATATTCCTGTCGGTACTCTTACTGGCTGGCGGAATCTTCACGGCCAGGGAAATGGAAATTGACGTCTTTCCCGATCTCACCGCCCCTACGGTGGTGGTACTTACAGATGCCCATGGCATGGCTGCCGAGGAGGTTGAAACACTTGTAAGCTTCCCCATTGAATCTTCTCTGAATGGTGCCACCGGTGTGCGCCGGGTCCGTTCTTCATCCTCTTATGGATTTTCAATTGTATGGGTCGAGTTTGAATGGGACATGGATATATATAAGGCGCGACAAATTGTAAGTGAAAAGCTGCCCGTCATCGCAGCCCAGCTTCCCGGGCACATCCCCTCACCCATCCTGGCACCGCAAACCTCCATCATGGGTGAGATCATGCTGGTATCCCTCAGCTCCGATTCCCTCTCCATGTTCGATTTGCGAACCATCACCGATAACCAGGTTCGCCAGAGGCTGCTGTCGGTCACCGGCGTGGCCCAGGTGGTGGTGATCGGCGGACTAAGCAAGCAATACCAGATCCTGGCCGATCCAAATAAGATGAAGTACCACGATGTCAGCCTGGAAGAGCTGATTGCTACGGCTGAGAACACCAACAGCAATGCCTCCGGGGGTGTCATCAACCAATTCGGACAGGAATATGCGGTCCGGGCCACCATACGTTCCACCAATCCGGTCGATATCGGCTCTTCGGTTATAAAAACCAGGAACGAAAAACCGGTGAAAATATCCGATGTGGCGGAGGTTAAAATTGGTTTTCCCGACCAGGTGGGTAATGCCTGGCTGGACCAGGAGGAAGCGGTGATTTTGACCATCCTGAAACAGCCCGATGTGAACACCCTTACTTTGACACAGGATGTTGAAAAGGCACTGGAAGAACTGGAGGTATCTCTGCCAGCTGGACTTGAGATTAATTCCCACATCTTTCGTCAGGCCGATTTCATCAACACAGCCGTAAGCAATGTTTTCCGGGTGCTGCTCGAGGGAGGGCTCTTTGTAAGCCTGATCCTCTTTTTATTCCTCCTGAATATGAGAACGACCCTGATCTCCCTGCTTGCCATACCCCTGTCTCTGATCCTGTCCATGATCACCTTACGCCTTCTGGGACTAAGTATCAATACCATGTCGCTGGGAGGCATGGCCATTGCCATTGGTGCCCTGGTGGATGATGCCATCATCGATGTGGAAAACGTACTGAAACGGCTGAAACAAAATAACCGTCTGCCGAAAGAAAAGCAGGAAGGTCATCTCCAGGTAATCTATAAAGCTTCGGTGGAGATCCGTTCCTCCATTGTACAGGCCACCATGATCATCATCATCTCTTTTGTACCCCTCTTCTTCCTGTCAGGAATGGAAGGCAGGATGCTGAAGCCCCTGGGGATTACTTTCATTGTATCCCTGCTGGCCTCCTTACTGGTGGCCCTGACCCTGACCCCGGTACTTTCCAGCTACCTGCTCACCAGCCAAAAACAGCTGGAACGGGACGAACGGGGAGGAAACCCACTGGTACAAAGGCTCAACAACTGGTACCGGAAAATCCTGGTGGCCCTCCTTCGCTGGAGGCTCCAGGTCCTGGTCCTGGCCGGGGCTCTGCTGGTCTTCTCCCTGATTGTATTTTCCCGTTTCGGGAACGCTTTCCTCCCCGAATTTAACGAAGGAACCCTTACAATTACAGCAAACACTTTCCCGGGAGTAAACCTGGAAGAGAGTAACCGCCTTATTGAACAGATCGATGCAGAGTTGATGCAAATCCCCGAGGTGGTGTATGTAAGCCGACGCACGGGACGGGCCGAACTGAATGAGCACAGTCACGGCGGTACCAACTCGGCAGAGATTGATGTGCCTTATCAGCTGGGTAAACGCGATCATGAAGACTTTATGAAGGAGGTCCGTGAACGCCTGGGCCATGTGCAGGGCTTAAGCCTGAATATTGGTCAGCCCCTGGGTCATCGCATCGACCATATGCTCTCGGGTACCCGGGCCAGCATAGCCATCAAACTTTTTGGTACCGACCTGGGAACCATGTACCGGAAAGCCAATGAAATAAAGCTCGCCCTGGCAGAGGTTCCCGGACTGGTAGACCTGAATGTCGAGCAGCTGGTGGAAGTACCCCAATTGCAAATCCGGCCCCGCCGTGAGATGCTTGCCCGCTATGGAATCTCGCAGAATCAGCTCACCGAATTTATTGAAACAGCCATTGCCGGGGAGAAATATGCCGAAGTTTATGAGAACAACCTGAACTTTCCACTGGTGGTAAGATATGCAGAACCCTTTCGTAACAGCAAAGAGGCCCTTGAAAATTCCCTTATCGACACCTACAATGGGAATCGGATACCGCTTCGCTATGTGGCCGATGTGGTTTCTTCAAGCGGACCCAATACCATCAACCGCGAAAATGTACAGCGCAAACTGGTGATCTCGGCCAATACAGCCGGCCGCGACCTGGGTTCCGTGGTAGAGGACATACGCTCCACCATCGAAGCCGATGTAAGCCTGCCAGAAGGATACCGGGTTCAGTACGGCGGACAATTTGAAAGTGCCCAAAAGGCATCCCGCACCCTGCTGATTACTTCCCTGCTGGCGATCCTGGTGATCTTTATGATCCTCTTCCAGGAGTTCAAGAGCGCCAAACTGGCCGGAGTCATCCTGCTGAACCTGCCCCTGGCACTGATTGGCGGCGTATTTGCCATATGGATCAGCAACCGGGTTGTGAGCATTCCTTCCATCATTGGCTTCATCACCCTTTTCGGGATTGCCACCCGCAATGGCATCCTCCTTGTATCGCGTTACAGCCATCTCAGGTCTGAAGGACTTTCTTTGAAGGAGACCATCATACAGGGATCGGCCGACCGGCTGAATCCCATCCTGATGACGGCACTGGCATCGGCACTGGCACTGATTCCGCTGGCCCTGGCAGGAGACCGGCCGGGGAACGAGATCCAGAGTCCCATGGCCGTAGTGATCCTGGGCGGACTGCTCACTTCCACATTGCTCAACCTGATGGTGATCCCTGCAGTTTATTACCTGATTGAAAAAAAGAAATCATGAAAATAAGACATCTATTAAGCATCGCTCTTGCTCTGGCCCTGATCCCGGCTGGCAGTTCTCTAAGCCGGGCGCAGGCCCCGGTAACAAATGCCCCGGAAGCTGACTCACTGATGAAGCTGGTGCTGGAACAAAACCGCAGCCTGAAGGTGGCAAGGGAAAGCTCCCGAACAGCCATACTCAGAGCCGGGACCGGGAATACCCCTCCCGACCCCCAGGTGGAGTTTGGCTACCTCTTCGGTGAACCCGCTGCCATCGGACACAAGGTCAATATCGTGGTCAGGCAGCAGGTGGACTTTCCCACCTCCTATGCACACCGTTCGAAGCTGAAGGAAATTCGCAGATCCAGGGCCGAACTGGAATACCTCCTGGTAAGGCAGGATATCCTGTCCGGGGCTCAGCGCCTCTGGATCGAACAGGTCCACCTGAACCAGTTGTCCCTGCTTCTGAATGCGCGTATGAAACAGGCTGAGGCCATAGAAACCCATGTGCAGGCCATGATGGAGGTGGGCGAGGTAGGAACCCTGGAGTACAGCCAGGCAAAGCTAATGGCCGCCTCGGTGGAAGGTGAGTTTGAAGAAGTGCAGTCGGAACTTGAAAACATCCGCCTTGCCCTGCTTGAGATGACCGGGGGAACCAGGGTTGAAATTTCTGACACCCTTTTTCCGGAACCCTTGTTCATATTGGAGGACAGCCTGCTGGCAGCCTACCGGTCCGGACCCGGTGCCCTGCTTCATAAACAGAGCCGGGAGGAGAAAGAGAGGGAGAAGAACCTGGCCCGGAGCCAGCACCTCCCAAAGCTGTCGGCTGGCTACTTTTCAGAAGCAGTTACTACCGAGGCATTCAGGGGTTTCACCCTTGGGATTTCGGTTCCACTGTGGGAAAACAGCCACACCGTAAAAACCGCCCAGGCAGCCATTATTCAATCAGAAGCTGAATTGGACCTCTACCTTTATGAGCAGGAAAAAGAAGTGCGCCAGAAAATCAATGCTCTGGAATCCCTCAGGGCACGGGTGGAAAAACTGGAAGAGGCCCTGGGCTCGGCCAACAGCCTGGACCTCCTGGCCTCCTCCATGGAAAGTGGTGAAATCTCCCTGTCGGAGTATTTCTATACTTCCGATTTCTACTTCCGCAACCAGCAACTGCTGCTCCGCTATAAGCGGGATTTGCTGGCCCTTGAAGCCGATCTGTTAAAAATCTACCTCTAGGAATGGAAATTACCTGAATAAGTAGCGAAACCCGGTCCGGAACTGACGACCGGGAGCTGTATATCCCTCCATGTAGCTGTATTCGGCATCCAGGATATTATGCACAGAAAACTCAAGAGAAAACGATGAAAAAAGGCTCAGGGAGGTCCGAAAATCCATCGATAAAAAGGGATCGGTTCCATACGCTCCGTCCGATGTGCTGATCCGTTCAGAATTATACATCCCGCTCAGGCCGACGGTCCACCGTTCAAAAAAAGTGTAATTAACATAGCCATACCATTTATGCCTGGGCACATTGGTAAAGCGGATATCCGGATTTTCAAGATTCTCTCTTTCGGTAAAAGTGTACTGAAGACCGGATTTCATAGTCGTTAAGGGATTCCAGACCAGGTCGGCCTCCCATCCATAAAAGCGGGCCTTCCCTGTATTCTGAAACTGGTACACTCCCGAATCGTCCGGATCGATCCCGTAAACTGCCTGTATGGTATTCTGCAAGTGACTGTAAAAGAGCGTTGTTCGGATCAGGAAATCCGAAACGGGAATAAAAGCATAGGCAAGATCGGCATTCCACGCAGATTCTGATACGAGGTCGGGATTGGGAACTGACCTGCCCAGCCTGTAAGAATAACGGTCCTTCATGGTTGGAAAACGGTTTTTCCTGGAGAGGTTTACGCTGAATTTGTGCATTTTTCCCGCATCATACTCCAAACCGGTCAGAAAGTTAAGGGACCGATCGTTGTGCCCGGTGAAAGCAAATACCGAATCGGTTCCCGAATCAAAATCATCAGCCTGCAGGTTCGTTTTTTTATGAATTCCCAGCCCGGCCCTGGCCTGCAAACGGTCTGTCAGCCGGATATGGTCTTCCACACCCAGAGAGAAGGCAAGGTCCCTGAAATGGCGCATAGTTTCCTCTACCGGGTAAGTATTATGTTCCCGGTGATGGTCATAAATGGCATGGAAGGCAGTTTTCAACTCATGCTTTGTTCCGGGATTTAGCGCATAAATAATCGCTCCGCCCAGGGTCTGGTCATCATAGACACTTGTAAATGATGCCCCGAAATCCCTGGATAAGAAGGTGCTGTCGTCGTATGCCTTCAGCTCGCTGAGATTCTGCTCATAATAGAGCCTGGTCTGCAGGTAGTGATCCCTTCCAAGTTGGGTTTTGCTGTTGAAATGGATTCCCTTTTCCCGGATGACAGGAAACTGCCAGAACCGTTCCCGGTTGAAGGGGTCTTCACCCTTGTAGGAGGGCACACCCTTGGATCCACCCTGGTAATGCGCACTTAAAACATAGCTGTCCGTGGCCCTGGGAGTGAAACCGGCTTTCAGCGAGACATTCATGTCGCGCTGTTGTGAGTTGGCTTGAATGACTCCATTGGGAAGCATAAAAGGCTCGTTATCGACACATGCCCATCCTGTTTGAACATAAAATTTATCCTGCCTGCTTCCCAGGTTCAGGCTTGAAGTCCTTCCAGCATAAGCCCTGCTGTCGGATAAAACACCTCCTGCAAGATCCATCTCAAACGCTGATGCCGGCTGACGGCTCACCAGGTTAATGGCTCCACCCATGGCATTGGGTCCCAGCAACAAGGAGGTCTCGCCCCGGGTGACAGAAATTTTTGAAAGTCCACCGACCAGCATCCTTCCAAGGTCGGCATAACCGTCATAGGAAACATAAACCGGGACTCCATCCATATATACAGGAACCTGCCTGAGGTCAAATCCCCGGACGGAGACCATCGATTCATTTTTCTGTCCATGCGCCGTAAAGTTTACTCCCGGCAGCATCACCAGCGATTGGGAGACATCTTTTCCCGGGTAAACGGCCATCTCACGAGCATCAATTTCCAGCTTAAAAGGTCTGTTCTTTTCGCCCACTACCTGGACTTCACCCAATTCAAAAACGATGTTCTGAGTATCAGCCACAATCACCAAATCCTGGGCCGTAATTTCACTAAGGCAAATTTCCAACAATAGCAATATCAGTATCCACTTCTGCATGATCCCTCCTTCTTGAGAAAACAAATGTAAAATAAAAAAAACGGGGCTTAAATACACCCCGTTTTCTAAAAGTCGAAAGGTCCTATTCTGCTTTATTTCATAGTCTCGGACAGCGCCATAGGATAGACCTTGCGCAATTCACGCTGAAGCTCATCTCCCAGTTTGTCGTAGGACGCACCGTACTTTTTCTCTGCCAAAGCGCTCCTGAAGGAGTAGACCACATTATAGATCATATCCACCGTCTCCACATACTGCCCGTAGGGAATATTCCCGTCGTACTCCAGGGAGATCACATATTTGCCATCAGGACTCCCGGCAATAAACTTCCTCAATCCTTCATCCACATCCCGGGGCGTGGTATTCCTGGCTGAAAGGTCAATTGTGTGGACCTTCCCACCACTCTTTTCAACCTCGGCCTTATCCAGGACTTTGGCATCCTTTGGTGGAAGCAAGCGGGGCAGGGCCACAGCATGGTACAGCAGGGGAGAGAGCTCCAGGTCCCCATGGGGGTAACCTCCTTCCGCTACCCTAAACCTTTTCGCTGTCCTCAGTTCTTCCCTGACCCGCACTACCTCAGACATGGGTACAGCCTGGTCCACCAGGAAAATTCCCGTGGCCACCTGTGCATCCATATAGATGTATTTGCCCAACTCCTGTTCTACCTCATGAGCAAGATCGTCTAGGACTGTTGGTTTTCCATTCACTGTATAAAGGATTTTACCTGCCTTGTCCGGTCCTATTCCAATCCTGTATACCTGGCTCTCCTTCTCCAATAACCTGTACCTTGAAATATGGGGCAGGTCCACCTCCATATTATGATCAAGAAGCCACTGGTCCAGGGTGTTATTTGCCTTCGAACGGATGTAATGGCTTTCAGAGCTTTCATTCCATGAGAGGATCATTTCATCTCCTGAATGCTGAAACTTTTTCCAAAAGAAACCTTCCGGGCCATAAGGTGCTACAGGCCCTGCCTCAAAGGCTTGGCCATATTCATATTGCCTGATTTCCGATCCGTCAGTGAATAAAAATTTTCCATCCTTAATCAGAATCTTGTCACTGAAATCATCCTTGGATTGTTTGATCCACAGGCCTTCCATTTCTTTAACCGGATCATCTTGTGCATTGCTTCCCTTCAATGTAAAATCGGCAAAAAGGAAGAATATCAATATGGCGAAGGGAGCTACCAGTGCTGCTTTGAACCTGGCGGGGACTCCCGATTTTGTTTTATTCATCATGGCTATTCGTTTTTTAATCGGTTTTAAATTGAAGTTGTTGACCAGCTCAACCGAGTGATACCCGATCACCTGTTTGAGCAATAAGGATTGATAATCCTGGCGTTCAACTCCCCTGTCTATAACCTGCCGGTCGGCGATATACTCATGCGTGGTTTTCAGGGCTTTCCTGATCTGCCATGCAATGGGATTAAACCACTGGAAAACGGCAAGTGCGTGTGCAAACAGGTGATCCATGGAATGCCTCTGCATGATGTGTGCCTTTTCATGCTCCAGCACCTGGTGTAATTCCGGATCATCAAATGATCCATTGTTAATAAACAAAAAGCGGAAAAAGGAGAATGGGGAGATTTGCTCTTCGATCTCGACCATCCGGAACCCATCCTGCCGGGTAACCCTGTTACGTCTTACCAGCAGGTAGAGTCGGACGACCAGGTATACAAACCTGGCTAAAAAGTAAACCACTCCACATATATAGAGAATTAATAGAATTTTTGATATGGGTATTGTGTGCTTTGATGAAACAAGCTGATCCTTTGTTGTGGGCAGGCTTCCCCCCTCAGCCATCATTCGATTTCCTGGATCCTTGCCGGCTACAGAATGTCTGAGCCCCGGTTCTGTCCCGTAATCCGCATTGATCATACGGATCATCTCCTGATAACTATCCCGCACCTTCTCAATTCCCGAAGCAGTCTGTTCAAGAGAACTACCCCGGGGCACCCCTATATTCATGTGCAAAGTGGGGACAAGCAGGGATAGTGCAATGCTGCCCACCAGGAAAGTCCGGTTGAAATTAAAGTAGGTTTCCTTCCTGAGAAAGAGCCAGTAGGCCAGGTAGAGCAGCGACAGGCAAATGCCTGTCTCCAGCAGGTATATCATGAAGTGTACCATGGCCGGAAGGTCTAGTCGTCCTTCTTCTTTTTCAGATCTTCAAGCATTCTCAGCGCCTCATCCAGCTCATCCACATCCAGGTCCTTCTTCTCCGAAAAGAAATTAACCACCTCCTTCAGGGAGTTGCCGAAATAGTTTTTCATGAGCCGCCCCATCTGATCGCTCCGGTATTCATCCCGGGTGATCAGGGGAAAATACTGGTGAGATCCGCCATAGGTTTTATAGGAGACGATTTCCTTCTTCACAAGCACCCTTACAATGGTCGAGATGGTATTGTAGGGGGGCTGCGGATCGGGAAAGTTCTCCTGGATATCCTTTATAAAACCTCTTTTGAGATCCCACAGTATCTGCATAATCCGTTCTTCCGCTTTTGTAAGGGTTACCATAAGTCACCTTGTTTTAAGTTTGCACACAACAAACATAAAACTTATTTCTTAGTTCTCAAAACTTATTATTACGTTTGTTGAACTAATCTGTAAATTATTTTCCCGGAAACTGCTAAACAGAGCGAATATAACTATTCATACCTCAGTGCATTCACCGGATTCTGTCTGGCCACCCGGTAAATTTGGAAAGTAATTGTAAACACGGAAATAAGCAGGGCTGCAACACCGGCCAGGGCAAAGATCCACCAGGAAATCGAGGTCTGGTAGGCAAAATCCTGGAGCCAGCGCTTTGCAATAAACCATGCAGTTGGACAGGCAAGGACATAAGCCACCAGCACCCATTTCAACAGGTCGCGGTTCAGGAGGACAATCACCTCCCCAACGGTGGCCCCATTGGCCTTCCTGATTCCCACCTCCTTAAACCGGCGGGCCACCAGCAGTCCGCTGATCCCCATGAGTCCAAGGCAGGAAAGCAGGATGGCAATTACAGATGCATAGGCAATTATCCGACTCCAGCGGTCTTCGTCCTTATATTGCATCTCCAGGTTCTCATCCATAAAAGTGTACTCCCAGTTAAATTCAGGGACCACCTCCATCCAGGCCTTCTCACAGTGTTCAAGCACAGCAGCCATATCCCCGTCAGCTTTTACAAAGAGATACCAAATGCTGTTATATGGGAAATTATGCAATAGAAGCGGCTTAATTTCATCGCGCATGGAGTCGTAATGAAAATCACGAACGATGCCAATGATATTCACAGTCATCTCGCTGGAGCCCAAAACAACCCTCTCCCCAATGGGATCTTCCAGTCCCAGGGCACTGACCAGGGTTTCGTTCGCAAGTACATTGGGTATGGAATCGACTTTTTCGCCCTCCAGGAAATTCCTTCCCTCTAAGAGTTCGAGCGACAGTGTTCCGATATAGTCATGATCGACCCTGAGGAAACGGATCTCTGTTCCCTCGCCCTCTTTGTTCCGAATAGACTGGGAACTGCTTCCTGATACAAAGCTTCGATCGCTCATAGTTACGCCTTTCACATGGGGCGACTCCAGTATAAGTTCTTTCAGGGTCTCTATCCTGGACAGGTCAAAATCCACATGAATAACCACCATATCCTGCCTGTCGAATCCCACCTCGCGCTTTGTCATATAGTTCAGTTGCTTGAGAATGATTCCGCCGGAAATCAGCAAGACAATGGCAATAAAAAATTGCAGAACCACCGAGACCCTGGCCACACCGTTACGGCGAACCGAAAGCATTTCTTTCCTTAGGAAGCGAATGGGGCTGCTGCGCCTGAGCAAGTAGATACCTATGTAGGCACTGGTGCTGAGCACAATGAACAACATAATTCCCAGCAAAAAAAGAAAATTAAACCCTGAACCGTAAAGCGTGAATCTTAGCTCCTCATTGGCCAGCTTATTAAAGAGGGGCAGAAGCTGCTCGGCCAAAATAATTCCCAGTAGCATGGAGATCAGCGTAAGCAGAAAGGACTCAACCACAAACTGGGCCATAATCTGCCAGCGGCGGGCCCCGGCTACATTCATCAAGCCAAAATCGCCAATTCGGTTCAGCGCAGTGCCAATGGAAATCATCACATAGTTGAAACAGGCTATGAGGAGAATCAGGATGGCAATACTGCAAAGAATGTAAATGGCATTCATATTCCCCACCCGCTCATAGGAGCCCTGGAAATCCCGGGAATGCATATATAGATCGCTGACAGGCATAAAATAATATTGGAAATGATGTTCCTCGGGCGAGATATAGCCCAGCTCGGCCATAATTTGCAAGGTCTCGGTCATAAACTTCTCCACAAGGATCTGGGCCGTGGACTCAAGTTGATCGGCGTTATTATTCTCATCAAGCATTACATAGAGGTAGCTGTCGCCCACATAATCGTTGCTCCGGGGATAAACCCGGGCATTGCTGTAGGGGACCAGAACAGTCCACATAAAGGAGGTGTTCCTGGGGGGATCGGCGATGACCGCTGTAATGGTGTACTGGTTGTGCGGGGGATCTTCCGGAAATCCCAGGGTCTCCCCGATAATATCATTTAAAATGAGCAGGCTGTCCTTAAAAATTTTACGTGCAACTGATTCTGTCAATACCACGCTCTTGGGATGGTCCAGCGGAGTTGACCTGTCACCCGCCAAAAATTCGTAGGTAAAGAGATCAAAGAATGTGGAATCCACAAAGCCCACTTTCTCATGAAAAAGCTCGTCTTCCAGTCCCAGGAATACCGGCGAAGATTTCAAAAGACAGGTACGCTCAATACCCGGAATACTCTCCTTCAGGGCATCGGCCATTTCGGCCGACTGATATGGAGAATAATACCGGTCCTCTCCAAGAACGTCGACCCCCGCATACATCCTGTAAATCCGGTCCCTGTTTTTCTGAAAATTATTATAGCTCAGCTCCCCGGTAGTATATAGGTAAATGATAATGACCAGGGCCATGCTGAAGGATAGTCCAATGAGATTTATAAGGGTTCTTCCGCGCTGTTTTATAAGGTTACGAAAGGCATATCTGAAATAACTCTTTATCATGAGGCTAAGCTTTTAGCTCCTGGTGCCAATAGGATGCCAGATTTTTATACGCCTTTGTTATATGCTGTTTCATAAGCATTTACATATGCCCCCACGTTTTCCCCTTAAATATAACTGTTCAAAAACTGAACAGTAGGTGTCAGCTTTTAGAACGAATAAAGCTAAATTTACAATGAAATTCTGCATATGATACCCGCCCGTATATTGATTGTGGATGACAATATCCAGATACTGGAGTCACTCCGCATCCTTCTGAAGGATGAATTCAAAGAGATAGATGTGATCTCGAAGCCTTCACGAATTCCCGAAATGTTGTGGCGGAATGACTATGACATTGTGATGCTGGACATGAATTTCGCCACCGGCGATACATCCGGGAATGAAGGCATCTTCTGGATGAATGAAATCCGGAAAAGCAAAGCCCTGCTTCCCATTATCCTGATCACTGCCTATGGGGATATTGAACTGGCTGTCAAAGCCGTCAAAGAGGGAGCCACAGATTTCATCACCAAACCCTGGGAGCCGGAAAAACTAATAATAACCCTTCAAAATGCTTACCGTCTGTACCGTTCCAATAAGGAGGTGAAGAAATTGAAGATCAAAGAGAAACAGTTATCGGAAGACCTGGATCGCGAGTTCCGGATGTTCCATGGCTCTTCGGAGCAAATGAAAGCGCTGATGAACACAGTAAGCAGGGTGGCAGCCACCGATGCAAACGTCCTGATACTGGGTGAAAACGGAACCGGGAAAGAATTGATCGCCCGGGAGATCCACAGGCAGTCGGATCGAGCCAATGAAGTATTTGTGGGTGTAGATGTGGCTTCTTTAAGTGAAACGCTTTTTGAAAGTGAGATGTTTGGACATGTGAAAGGAGCTTACACCGATGCCCGGGACGACCGGGTGGGACGCTTTGAAAGCGCCCAGGAGGGCTCTCTTTTCCTGGATGAAATAGGCAACATCCCCCTGCCCATCCAGTCCAAACTCCTGCAGGTAATCCAAAACCGGGAGGTGGTTAGGGTGGGTGGCCATAAGCCCATACAGATAGATATCAGGCTTATAACCGCTACAAATAAAGCCCTGAAGCAGATGGTAAGTGAAGGCAGCTTTCGGGAGGACCTGTATTACAGGCTGAATACTGTGACCCTGGAGGTACCTCCGCTCAGGGACCGCACAGAAGACATTCCCTCCCTGGCCGGACTTTTCCTGGAACAGTACAGGCAAAAATATAATAAGCCGGAAATGAAACTGGATCGAAGTGCGATTAAAAAACTGCAGCTCTACCCCTGGCCGGGAAATGTAAGAGAGTTGAAACACTGCATGGAGCGCTGTGTGATTATGGCTGAAAGCCCGCATATCGGACCCGGGGATCTGAACCTGTATGAGCAGGACATAAACCAGGGCGACTCCTTAAAACTGGATGAGGTGGAGAAAAAAGCCATCGCCAGGGTCCTCAAAAAATGTGGAGGCAATCATACCCGGGCTGCTTTGATGCTGGATATTTCCCGGACCACCCTTTATGCCAAAGTCAAAAGATATGGCCTCTAACCGCTTCCACATATCCCTCATTCTGCATTGCATCCTGCTTTTTGTCGCCCTCTTCCTGGCATTCTTCTTCTATTATACCAGGCAACAACCTTCCACGGCAGCCGGAATGATCGTGCTATCGATGATTGTGCTGTTCAGGCTTATCTACCTTGTGAATCGAACCAACCGTATCCTGGCAAATTTCCTGGTCTACATGCAGGAAAGGGATCCATCCCTGAGCTATACAGTGAAATATACCGACAGGAACTTCAGGGGGCTGAACGAGAGCCTGGAAAGGCTGATCCGCGATCTCAAGGAAAGCCGTTTGGATCTGGAAGTACAGGCCCATTACCTGGAGGCCATCCTTGATAACGTTTCAACAGGGATCATTACACTTGACGAATCGGGACAAATAAGAACGATGAACCGTGCAGCCAGGGGGTTCCTGGGCAAAGAGAACCTGGATCAATTGCTGGAAGAAAAGCCGAAACATCTGAGCATCCAGCGTTCGGTTATTAAGCTTAAAACCGAAACCCTGCAGATCATCGCCCTGAACGATATCAGCAGCCAGATGGAAGAGCAGGAGATACGCTCCTGGAAAAAACTTATAAGGGTAATCAACCATGAGATCATGAATTCCATGACCCCCATCATTACCCTGGCCGGGGCCATACAGAGAAAACTGGGAAAAAGCTTAAGTGTGGAACAGGCCGGTCAACTTTCAGAAGAAGTACTGCGTGAAACGCTTCGCAGTACAGCCATTATCGAGGAACGTTCGAACGGGCTTGTCAGTTTCATCGAGCGTTATAAAAAACTAACCGGACTTCCCCCCGTAAAACCTGAACGCTTTCCGGCTGCCGTCCTTATTGAAAAAGTTGAACAACTATTCCGGGAGGAACTGAAACAGCAGTCCATCCGCCTGATCCTCCCTTCTGAATGTAAACTCGAACTGGTAGCCGACCGGCAGATGCTGGAACAGGTGATGATCAACCTTGTAAAAAATGCGGTTGATGCCGTGGGTCACATGCCTGACCCAGAAATTGAGCTAAGCTGTCACAGGGAGGCCAATCAGCAAATCTGCCTCTCGGTGTGGGATAATGGACCGGGCATAGCCCCGGATAAACTGGACCAGGTATTTGTTCCTTTTTTTACAACCAAGGATAAGGGTTCGGGAATCGGTCTGAGTCTTTGCAAACAGATTATCCAGCTTCACGAAGGTAAGATTGAACTGGTCTCAACTCCGGGAAAGGGAACCCGTGTGAGCATCCGGCTTTAAATAATATCCAAGACCAAACTCCTTTAAAATTAATCTTCCGATAACATACTGTAGGCTCCCTCCAGCAGTACCTCTGTAAGGCCTTCCTCAAGGATTTCGGTATAACCTCCACTGGTAGCTCCGGTCTGAACAGGGACTTTCCTGAAGGTCATTCCCTCCTGGTTTTCACCCACCCTGATCCATGCAAAATCCCGGTCAGCTTCCCTGATTAAGGCACTTTCGGGAATGGCCAGGGCCTCACGCTGACAGGTAATAATCCTGGTTTCTACGTAAAGGTTATTCACGAACCCCCCCCGATCCGCATCTTGTACCTGTGCAATACACTGTACGGTTTTAGTGTCCGGATCAATTGATTTTCCAACGTGGCTCAGGGTGGCTTCAAAGACCTTCCCGGGCCGGTCAGATGTATGAAACTTCACGGCCTGTCCCACGACAAGGCCCGACAGGTCTTTCTCGAATACCCTGAGGGTCAGCTGAAGTTTCCGGGTATCGACCAGCTCCATCACCGTCACCTGGGGCTCAATAAACTGACCCAGTACCAGATCCTGCCGTGTAACTACACCCCGGATGGGGGCCCTGACTGTCAGCACAGAAACTATGTTTCCATCCTCAACACTCGCAGGATCCAGGTTAATCATTCTTAAGCGGGCCTTCAGTCCCTGAGCGCTTGCAAGCATGGTTCTGTAGGTACTCTCTGTCTTCTGGAATTCTTTCTGTGCAACTATATTTTCATCCGAAAGAGATTTCTGCCTTTCATAATCGGCCTTTAATAATTCCAGCTGCTGTACCACCTCTGCATACTCCTGCTGAATCTGGATAATCTCGTTGCTCTCAAGTTGAAAAAGTGCATCTCCCTGGTTCACCTGTGCACCCACGCTGTGCTTGATACTTTTGACCCTGCCCGGTATCAGCGTATTGATTTTGGCCCTGCCCGAAAGGGAGGAAGTAAGGATTCCGTTTGCACTGATCTCATTGCTGAACATCATAGCAAAGGGTGGTCCCACCTTCATGCCTGAGGAATTAAACTGCTCCGGTGTGAGGATAATATCCCCACTTTGAACAGCTTGACTTTCCGATTCTTCCCCTGCAGGTGTCTCACCCCCGTGACATGAATACATGCACATGAGAACCGGCATTGTAATTATAAGTATAAAATTCTTCATGCTCCTTGTTTTAATTCTCCAGTGTCAGGTAATTGATCTCAAGTACCAGCCCGTTATATTTATAAAGGTTTCCCAGGTGTTCTATCTGAATTTCCACAGCCCGGTCGATACTCTGGGCAAAGCGGAAAAAATCAATTTCGCCCGCCGCATAGCTCAGCTGCGATGAGCGAAGCAATTCGGCTGCAAGATGCTTCCCTGCATGCTCATATTGCTCAATGGCTTCCATATACTTTTCCAGCCCCGCTTTCAGCTCACTGGCCCTGTTGTTGTACTGACGGAAATAATGATCCTGAAGCGCACTTGTTGCCTCCATGGCAAATTTCCCGGCCTTCACTTTTGCCCGCTGTTCTCCAAAAAACAGGGGAAGCCCCAGTCCCACTTCAAATCCCTGGTAATTCCTGGCGCCGGCATAAGCATTGGATCCATTAAAATAGCCCAGGGTAAGATCGGGAAGCAGCTTATTTTTTTCTGCCTTCATTTCTTCCCCTTGCATTAATCCGGCATTTTGCCAGTAAATGTAACCCGGGTCGAACGCTACACTGTCGCTTTTTACAATAAGCATCTCCAGCTTTGCCGGGGGAACACTGAATGCGCTATCGTAATGCATCAGGGTAGCCAGCTTCTCATAAGCGATATCAATATCATGCTGTATCTGCATCATCACAAGGTGGACCTCATGATACCTCGATTGTGCATTGAGCATCTCCAGGTAGCTGAGCGCCCCTTTCTCATAACTCGATTTGGCAGCCCCGGAAACCTCCAGGTAAAGGCTATCGATCTGGTCATAGATCCTGTGACGGTTCTGATTAAAAATCACCGTGTAATAAGCCAAACATACTTCCCGGGTAAGCGCCTTCTTCTTCCCTTCAAATTCATTCACAGACATCTCATAAGCATAGGTATTTGCCCTTTTCTGCGCAAAGTAAACCGAAGGGAAATCAAAGCGTTGTTCACCACCAAAAACGCCTATGGGATAATCATTTGCTGCGATATTATTCTCGTCATAGTTGTAGTAAATGGAAGTTTTATCAATGTTGTAAGCGGTTTTAATGAGTGCCCTGCTCTCTTCCGCCTTCAGGCGAAAGGCTTCCAGTTCACTGTTGTTTTCATAGGCGATGCTTAGCACATCTGCGATTGTCATCTCCATCGCTTCACCTCCCTTTTGGGCAACTGGCTGGGCAATCGCCATCGAGGGGATCAGCAGCATTAAAAGCAGGGGAAGTCTCTTGTTTCTCTTAAAACCCGGTGGCCATAACCTGATCCCCTTGATGTCATCCACCACGGCATACAGGAGGGGTAGCGCCAGCATGGTAAGCAGGGTTGAAGTAACCAGTCCGCCGATTACAACAGTGGCCAGCGGACGCTGTACCTCGGCTCCGGCCGAATGAGAAATAGCCATGGGCAGAAAGCCCAGCGCTGCCGCCCCGGCAGTGAGCAGAACCGGGCGAAGGCGATCATGGGTACCCGTCAGAACCCTTTCTCTCATGTCGCTAACGCCCTGTTTCTTCAATTCCTTTAAATGGTCAAGCAGCACAATACCATTCAATACCGCCACACCAAACAGGGCGATGAAACCGATCCCGGCCGAAATACTGAAGGGCATACCCCTGATCCAGAGAAAGAACACTCCGCCCACTATGGAGAGTGGGACTGCTGTGAAAATCAATGCTGCTTCTTTGATGGAGCTGAAAGCAAAATGCAGGAAAATAAATATAAGCAGCAGGGCAATGGGGACCGCCAGCTTTAAACGTTGGGTGGCATTCCGGAGGTTTTCGAACTGACCCCCGTAATCGATATAGTAACCGGCCGGAAGCTCCAGGTCCCTGCTCAGAATGGCTTCAATATCGGTCACCACCGATTCCAGGTCCCGGTTCCGAACATTGACACTCACCACCACCCTCCGGTGGGTATCGTCCCGTGAGATTTTAGCAGGCCCGGTGGAGTACTCAATATCCGCCATTTCCGACATCGGAACCTGTTTCCCATTGGACAATGCAACTGGCAGGTTCCGGATGTTTTCAATATCAACACGGTAACCTGGCTCCAGGCGCACCACCAGGTCAAAGCGTTTTTCCCCTTCAAATACTACTCCGGCAGTTGCACCTCCAAAGGCCATCGTCAGGTAGTTATTCAGTGTCTGGATGGACAAACCATAATAGGCAAGCTTATGCCGTTTATACTTAACACTCATCTGGGGCAGTCCGGCCGTCTTCTCAAGGATCACATCTGCAGCGCCGGGTACATCCGATACCAGTCGCTTTACCTCGCTGGCCTTTTGGGCCAGGATATCGAGGTCATCTCCGAAGATCTTAATGGCAAGGTCGGCCCGAACACCTGTAATCAACTCGTTGAAGCGCATCTCGATGGGCTGGGTAAATTCATAATCAATCCCCGGAATTACAGTCAGGGCCTCCTTGAAGCGGTTGGCCAGCTCCTCCTTGCTTTCGGCCGAAACCCAGGTTTCCTTTGGGTTCAGCTTGATAATCATATCAATCTCCTCCATGGACATGGGGTCGGTGGGAACCTCTGCGGCACCGATACGGCAAACAATCTGGTCCACCTCGGGAAACTGGTCAATCAGGATATTCTCCATACGGGTGGTCAGCTCGACCGTTTTAGACAGGGAGGTCCCGGTTTTCAGCACAGGCTGGATGACGAAATCGCCCTCATCCAGGGTGGGAACAAATTCTCCTCCCATATTTGAGAAGATCACCCCGGTAACCACCAACGAGGCCAGGGCCAGGCCGAAAATCACCCCTTTATGATCGTAAGACCAACGGATCACCGGGTCGTAGGACCGGTAAAACAGTTTCATTATAAACCGGGTAAGGGCAAATTGCTTTTCCTTTTCGGGACGAAGGAACAGCGAGGATGCAACCGGCAGCCAGGTTAGCCCGAAAAACATGGCGCCCAGCAGGGCAAAGCTGAACGAAAGCGCCATGGGACGAAACATTTTTCCTTCCACCCCGCTCAGGGAAAGTACCGGGATGAAAACAATCAGAATA
The DNA here is from genome assembly GCA_964601975.1 of uncultured Bacteroides sp. Lineage (GTDB taxonomy): Bacteria > Bacteroidota > Bacteroidia > Bacteroidales. The sequence goes on from CAZRPW010000032.1 coordinate 27,522, forward strand.
ATCACCTGTCCAAAAATGGCAGAATTCATCATTTTTGAGGCCCCATCAAAGGTAATCCGGTCCATGATGGTCTGCCGCTCCTCTCCTTTTTTACCCTTCAGCTCACCCTTATTCATGGTTAGATGAATGGCAATGAACTCAACTATGATTACTGCCCCGTCAATTATAATCCCGAAGTCTAGAGCCCCAAGGCTCATCAGGTTGGCATCAATACCGAAGAGGTACATCATCGAAATGGTGAAAAGCAGGGAGAGAGGAATCATCGAAGCTATTACAAGTCCCGAACGCAGGTTTCCCAGCAGGAGCACCACAATGAAGAAGACAATCAAACAACCAAAGAGCAGGTTTTCAAAAACTGTAAAGGAGGTTTTCCCTATAAGTTCACTTCGCTCCAGGATCGGGTTAATATAAACCCCTTCCGGAAGGGATTTCTGCACCTCGGCCACACGCTCCTTCACCGCGTCGATTACCTGGTTGGAATTGGCATCTTTGAGCATCATAATCTGACCCAGCACCTTTTCCCCTTCACCGTTGGCGGTGATGGCGCCAAAGCGGTTGGCACTACCAAAGCGTACCTCTGCAATATCCTTTACCAATATGGGAACCCCGTTAGTATTGGATACCACCACATTCTCCAGGTCCTCCAGGGAAGTAACCAGTCCGTCGCCGCGGATGAAATAGCTCTGGTTCTGCTTTTCGATGTAGGCCCCGCCAGCCACACCGTTGTTCTGTTCAATGGCTTCAAAAACCTCAGGCAGCGTAAGGTCCATTCCACGAAGCCTTTCGGGATTGATAGCCACTTCATACTGCTTCAGGAAACCTCCCCAGGTATTCACCTCCACCACACCGGGAATCCCCGACAGCTGCCTTTTTACAACCCAGTCCTGGATGGTACGCAGTTCCATTATGGAATATTTATCTTCATACCCCGGCCTGGTATCCAGTACATACTGGTAGATCTCACCCAGCCCGGTGGTAATGGGACCCATCTCGGGTGTCCCGAAGCCCTCGGGAATATTCGCCGAAGCCGCCTTGATTTTTTCAGCGATCAATTGCCTGGGCAGGTAGGTTCCCAGCTTGTCCTCAAAAACGATGGTCACCACCGACAGTCCGAATTTGGAAATGGACCGAATTTCAGTCACACCGGGAAGGTTCGACATTTCAAGCTCCACCGGGTAGGTGATGAACTGTTCCACATCCTGGGTGGACAGGCTGGTGGAGGTAGTGATGACCTGCACCTGGTTATTGGTGATATCAGGAACTGCTCCAAGGGGGATCTTCAGGATTGCAAATACCCCGAAGCCGGCAATGAACAGGGTGAGCAAAATGGTGATCAGCTTATTTTTAATACTCAGATTAATGATCCGGTTGAGCATATCGGGGCCATGGTTTTACTATTAGTAAACAGGTATTTATTGCATACTAATTTAACTAAAAATGAGTAATTTGCTTTGAATTCTGCCTTAAACAATGAAAAGAACCCTCGCAAGCATTATTTTACTGCTTCCCGCTTTGTGTTATTACAGCCTGGCAGGACAGGAATTGCCTGCCGGACAGGAAAGCATATCTGACACAATCGCCCTTTACCCGGCTACCATCGTAGCCCTGCACCCCAGGGCTGGTGAGGTACAGGCGCTGAAGTTGAATTACCTGGATCAGCTGGCCCATGATGGCGGGGCACTACTCACCCACATCAACGGCATTGCTGCCATTCGTAAGGGAGGATCCTATGGATTTGACCCGGTGCTCAGGGGGTTCAAATACGATCAACTCAATGTGGTGATGAATGGTGCACAAACCGCCTCTGCTGCATGCCCTAACCGGATGGACCCACCCACCTCGCAGATGGCTCCCAACATGATTCAAAGAATTGAAGTCTTAAAAGGCCCCCATGCATTGCGCTATGGCTGTTCCTTTGGAGGAACCATCAATTTCATACCCATCCCCTCCCGTTTTTCAGAAACGGACAGGGTCAATGGCCGTTTATCGGGAAGTTACGAAAGCAATGGTAACATTATCCGAAGTGAAGGAATGGTGGGAGTACGTAACAAATGGAGTGAGCTTGGGATATTTCTTGCCTGGTCGGAAGGCGATGATTACAGATCGGGAGACAGAAACAGGGTCCAGGCAGACTTCCTCCGAACCAGTTTTGGAGGCAACCTGGGGATAAAACTCTCTGAAAACCAAACGCTCAGACTGTCAGCCACCCGGAATATGGCACGAGATGTAGATTTTGCAGCCCTTCCAATGGACTTACGGGAAGATGATACCTGGCTAATAAACCTGAATCATGAAGTCTCCTTCCGGAGCAGGAACCTGGCCTTATGGAAAAGCTCTCTCTATGGCTCCCTGGTGAACCACCTGATGGACAACTTTGATAAACCCCTGGATCCAAGGAAGGTCAATGCCGAAACCCTGGCCCTTACACAGAACTATGGAGGACGCACAGAAGGAAGCTTTGTTTTTAAGCGGGCACGACTCTATACCGGACTGGATTTCAGGATTGAAAGTGCAGAAGGCCACCGGGAACGCGAATTCTTAATGGGGCCCAATGTGGGAAGCACGGTCAGCGACAATGTATGGCAGGACGGCCAAATTCTCCGGTCGGGTATCTTTGCCGAATATCATCTCAGGGCCGGAGGCATCAAATGGGTGGTTTCGGGACGAATGGAGGTAAATGCATCCGATATCAATGATCCCGATCCGGCATACTCAGCGCTCTACCCCGAAAGCTCTGCCTTCCATATCAACCCGGGTTTAAGTTTGGGCGGAAGCAAAAAAATCACAGAACAATTCTCCACAGGCCTCTGGCTTGGCAGGACACAGCGAAGCGGAAGTTTAACAGAACGCTTCATCAACTATTTTCCGGTGGGACAGGATCCATACGAGATGATCGGAAACCCCATGCTTGATCCGGAAGTGAACAACCAGGCAGACCTGAACTTCCGTTGGGAATCGAATCAGACGGTATTGCAACTTGACATTTTTGCCGCTTACATGCAGGACTTTATCTCCTCCTCCATCGACAGCTCTCTCAATCCGAAGCTGCCCGATAGTCCGGGTGTAAGAAGGTATGTGAACATCGACAAAGCTTTTAAGACGGGTTTTGAGGCTTCATGGAGTCAATTCCTTTTTGCCGGACTACAGCACCAGCTCGCCGTGGCCTTTACCTATGCCCAGGATCTTGTAAATGATGCACCCCTGCCGGAAATCCCACCCCTTGATTTGCGATACCACCTGTCGGGAAACTACCTGGCAAACCGACTATCTCCCTATTTAAGCTTCAGGCATGTGATGGAGCAAGCAAGGATTTCGGACGAATTCGGGGAGACCCTTACACCCTCTTTTTCTATAATTGATCTTGGCCTGTCCTTTCGCATAAGGCAAACGATCGTTTTTACAGCCGGAGTAGAAAACCTGCTAAATGCAAACTACTATGAACACCTGAACAGATCGGCAAGGGGGGCTACGGCGATTCCGATCCATGCCCCTGGAAGAAGCTTTATTCTATCCTTCAACCTTGATTTCAGGTAGGATCTTCTTCTTTTTCAGAGTCGCCCTTTTTCTTAGGCCCATCCTCTTTCATAGGTTCGTCAGCTTTCTTAGGCTTATCAGCTTTCTTAGGTTCGTCATCTTTCTTAGGGCCTTTCTCTTTCTTGGGTCCGTCCTCTTTTTCTGGGGCCTCCTTATTTGCAGCCTTGGCTTCCGGGGTCCTGTTTTTGGGCATAAACACCCCCAGGAATTCCTTCAGGAGATTTCCAATGAGTCCATGCTTTAGAATCTGAAAATCTGCTTCAATCTTTGTCTTATCTGCTTCAATCTTATGCTGAACCCGTTCATGTTCCTTCTTAAGACCCTTGATGCTTCCCGACTGATCCAGGTCAATATTCATCACTGTAACAATCAGTTTTACAAAAAGATTGGAGAACAGGGGCGTTTTGGTTCTGAAGATCCTGACAATGAAAAACACAATCGTCAGCAAGTAGATGCCGGAAACAATCCCATAGCCCCAGTACTCGCCGGGCAGAACTTTGTTTAAATATCCAGCCAGGGCGAAGGAAGAAAATATGACCAGGACAATAATAAGGATAAAGAGCACAAATACCGACGCCAGGATCCCCAGGAAGAGGGCCAGCTTTTCCGAAAACTTTCCGGAAAACAGCCGCAAATAATCCTCAACCAGGACCTTGGTATCGTCGGTGATGTTATTGAGGTTTTTCTTCAGTTTTGCCATGGCTGGTTTCAAGGGTTTTTAATATGTTTTCGATTCTGCCTTTCAGGTTCCCCGCCTCTTCGGTATCAATGTTTTCAATCTGCTCAAGGACCCTGCTCAAGGTGGCCACATGTGAGGAAAGGGTCCTTTTTGCTCCATGCACACCCCAGATGTAGCGACCCAAAAGTATGCCGCCAATGGCAGCAATGGCAGCAGCCAAAATGATTTTATAATGATCTTCTCCTTGCTCCATGTGAATAAAAATAAGGAATATATTTACGGGAAATTGTTATTTGAAGAGAAAGGTAGAATTAAAATTCAGCTAGGTAAAAGGAATAAACCTGGACACTCGCTTTTTATAATCTTCGTAAGCGGGATATTTGTTCATGGAGATGGTTTCGCTGAAATTGCTGCTTCCCCAAAAAAGCAGAACCAGTAAAATGGCACCCATCACCGACCAGTTCATCCACTGTCCCGTAGCAGCCACTGAGAAAAAATAGAAAACAATCCAGATGGCCTGTTCTGATGCATAATTTGGATGACGAACCAGGCCCCAGAGACCGGTATGTACAAAACCCTTTGCATATGCTTCCGGCATTGCTCCACCCTTCTCCCTGAACGCACGTTTTTGTTTATGGTAATCCCATTGCTGCTGATCGGCCAGGGTTTCGATGATTATAAATCCAAGCATTATGCCTGCAAGCACCCAATCGACAATGGTCAGCGGTCCCCCTCCCATACTTCTGACGGCTGGTAAGGTCATCAGTAAAATCAGGCCCATCTGGTACAATGAAATAAACAGGAAATTAAAAACCACCCATTTCCATTTCGCAGCAAATTCCGGCTTTGCTCTCAATACAGCCCAGCGGTAATCTTCTTCGCCGGTCCAGAACCTTATGGAGTAACCCCCTCTTCTTGAGAAATTATAAGTCAGCCTGAGGCCCCATGCCGATACCAGAACAGCCATGAGCAAAATCCTGGGTTCAAATCCGGATTCCCACGCAACCAACCATACATAGGCCAATGGAATGGTACTCCAGAGTTTATCGACCTGACTATAATTCTTGCTGAGTGTGCTCACAATAAAACAGAGTACGGCAGCCACAAGATAAATGATTACAAGCTTCATAAGCGTGCCCGATTGCAGGGCAGATAAAGGATCATCAAACCTGAAAGCAACAAAAGGTATTACCACAATGGTCACCAGAAGGGCCAGAACAGTCTTCCACATATCACGAGATCTTAGTTAGCAGGGGCTAATATAGAAATTTTAAACCTTAACCACTTCGATTAAGTCTTTTCCACCTCGATGAGACTGTGGGGGGTGATGGTGGGGTGTAATGGGTACAATCAAGGCAATTATCGACACATAGGACGAAAATTATCCGGTGATTAGTTATCTATTATCCACTTATAAGCAAATAGCAGTAGTATTACGATAATATATATTCACTGATAGATATTTTTTATCCGTAATAAGCTATATTTGATTATAACAAGATATTTTATATCTATTTACTATGAGTAGTCAAATAAGCTGGAGCATTATTAAACATTTTTCAAGCCGAAATATGCTTGGATTTAGATTTCAGGATGTGGTGAGGGTGTTTCAGGAGAAGCACCCTGCTCATCTGACCAAGATACTTGCAGATATGGTTGATAAGGGAATGCTTTGCAAGATATCTCGGAATAATTACCATATCATCCCATTAAATGCTGATCCGGAAACCTATATGCCTAACAGTCACCAGGTAGCTAAATACTTCATGCAGAATAAGGACTATTATATAGGATATGCTTCAGCCTTAAAAATCTATGGGCTATCACGCCAATCGGAGGACAAAGAATCAAAGGGGAAAGAATCGGAAATTAAAGAATATGTGGTCACCCAAAAGCAGGTAAAGCCAGCCATAAGGGACTTTAGGGGAATGACTATTCACTTCATCCAGCATGATGAATCTCGTTTTTTCGGTTTTGATAGCGTCTGGATAAACCAACTTGAAAAAGCAATGGTGAGTGATCTGGAAAAGACCCTCGTTGATATAGCTACAAAACCTCAACTTGTTGGTGGGACCAATGAGACTGGTAGTGGGATCATTGAGCTTGGGTATGCCCTGTATCATGCTAAAGAGCTTACCGAACATCATAAGCTATTTAATTATTTCGCAAGAAATATAAATAAATCTGCAAAAAAGAGATTCCTTTTCCTCACCGATCTATTGAGTATGGAATGGACAAAGGACCATGACAGAATGATGGATGAGATAGGACCCAGCATCTCTTTACTGGATCCATCGGCACCCGACCAGGGAAAAAAAAGGAGTAAATTTGGATTGAAAATCAATGTGGATCCTGATCTTATTAAGCAGAATGTCCTTGATCAATATACCAGGCATTAATACAATTAAAAACGGATAAAGCCTTTTCCTCCTCGATAAAGCCTTTTCCACCTCGATTAAACCTTTTCCACCTCGATGAGACTGTGGGGGGTGATAGTGGAGTGAATTTTTCGAATGCTAAAGCCAGCGCTTTGCA
>CAZRPW010000032.1:34369-36597 GCA_964601975.1 uncultured Bacteroides sp.
CTGTGGGGGGTGATAGTGGAGTGAATTTTTCGAATGCTAAAGCCAGCGCTTTGCAACAGCACTTCCCATTGCTTGCGGGTTCGTTCCTGTCCCCCGACCGCAGCCATCATCAGGATATCGGTCATTTTACCAAAGGAGCTTTGGTTCTCCTCATCCAGAACGGCCTCAATAATCAGCAGCCGTGAATGCTTTTCCATCACCCGGTGCACATTCTGAAGAATCTTTACAGCGGAAGCGTCATCCCAGTCATGCAGCACACTCTTGAGCATATAAAGATCCCCACCGGCCGGTACGCTTTCAAAGAAATCACCTGCCTGTATTTCCATTCGGCCCTCTAAGAAGTGATCCACAATAACATCCCCGGAGGTTTCAAGCACATTGGGAAGATCAAAGACCACACCACGGCTTTGGGCAGCCTGTCCCAAAACAGCAGCCAGGAAAAGCCCCTCTCCTCCGCCAACATCAATGATTTTAGGGTATTTTTTATATGGGAAAGCTGAAAGCAGTGCCGGCACCTGCATCTTTGAAGCGCTGCTCATCGCCCTGTTAAACCACTCATTTCTTTTTTCCTCATCACCGATATGGTCAAAAAGGGCGCTGCCCGAACGATTGCCCGAAACCGTATCGCCCGTCCTGACGCTCTTCATCAACTCACCGAACATGGCAAATTGATTCCTGTTCAGATGCACAAGGATCAAATACCGGATCTGATCCTCCTCCAGGGGCCGGGCCAGGGAAGTGCTTTTAAACCGTCTGCCCTTCAACTCCCTGAAAATACCCTGGGAGGCCAGCATCCGCATCACACGATAGAGCGCATCGGAATGGGTACCGGTCTTTGCAGCCAGATCATCTATGCCTACAGGACCATTCTTCAACAGATCGGCAATCCCCAACTCCGCCACTACGCTGATTCCAGCTGCCAGCCACATGTTATGAACCATCTCCCACATAACCACATTTGGATGGGTAAAACGCCGGTTCATTCGCAGGAAAAACTGTCGCATCCTGTCGGTAAGCCTCACCAGGTAGAGTGGAGGATAGGAGGGCATTTCCGGATCGTTTCTATTTTTCATCAGGGTAAAACTAAGGGTTTTTAGCTAAATTCGCCTTTGGTGGAAAACATCATTTATATTGATCAGCTGAAGAAGTCTTATAAGGGATCCCGGGAGGAGGCCTTGAAGGGAGTCAACCTGGAAATCAAAGCCGGGGAATTTTTTGGACTGCTGGGACCCAATGCAGCAGGGAAATCCACATTAATATCCATTCTCTGTGGCATCCTTTCCGCCTCATCAGGGAAAGTGGAGCTCTTTGGGGAAAAGCTGAACAGCAACAAGGGGAAACGAAAAAGCAGGATCGGGCTGATCCCCCAGGAAATCGCCCTTTACCCCACACTCACCGTGGAGGAGAACATCCATTTTTTTGGGACCCTGCATGGAATACCGGGAAAGATCCTACGGGAAAAATCAAGTTCATACATCCGGCTCTTTAACCTGGATGAACATCGGAATAAACCTGTTTCAAAATGCTCCGGAGGCATCAAAAGGCGCGTCAACCTGATCGCTGGTGTGATCCACCAGCCCGAACTGATCCTCCTTGACGAACCCACCCTGGGTGTGGATCCCCAGCTGCGATCCATGATCTTCGATTTCCTTACGGAATTAAACAGGGCGGGCGCCACTCTGATCTATACCACCCATTATATGAAAGAAGCTGAGATCATGTGTAACAGGGTGGGAATCATCGATCACGGAAGCATCCTTAAAAAAGGGAAGCCGGACGAACTGATCGCCCTGGAACCGGAATGCCGGGACCTGGGGGAGCTTTTTTTAAAGCTGACAGGAAGGGATTTGAGGGACTAAGAGATGGGAAAATACTTTGCCATAGTAAAGAAAGAATATCTCCAGGTGGTTCGGGACCTGCCCGGACTGGGACTCCTGTTCCTGATGCCAGCCCTGATGTTGATTTTGATCACCCTCACCCAGGAAAAGGTGATGACTGGCATCGACAGCTCCTCAAAGGTTCTTTTGGTTAACCTGGATCAATCTACCCTTGGGAACAGCATTGAAGGAGCGCTGACCAGGGAATCAAAAATTGACCTGGAGCTTTCAGAGTCCCTCCGGGAGGCTGAAAAACTAGTCTATGAAGGCAAATACAGGGTACTGGTGGTGATTCCCGAGGGCTCCACTGAAGCGCTGGAGGACCTAGCCTGGGATCGGGCCTATGATGAG
>CAZRPW010000032.1:36697-37761 GCA_964601975.1 uncultured Bacteroides sp.
CTATGATGAGATCAATGATGAGGCCTATGATGAGGTCTATGATGTCGCTAATGATATGGCCAATGATATGGCTAATGATATGGCTAATGATATGGCCAATGATATGGCCAATGATATGGCCGAAATGGATTCTGCCGGCATCAATAAACTCACGGGGATCCGCCTGCTGTACGATCCGGCCATGATGAAGCTTTATAAAGACATCATGGGCTACTCCCTGGAGCGGATCATCGAATCAGCTGCCATTGATCTCTACCTCGATGCCATGCAGGAAGCCCTTGAGACCGACATCAGCATGCAGTTTGACCAGAACCTGGTGAGCATCGAAGAGGGGATTGCCGGTGGAAGTGAATTTCTTCTTGAATATAACATCGTAAATAACAACGTTCCGGCCTTCATTCTTTTTGCTATGTTTTTCATCGTGATCCCCCTGGCAGGAAGCATTCTGCACGAAAAACAGCAGGGGACAAGGGACCGGATCATGACCCTGCCGGTGAACTGGATTACCATGCTCCTTGGAAAAATTACAGTTTACCTGGGGGTTTGTCTGCTGCAGTTTTGCCTGATGGTAGCCATCGGCAGATTCCTGATCCCTCAAATCTGTGATCTTCCTCCCCTTTCACTGGATGTGCACCTGGGAGCGCTCATGAGCATCACCATTGCATCGGGACTGGCAGCCGTGGGCTTCGGGCTTCTGATTGGTTCATTGTCTTCCACTTTTATGCAGGCAGCACCCATCGGATCGGTTCTGGTGGTGATCCTTGCCATTCTGGGAGGAATCTTTGTCCCAAATTACATGATGCCCGAGCTTATAAGCAAAATCAGCTTCATCTCGCCCATGCGATGGGGATCGGATGCATATTTCAATATCTTTGCCAGGGATGCGGGCCTGGGAATGGTTCTTCACCACTTTTCTCTGCTCCTCTCCTTTTTTATAGTCACATTGGGCATATCTTATTATTCCATCAGTAAATCTGCATAGATGAAAGAGAAGGATATCAAAATCGATTACAAGGAACATCAGCTGATTCTTTATGCAGAAAAAGAGGATGATACCATTGGAC
>CAZRPW010000033.1:0-10712 GCA_964601975.1 uncultured Bacteroides sp.
TGTCCCGTACACACGTGCCATTCCCTGGAAGCTTCCATTGAGGTTTTGCCTGGGATTATCGATATATCTGGAAATCCCGGTTGTAGTCTTAAAAAACCCCTCCAATACGATTCCCAGGCCATCCCGCCTGAAGCTGATTCCCCCCACAAAGTGGGTGGACTTTAATACCGGTACTTCCATATTGTCGCAGAGGGCCCAAAAATAGCGGTAATTACCCAGATCATCGACCAGGGAAGTCTCGGAGATAAATTGCCTGTATAATCCCCATGCTGCATTCACTCGCAAGGCAGGGGAAAGCTCTGCCGATGCTTTAAGCCTTGGTTGCATATAGACTTTCCCCAGGCTTAAAGGGTAATCAATTCTTATCCCTGGTGTAAGAATGAGGCCGTCGAATATTCTCCATTCATCCTGGGCAAAGGCCGTAAGCCGATGGGTATTCGACTCAGAATAGGAACTGAAATCACTGGCCGAGTCTGCCTGGAAAAGCAGATAATTGTGAGTGTAATTGAATCCCCCAATCCCTTTATGCCTGTCTGAAATAAAAAGTGTATTTGTATTCTTCAGGCTGGTTTCAAAAATAGAGTTTGAAAACGCAACTTCATCGCCATCAATGGATGAGCCATCCAGCATACTGCTAATTTCCAATTTCTCATACTGATCATTGTAAAGACCAGATGTACTGAGATTTAACTGACTTGTATTGCCGTTCTTCCATACTTTACCATAGAAAAGGGAAGCCCCAAGTTGTCGGTTTTCCTCACGTGCTTCCTGGTTTATAAGCACCTGGTCCCGTTCCTGGTCAATTTCATAAGCATAGTGATCCCTTCCGTCATACAGACTCAGGAAATAACGGTCGCCCGTCTCAGTGGAACCGGCATATTTGATATTGAAATCGCGGAACTGGTAATCGGGGAAGATCGAAATATCTGCCTGCTGGGGAGCAGTTTGTCCCCTTAAAACGATGCCTATATCATCCGAGTCGGCCAGATTGTAATAAGTGTGGCGATAGGCAAAAGTCAGGGAAGCACGTTTCCTGACAGGTACACTTGCCATTCCATTCACAGTCATGTTATTAATATTCAAGTTGATGGACGGATCCTGAGTATTTCCCTGAACACCTGTAATCTCCACAATGCCACCCACTCTATCACCATAATCGGCTCCAAACCCACCCTTCATCACTTTAATATCCTTGCTCATATAGGGATTCACAAAGCTGATATTGTCATTGAAGTTTTTTAAGCCGAATACAGTAAAGCCGTCAAAAAGCAGCTGGCTATGCCCCGAATAGCTTCCCCAAATAATCATTTCGCTGGATTGTTCTCCTGCTGCCAGGATCCCAGGCTGGAGCCTCAGGAAATTGAATACGGCATTATCTCCATTTCCGGGAAGCCTGTATGCAATTTTATGGTTTAGCCTGATTTCCCCGGCTTCCGCACCAGACTGCCCAGAGCGTTCAACCTGATGGCCTTCAATCAAGACCTCCTCCAATCCTATATACGAGGGCAAAAGTCCTACCCTATGCCTGGAACCCGATAGAAGAACGGTATCCAGGATGAAATAACCCAGGTATGATGATTGCAGGGTAAAAAGCGAATCCGTCGAGCTTGACCAGGAGAAATTCCCCCCTTGATCGGCCACCAGCCCAACACCATTAATCAGTAGATTGGAATAGGGTAAGGGTTCGCGCGAGAGTTGGTCGACTACACAGCCGGTAAGCCTGTAAACAGGAGCTTCTATGCTTTCTGCATCCCGGTATATAATCAACACTTTTCCTTCTATTGCGCATTTTAGGGGCAGATCTTTGAGCAAATAATCAATAGCTTCCTGTCCGTTTTGAAAATTCCTGTGCAGCGAGATTGGATACTTTGCAAGGAGTGCATCGTCAAATGAGAGTTGAATATTCTCTTCCCTGGCCAATTTCATTAATACATGGTTCAGGGCTTCCTGGTCGGCATCCACCCTTACTTCCTGTCCGGAAAGAGAAAGTCCACAAAAGAAGAATAATATGAAAATCAGATATAAGCTCTTATTCAGCCGGCGCTGGTAGAATGATATATTTTTTCCCGGTGGTGAGCTCATAACTAAGATTAAAGGGGCGACAGAGCAAAGATAGCACATTCTCCAGGGGAGTGTCCACTGCAAAGTTACCCGAATAGATATGTTCTGGCACTCCTGAATAATCAATTTCGATGCCATACTGACACTCTATTTTCTCAAATACCAGGCGAAGTGGTGTGGAAGTAAAAATAATCATAGGATTTAACCAGGCTGGAGTATCTCCCCTGTATTTCATCGGGGAAACCTCCAGTGTTCCTGCACTGCCTAATACAGCCTTCCTGCCCGGTTCAAGAATGGCTCTTTCTTTCGTCTGGCGGGATGAGACCTGGACCCTGCCGCTGTGACAGGATACTCTGTAACTATTTCCCCTGGCAAAGACGTTAAAGGTGGTACCCAGCACCTCGGTAAGAGCAAGACTTGATTTTACCCTGAACCTGCTTCCTTTTTCAACCTCGAACCAGGCTTCACCTTCAAGGTTTACTGATCTGGCCAACCGCCACCAGTAAGGTTGGTAGCTTAATGTTGAATTTGAATTTAATTCCACAATCGATCCGTCCGGCAGTACTGCAGTACTTATTTCATCAGACGGAGATTGGGTTTTCACGGTATAGAAGCGCATAAATCCTGTCAGCGCCAGGAGAAGGCTAACAGATGCCGCCAGGGCAAGCCACCTTCTGACTTGAAGCTTTAGCACCTGGCTCTTCTGCCCAGAACCCTCCTTGGCTATTTTTTCGCTCAGACCGGTCCATATTTCCTCCTTGCTTTTCTCCCAGGCTATGGATGCCCCGGATAAAGGCAGCTTATGATATGTATGATCCTTTCTCATCTGGATTTAATTTGCTTTCTCATCTGTACAAGGGCTGCACTCATCCTCTTTTCCACAGCCTTAACACTGATGGATAAACGTTCTGCAATTTCCTTGTAATTAAGCTCTTCCATCCTGCTCATCATAAAAACAGTCCTTTGTTTCTCTGGAAGTCCGGCCAGTACGCTTTGATAGTTTTCTTTCAGTTCCCTGTAGTGAAGTTCGCCTTCAGGACCATCGTCCATGAGCGGAAATTCGAGCTCACTGAATATGTCCCGGGACAGAGTGACTCTTCTGACATGACTCACAAAGAGATCTCCGGCAATCTTGTATAGCAATCCGTAATCTCTGTCCGGGTGAAGTGGTTTCCCCCTTTCCCACACTTTCAGAAAGGTATCCTGTGCCAGGTCTGTGGATAGTTGTCCGTCGCCAGAACGATAGTACAGATACCTCCTGATGGGATCGAAATAGCGATCAAACAGCTCTTTAAATTGATCTTCTGTCACAGTGTATTCCCTGATTTCTTCACAAAATACAAAATGTATAAGAACTATTTTGGTTTAGAATCAACTAACACAACTATACCGAACGAAAACAGCTCTACCCTACCTTGTGCTCTGAGTGATTTATAATTAAACTGGCCCGGCGTAGTTACACCGGGCCAGCAATATCATCATTCACTGTGCGTTTTTTCAAAAAAAACTAATAGACTGGCTTGATCCAGGGTTCAGCAGGAGCATATTTACTGTCAGAGGCCCACCTGATACCCCGCTGCATAATTTCAAGCGCTTCCGGAACCTCAAAATCCTTCATTACATGCCCCAGCGAAGTATAGAAAACCCTTCCTTTGCCATACATTTTCTTCCAGACCACAGGCATGGTGCAGCCATCGATCCATGGTGCATGTTCGGCATTAAACTTGGTAGTTGCCAGTACCTTCATGTTTGGATCCACATGCATGTAATATTGTTCGCTGTGCATGTTGAAAGCTTTCAAGCCCTTACATACAGGATCTTTCTTGTCGGTGATCTGAACACTGTAATCAATCACTCCACCTGGGTGTGCTACCCATTGGCCGCCAGTCATAAACTGGTAGGCCACATTATTTCTGAAAGAATCGCACAATCCGCCGTGCCAACCGGCCAGCCCTACCCCATTCTTTACTGCATTGAGCAGTCCGGTCTCCTGTTCTTTTGAAATGGTGGACATGGTGAATATCTGGATCACCAGGTCTATATCCTTCATATATTCAGGATCAGCATAGGGATCCATATTGTCAAATACATCGACAACAGCTCCCAACTTCTGAAGCCAGGGCTTAAAAAGCTCCACTGACTGTTTAGGTTCATGCCCATCCCATCCCCCATAAGTGTAGAGGATTTTTTTTCCTTCCAGCGAAGGAAGTTCAAGTGGTTTTGAAAGGTCATAGGATGATTCCGGGATACCTGCTTTTACTCCCAGACTTGCTCCGGCAGCGACGGTGGCCGAACTGGCCAGAAATTTTCTTCGGTTATATTTCATTCCAATAAGAGTTTACCCTAAAAATAGCAGAAAAACATGAATCACAAAAAAACCCTTCTCCGCAGGGCGGAAAAGGGTTTAGAATAAAACGAAATGACTTGGTCAACTATATAAGTTTGACGCTCACTGCATTTAATCCCTTGCGTCCTTCTGTAAGCTCGAAAGTTACATCGTCATCTTCTTTGATCTTGTCGATCAGGCCAGAAACGTGGACAAAATACTCTTCGTCAGATTCGACGTCTTTAATGAATCCGTATCCTTTAGATTCATTGAAAAATTTTACTTTACCTTCTTTCATTGTAATAAATTGATAATTAATAACGGTACAAAAGTAATATTTTTAATTCTTATTGTCCAAATAGTTTAGAACATTTCCACTCTAACGCGGAATTACATAGAAAAAAACAGCGAAAAAGTGACTTAAACTCCCGGCGATCACCAGAATATGCCATACCAGGTGGTGATATGGGAACTTAATGAACTTGAAAAATAAAATCCCAAGGGTATAGCAAACACCCCCGATAAGTATCCAAACCAGGCCCATCACAGGGATATTAACGAGGACCCGGCCTATGGGGATCAGGACCAGCCAACCCATTACTGCATAGGAAGCCACGTAGAAGGTGTTGACTCCCGTTTTATAGTCACCGGGTTTGGAGAGGATGAGATAGGTTCCGGTAAGGGCAATAGCCCATTCCAGACCAAACATCACCCATCCCAGGGCGCCACCAATGGCAATCAATGACAGGGGGGTATAGGTTCCGGCAATAAGCATATAAATGGCAATCCTGTCCATATTAAAGAAGCCGTCTTTGATTCGGCCCATGGGCAGTATGTGGGTCATGGTGGATGAAAAATAGAGAATGACCATGGTAGCTCCGAATACCGAGGTGGTAATGATGTGCAGGGCGGTGCCATGCAAAGCAGACTGCCAGATCATTAATACCAGTCCCGCCGTTGCCATCAGCGTTCCAATCAGGTGAGAATAGGCATTGGCAAGCTCCTCCTCTTTCGAAAATTTTGTATTCGATTTCATTGTATATATTTTCCTGTAAAAGTACTTTGTTGCATGTACCTCCGGTTATTTGATCGTCCCCGAATGGACGTTTTCATCCCAAAATAAGTATATTTGTCGCAGTCCTGTTTGAAATAGCCTATAACTGCTGCTATGAGGAGAATCATTCTGCTAATATTCCCTTTCCTTTTAAGTGCTGCCCTGGTGGCAAGGGAATCAAAATCTGACAGTCTCGTGGCTGTTAGCAAGCAGCTAAGTGGAAGTGAACGGGCATATACCTATATTAAATTGTCTTCACATTTGCTGGATTCCCTTCCCGACAGCGCGCTGTATTATGCCAACCAGGCGGAATTGATCCTGAACAAGAATGACCCCGAAGGCAAGCTCCCCTCCCTTTTCAAACTGAAGGGATCCATTTATTAGGAGATGATGGTGACTGACCGGAGTCTCAATTATTACAGAAAGGCCTATGATGAATTTATAAAGCTGGGGGAAAATCAGGAGATTGGGAACTGTGCACTGAGGCTGGGTAATATTTATTATGAACTTGGTGATTTCAGTGAAGCCTACTTCTTTTACATGCAAAGTCTGAATGCCTATGAAAAAAGCGGGAACAGCCTGGGTATTGCCAAGATGGAAAATAACCTTGGGATTGTATCTCACGAGGTAGGAAAACTTGATGAGGCTGAAAGACATTATCTTACTGCCTATGGAATCTACCAGGAACTCGGCACGCTGTCAGATCAATGCAGGTCTCTGAATAATATTGGACTGATCCTGTTTGACAGGCAAAACTATGATTCTGCCCTCGTATATTTCAAGGAAGGAATAGACCTTCTGGCGGAATACTCCGCCGGAACAGAAACTGATCAGTACATTCTTTCCAGCCTCTACAACAATATGGCCCTTGTCTATTCAGACATGAAGGAGTATAAAAGAGCCCTTACAAGTCTTAAGAAGGCTTTGGTCCTGGCAGGAAAGGCAGATGATCTGTATAATATCGGCTCAATCTATACAAACCTGGGTTCCATTTATGGAAAGTTGGACAGGCAGGACTCTGCCTTATATTACCTGCACCACTCCTTGAAAATAGCTAAAGACATGCAATTCAGGAGCCTGGAGCTAGAGGTATATGATGAGCTTTCGAGTTTACATGCAGGGTTGGGCTCTTACGCCTCGGCTTACAATTGGCGACTCAGGTATGATACAGTTTACAAGAACCTCTTTAACGAAAACCAGTCGGAACAGATCGCTCGTATCAGGGGACTATATGAACAGCAGATAAAGGATCGGGAAATTGAGCAGCTGCATTCCCAGTCACAGGTTCAGAGAACCCTGAATATTGTATTCGCAGTGTTCATCATTGTGATTGTTTTCCTGGTGATTATTATCACCGCTAATTTGAGGACTAAAAAGAAAACGAATCAGATGCTGGCAGAGCGCAACCTCCAGTTATCCTCAGCCATGGAAAAACTGAGTCAGTCCGGGGAAGAGATGGAGAATCTCAACAGGTCGAAGGACCGGATCTTCTCCGTGGTGGCGCATGACCTTAGAAATCCGGTGGCTGCGGTAACAGGGTTTTCCGAACTGCTCCTTGAGAATTTTGATGAGTTCACAGTGGAAAGCCAAAAAGAGTACCTGTTACAGATCGTACAGGGTACACAGAGGGTACAGAACCTGCTTGAGAACCTGCTGGTATGGGCCAGGTCACAGATGAAAGCCATCAAATACGAGCCTGAGGAGTTGAAGATAAAAGAGGTCCTTGATGAGTGCGTAAGAGATCTTAGAGCAAATCTGGACCATAAAAAGGTGAGTTGCCAGGTGAATGTTGAGCAAGATTGTTTCGTTTTTGCAGACAGGGCCATGATCTATACCGTCTTCCGTAATCTTATAATCAATGCAGTGAAATTCAGCTTTCCAGGTGGCAAGATATGGATCAGCTCGAAGCTTTCTACCGATGGATGTTCCGTTTCGGTAAGTGATGAAGGAATCGGAATTCAGCCTGAGATCCAGGAGAAACTTTTTGATCCGAATGAAGGAATCTCTTCACCAGGTACAAGCGGAGAGTCGGGGTCGGGTCTGGGACTGATCATATGCAAGGAATTCGCAGAGAAGAACCATGGTACCATTCGGGTGGAGAGTCAGCCTGGCAATGGAGCCATATTTGAGCTTACTCTACCTGTTTCAGATATTCACTAAAAACCTTTTCAAATTTTTCAAGCTTGGGTTGGATCACGAGCCTGCAATAACCCTGGTTGGGGTTATTTTCAAAGTATTCCTGGTGGTATTGCTCTGCGCTGTAAAAATCACTGAAGGCTTCCAGGGTAGTTACAATTGGATCGTTCCAAATCCCTGCCTTATCCAGATCAGCGATCAGCCTTCGGGCAGTTTCCTCCTGCTCCTTGTTGTGATAAAATACCACGGAACGGTACTGAGTACCCACATCAGCCCCCTGCCTGTTCAGGGTAGTGGGGTCATGGGTTTTGAAGAAGATCTCCAGCAGTTTAACAAAAGAAATTGTCTCCGGATCAAATTCAATTTGAACTACCTCGGCATGACCGGTCTCGCCCGAGCAAACTTCTTTGTAACCCGGGTTTTTTAGTTGACCGCCGGAGTATCCGGATTCCACCCTGTTCACCCCTTCGACCCTTTCAAATATGGCTTCCACACACCAGAAGCATCCAGCCCCCAATGTGGCAATTTCTCTTTTTTGATTTTTTCCTGACTGTCCCATTGCGCTGATTGTAAATAATAGCTGTGCAAATATAATAATTGTAAGCTTTCTCATTTTTTCCTGCATTAATCTACTTCTATTAACCCCTTAGTGTCCTAATTGTTTGAATGGTTGGCGTTCAACGATTTTTCGTTGTAACTTTAGGCTATGCACCCTGCAAGCTATTATAGAAACACCCTTAGCCGGCAGGTTCAATGTGAGCTTTGTCCGCATATGTGCCGACTTATGCCAGGGGAAAATGGCCGATGTAACACCCGGACCAACCGGGGTGGGCGTTTGTATTCTATGGGCTATGGTGCAATATCGGGTGTTTCCATCGATCCGGTGGAGAAGAAGCCTCTCTACCATTTTATGCCCGGCAGTTCAATTCTTTCAATTGGCAGTTTTGGCTGCAACCTGAGCTGCGATTTTTGCCAGAATTGCGAAATCTCCCAGGTGGATCCGGAGGTGTTCGCCCAGCATCCTCAAAGAGCGCCTGCTGATATGGTTCAAAAGGCCGTACTTCACCGGGACAGTATCGGACTGGCCTATACCTATAATGAGCCTACGGTTTATTATGAATACATGATGGAATGTGCCATGCAGATTCATGAGCAGGGCCTGGTGAATGTGATGGTAAGCAATGGATTTATCAAGCAGGAGCCTCTTAAAGCGCTGTTGAAATATATAGATGCCTTCAACATTGACCTGAAATCTTTTCGAAACGATTTTTACAAGCAGCGATCAGCTGCAACACTCAGACCCGTTCTGGATGCCATAAGCACTGTGGCCTCTTCAGACAAACACCTGGAGCTGACCTTCCTGATTATTCCCGATTATAATGATACTCCTGCCGAGTGGAAGGAAATGATTACCTGGATTGAGACTAACTGTGGAGCAGATACCATATTGCATGTGAGTAAATACTTTCCCAGGTATAAACTCAAGAGCTCCCCTACCCCTGCCAGGACCATGGAAAGCTTCATGGATGCAGCCCGGGAGCGGATTCATTACGTTTATCCTGGCAATAACCCCCAGCTTGACACCCGAACCTATTGTCCCTCATGCGGCACCCTTCTCATAGAGCGTGAAGTATATAAGACAAGGATTACAGGGCTTACAGCCCAGGGCACCTGCAGCAAGTGTAAGATGCAAATTAAAGGCGTTTTTAAATCAGGGAAATGAAAAAAAGAGCTCCATACGTGCAGGGTCGATTCTACCCTGGCTCCAGGGCAAAAATTCTGGCCCAGATCGAAAGGATCGATGAAGAAGCGCGATATGCACACGAAATCATGGATATTCATCAGATTTTCGGTGCTGTTCTACCCCATGCAGGTCACATTTACTCGGGACATCAGACGGTTCCGTTTTTCAAGATGTTGAAGGATCAGGACAATCGCCCCGACACATTTATAATCATTCATCCCAATCACAGCGGGATTGGTTCAGCCCTGGCCATAGAGGATTCAGATGTTTGGGTGAATGCCATTGGAGAGGTTCCGGTCAACAGGGATTTTGCCCGGGCCATGGAGCTCAATTTCGATCAAAGGGCCCATTCAGGAGAACATTCGGCCGAGGTGATTGTGCCCTTTATCCAGTTTTACCTCCAGGATCATCCCTTCAATATTGTGGCAGTCTGCATGCGTGATCAAAGCCATGAAAGTGCTCTGCAGGTTGCCCATAGTATCCGGAAGGCAGAAATCCATACAGGACAAAACATCATGGTGCTGGCTTCCTGTGATTTCTCGCATTTCCTCCCTCCCTCTGTGGGCAAAAAGCAGGATCAATATATGGTAGATGAAATACTCGCAAGGAATGCCCCAGGGCTTGAGCAGGCTGCGAAGAAATATCGACTCTCTGTTTGTGGTTACGGACCTATTATGGCGCTTATGAACTATTCCATGAGGAAGGATCAGGATTACAAGATCAAGGTTCTGGCCCGGGGTCACTCAGGAGAAGTGAGTCCGTCGTCTGAAGTGGTGGACTATATTTCAATGATTATGTACCGATGAGTTTGTCCGAAAAACATAAAAAAATGCTCCTTGAGATAGCAAAGGATGAGATCATGAAGCAAGTTTTTGGTGGACAAAAAGGCAGGCATGCAAAGAGGGATCTGCCGGAAATCTTTCAAAACAAATGTGGCGCATTTGTGAGTCTCTATGTGGACAATAAACTAAGGGGCTGTATCGGTACATTTTCAGAGGATCAGTCCCTTCTAAAAAACATTAAGCGCATGGCGGTGTCAGCTGCGATGCACGACAGCAGGTTTACACCTGTCAGTGCTGAGGAGACTCACAGGATGCGAATAGAAATTAGTATTCTATCACCGCGTAAAAGAATCCGGGGCCCCGAAGAGATAGAGATTGGGAAGCATGGTATTTTCGTGGAGACTGGCATGCACAGGGGAACCCTCCTGCCCCAGGTCGCTGTCAATCAGGGCTGGACCGTGGAGGAGTTCCTGGGGAATTGTTCTAAATATAAGGCCGGGCTGGGATGGGACGGATGGAAAACGGCCAATTTATTCAGCTATGAAGCCACAGTTTTCTCCTCGGATCTTGCGGATGAAAACTGTTAAGAATTCTTAAAATTACGAAACA
>CAZRPW010000033.1:10812-12676 GCA_964601975.1 uncultured Bacteroides sp.
TACGAAACAATTCGTACTATGCTTTCAAAACCCAGCGATTCTGAATTAGAAATCATGCAAATACTATGGGAAAAAGGTCCCTTAACCGTTCGTGAAGTCAACAATTATCTGAACCTCGAGCGCAGGGTTGGATACACCACCACCCTGAAGATTATGCAGATTATGACAGAGAAAAAAATGTTAACCAGGGACACCGGGCAGCGATCACACATCTACTCCCCCACTATGGGATCAGGAGAGGTACAAAGCAGTATTCTCGATCATGTAATCAAAACTGCTTTCAGGGGAAATCGCTCAAACCTGGTTTTACGAGCCCTGGGGCAGGGTCGGGCTTCTCCTGCTGAGATGGCTGAAATCAAAGCCCTTTTAGATGAAATGGAAGGCAGAGATCATGGAACTGATTGAAAGCAATAGCAGCTGGATTATTGCCCTTGGAAAAACACTTCTGCACAGCCTTTGGATGGGTCTGATGGTGTTTTCCCTGCTAAAGGTCCTTTTTCTCCTGGTCTCCCAGCGATATTCAGTTTTCCGTTACACAGCTTCCCTGCTGTCCCTTTTTCTGTTCACAGGACTTTGCACCGCACTCTTTATTCATTTATATAATCCGGCCGAAGTGCTATCAGTGACATCGCCGATTGGAAAACACTTTCCGGAAGCTCTTTCCACCGGAAATGCATCTGGAAGTATGGGGATCAGCCTTCTTTATCCGATGATTAGCCTTATATATTTTGCAGGTATGGCTGTTTACCTTCTGATCACAATCACTTCCATGGGAAAGATCCGGACCCTTAGAAAAAAAGCTGTAAATGTCACCGGGCGCCGGGGCCAGCTTTTTAACGAACTTAAAGCAGAGGCTGGAATCTTACAAAAAGTTGAATTTCTTTTGTCTGAGCATGTTTCAGGACCTTTCATCACAGGCATATTCAAACCTGCGCTTATAGTCCCGGCCGCTATGCTTTCCCAACTCTCCTTCCGGGAGCTGGAAGCCATACTCATGCATGAAATCTATCACCTTAAAAAGCTGGATCATGTGTTTAACCTGCTCCAGAAGCTTATTGAAATACTCTTCTTTTTCAACCCTGCTATATGGCTGCTTTCCCACATCATCAGAACAGAAAGGGAGAAACGCTGCGATGACCTGGTCCTCTCCGGCCCCACCCGGGCGCTTGATTATGCCCGTGCCCTTTATACCCTTTCAATGCAGGGTAATAATCTGGGCATAACGGCTACAGCAGCCACTGGCAGCGGAAATAGTGAGCTTAAAAAGCGAATTGAACGAATATTAAAACCAAATATCATGAAATCGAGTCAGCGCGAAAAAATAACTGCATTACTGCTCTTCACATGCGGAATACTGGTAGTGCTCCTTGTTTCCGGTTTTACATCTGGATTTTCCATCACACGTCAACATGATGAGCCTTCTGAAGTTAATCCTCCACAAGAAGTCCCTGTCCTTTCCACTGCAATGGAAAACCCCGAAGATCTTCATATGCTAGTTTTGCCGCGACTCCCCTCTTTGCCCGATACACTCACACAAGAGGAGAAGGAAAAGATCCGGGAAGAGGTCCGCGAAGCCATTGAAGAAGCCCGGGCCAGCATTGACTGGGATGAGGTCATGGAGGATTTTGAAAAGGCAAGAAACGCAGCCATGGAAGACATTGACTGGGAACAGATTAAAAAAGATATGGAGGAGGTGAGGCTCAATATCTTAGAGGATATCGACTGGGAGCAGATCAAAGAGGATATGGAGGAGCTCAGGATTGAAGCCATGGAAGAGATTGACTGGGAACAAATGAAAATTGATATGGCAAATCTCAGGATTAACATAGACTCCATGCTGTCAGATTTCGATTTAGATTTGGAC
>CAZRPW010000033.1:12776-37444 GCA_964601975.1 uncultured Bacteroides sp.
TGGACCTTGACATGGATATGGACCTGGATATGGACCTGGATATGGATTCCCTGGGGAATGCCCCCTTCTAATAAGGATTCAGAATAGGAGAAAAGTTGAAATAATTTGCTTTTTAATTTTAAACCTTTATATTTGATGCACTGAGTAGAGCAGACTAAACCAAGATAGTCACTAACCCTTAAACTAAACTACTCGGAAAGTCCCGGTTATTATAAATAATAGCCGGGACTTTCTTCTTTATAAATCCTTGATTTAATTACGATTAGAATCTTATTTGCTTTGGTGTAATTTTTACACTTCCGGTTTTTGGCATTGTTCTTGAACTTCCATAGACAAATATGTAGAACAGTTAAAACCGGGAAATCATGAAAGCAAAGAAACATATTACCACAACTATTACAGTACTGTTCTTAGGTTTTATCACCTTAAACGCCCAAACCAACACCCGCGATCACAAAGAACAAGCCACTGTAAAGAGAACCGAAGCAAGACAACCTCAAACTAAACAGACAAATGCCAGGCAAACTACCGTAAAGCCCCAGGCCAGGCAAACTACCACGGCCAGGCAAACTACAGTAAAGCCCCGGAACGGGCAACAAACAGTGCAAGTCAATCAAAGCCGGGCAGGAACCAATACCACTACCAGGTACCGCCAGACGGCAACTCGTCCGAATACCAAATATGTTAAACCCGTAAGCATCAGCACACCCCGTAATCCCAAATCCGATTACCGTGCTCCTGAACACAGAACCCCTGTGAAGAATAATAAATATTCAGAGAAACGCTATTATGGAGGAAAGCATTATCACCCTGTTTATCCTAAGCAGCATGTGAAGACACATGATCACCATGACACCTATGTTCATCATTACAATGTTCTCTATTATCCCACCTACCATGAGATTTACTGGACACGTAATATGTACAATGACTACAGGAGATGGTATCCTAACTACCGCTGGAGATACGACTATGGTTACAGGATTCAGACTCTTTCAATCTTTGATGCAAAATATAAGCTTGGAGAAGTTGCCATGGTCTATGGCCGAGTCTATGCCACCTGGCACAACCAGGAAACAGACGACTACCTCCTATTCTTTGGAGGAGACTACCCCGCGCAGCAGTTCACAGTTGTTATACCAGGTAACGTGGCAAGGAGATTCAGCTGGAGACCGGAACGTTACTTCCTTGGCGAGCACATGACTGCCACCGGACTGATCACCACCTTCGATGGTATCCCTGAGATCATAGTGAAAAACAAACGCCAGGTAGGAATCTACTAAACAACACACTATTGCATACAATACAAAAGAGGCTGTCCTTGTGGAACAGCCTTTTTTGTGTGCTAAAATGCACATTCTTTCCTGTTTGACCTGATTGCCTCAGGTTCCGGGGATTCCTCCCATACCAAATACCATGGCCAGAAGGGCAACGGTCTCAATAATACCCATTGCGGCAATGTACATTCCGGATCCCTGCTTATCGTCTACCGCCAGGTTAGAACATGCTGCAGCTCCTACCCTTCCCTGGATCACAGCAGAGGCAGCAATAGCAATACCAATGAAAAATGACCAGATCATCTGATTGGGATAAGAGTCAGGATTCAGATTAGCCCCAATCATTGCATTCATGAAAATCATTGCATAAATCACCTGGCTTAAAGGCATTCCTACCATGACCAGGGCCAGTGAAGGTAATTTCTTCTTATCTTTTATGGATTGCTTCCAGAGCCCCATGGCGCCCATGGCTGCAATTCCTGTTCCAAATGCGGAACCTACGCCTGCTATACCTAAAGCAATAGCGTGACCGCCAAAACCTGTTACTACTGTTGAAAAAATCATAGTTTATTATTATTTGATTTTGAGTTTGAGTTTTTCAATTTAAATGGATTGTATTCGGATCCTGAAAATCCTACGTCGGCATGACCGGAATATTCAAGCATATTTAGCCGCACACCGTGAACAATAACCGACATAATTGCCAGGATCATATTCAGTCCGTGTCCCAGTATTAATACGATCACTGCACCAATTATCGAGACCACAGTCGTTACCCCATCGCCGATGGCCATCTGGTTAAAGCTGGCAGCCATAAGTACTGTGGATAAGCCCACTGCATAAAGCCTTATATAGGATATGATATCAGAGAAACCACTGATGATACTCAGGGGCAAATTTGCCAGAGAGCCGAGCATTCCCTTAAAGAAATTTTTCCCTGGACTTGAAAACAGGGCTATTAGCAGAGCACCCCCTATAAATAACCACATGGTAAAGCCTGGAGCAGGGCTCGCAAGCACCATCTGATCAACGATCAGGTAGAGTCCCCAGATAATGGCAACCCATCCCAGCTGGGCAATTGCCCTTACACTGTTGCTGAACTTCCAGGCAAGCTGCAAATGCCCAATACTCAGATGTACAGCTCCAATCAGGAACATCACTTTCTGAATGAAGATATTGTCACCCCCAAAACTTGCAAGCTTCTCTACTTTTAGCATGCTCAGGAAAGAAAAATCAGCAATTGCCTCCGATCCAAAATAAGTTCCGGTAAGCACACCCCAGAACAAAATAGAAATGCAAAGGGTATAAATAAGTCCGAATTCGATACTCTTTTTGAATTTCCGCCTGCTGTGCACAAATAAAATCAAAAGGAGAAATACAAGGCCGTAGCCTGCATCGCCAATCAGAATGCCGGCAAAGAAAGTAAAGAATATCATAAATACCCTGGACACATCTAACTCCTTATAGCCGGGAACCAGCCCCATGAAATTCATTACTGGTCGTATCCTTTCCACCCATCTTGGGGAAGAGATCAGGGTGGGAACTTCCTCTATATCCTCCTGTGCCGGATCGTCAATTAGATATCCCCAGTTATTTTCTTCAGCAAGTTCCAGGAAGGCATCCACTGTATGCTCGGGCATATACCCTTTCCAGTAGCGCACTTTATTTTCTATACTCTCCCCTGCATATTGAATATTTCGCACATCAAACCTGCGGATTCTCTCATCAAGCGCATTTTGCAGAAGGTGCTTTTGGGCATGAAGCTGATGCAGTAGCAGGCTTATTTCATCGATTTGTCTTCCTGTCTGCTCCAGCTCAGATTCCAGGCCTTGCCGTTGATGACCTGGAAGTGTGATTTCATCAAAACTCAGCGCTTCGTGTTCATTTTCCGAGATCAACACCACCTGGGTCATCTCATTAATGGTGCCGACAAGATGGATATCTTCACGTCCCAAGAGGCCCTTCAGGTCCCGTTTGTTCAGCAAATACATTTTTACATAAACACCTTTATCACGGAGTTCATCAAGGTCTTTCGGACTTACGCTGCCCCAATGCAGATACCAGTCAAGGGCCAGCTTTTGCTCAATCTGCTGTTTCTCAAGCTGAATGCGTTTAGACTCAGCTTCAAGCACCTTTTCCATCAGGTCTATTTCACCCCGTTCTTTGCCTGAAAAATCCCTCTCTGCACCCCGAACCTCAACTGAATCAGCCTGATCATCAAAGCGATCCAGGATGGCAATGGCCTTTTCAAGTTGCAGAATCCGCGCATGAACCCGATCAATAGATTCATCATGGGCAGGCTGAAAGGGTGTGATATGTACAACACCCAGTTTCCCAAGGATCGTGAGGTCAGTATCCACATCAGTGGCATTATCCGTGGTGAGGAGCACCAGCTTCTTCATCTTGGTAATCATAAGAGCGCCTCCTCTTTTTCTTTGGTTTTTACAACCTTCGCTGTGGCAATGGTTAAACGCTCATCATCCTGAAGTTTTTGCCCGATTTTTCGAATTGCAATTTGTGCATTTGGAATCCGGCGATTCTCGAACAACTTTATCCTGGCACGAACTTCCAGTAATTCTTCTTCCAGCAACAGGATCTGATCCAGGAGACAGCTAATCTCGGCCATCAGCTGTAATTGCTTCTGCATAAGCTCAATGGCATCATCTACCCACAAGGGTGTGCTCTCTGTAACAGCACTTACTTCGAAATCCACACCATCGTACTCCCGAACCCTGACCCCTGCCACATCCAGGGGCTTTGTATTAATTTTATTTACCGAAATATAGCTGCTTACATCTACCCAGGAATCACTCATAACCGCCACCCAGGGCAAAGCTTCTTTGTTGTTTCGTTCGATGTCTGAGCGTATGTCATCAATTCTCTCAGCAATGCTCTGAATGGTAACCATCAGTGATTTTTCCATTGCTTCAAATAATGGCAGCATACGCAGGGATACCTTCAGGATTTTTTTCTGTCGGGCCCGCTCAGTTTTTGTATATTTAATTTTTAATACAGCCATTTTTAAATCTCTTTTTTTGATGGATCAACCACTGAAGCAAGTACCTGTGCACCTTTGTCGGAGTTAAATGAATCCTTCCGCCACAGGATCTGTAACTTCAGTTTATAAACCATAATCTCGGTCAGGGTAAAAGCCTTTCCCGATACAATGGAATCAAGTTCTTCCCATTGCCACTGCATGATCTGGTTTTCCCGTTCCAGCGGATTAAGATTCAAGGGTATTTTTTCAAGCCTGAGCAGTTCCGGTTTCCTTTTTTGAACTTTTGCATTTCGCCATTCGGAAACATCCTGCTGCAACTCTGAAAAAAGTTGTGAAATCCGCTTCACTGGTCCATTTTTAGTTTTGCCCTCAGTAAGCCGTATATCCGTTTTTTCAAGCTTCTTATAATCCCTGACAGACAGCTGATTACGAGCTTCGTCATTAAATTCCTCCAGAGAAATTGGTGGAGCCTGGGCATAGCTCAGGGATGGCAGACTGCAACTTAGGTACACCAGATTTGACATCTTATGCCTCCTGCTTTTGGGTAATTCGTTCCACAATATTCTTATTCAGGAGGGAGAACATCCCCTCTTCCAGGTCCTCTGCACTCAATACATACCTCAAACCAGCTTTCCCTGCAGAAGTGATCACAATCTTCGCCTCATTATGCGCAAGCGGTTTCATCACAACATCTTCTTTAGTAGCCTCTTTTAAAAGATAGGCTTCCATATCCTTTAGTAAAGCCTCGGGGATCTCTACTGTTTTATTTCCTGGGATGGTCTCCAGCATCAAACTCAGGAGTTTTTCAAGGTATTGTTTCTGAGTGAAGAGGCTCTCGCATTGCTCTCCAAAAACAGATTTTAAATATTCCAGAACTGCTGTCCTTGTAGCCTCAAGCATATCCCGGGAAGCCTGGATAATTGCAGTTCGCGAATTTCGTTCCAACTGCGCAGTTTCTTCTTTTGCACGCTCGATAATTTCATTACTTTGAGTCTTTGCATCAGAAAGTATCTGTTCTGCCTGTTTCCGGGCTCCATCAATAATGCGCTGTTTTTCCTGCTCCCCGGCATTTATTCCCTGTTCCTTTATTTTTGAAACAATCCCTTCCAGGTTTTCTTTATTCTTTTCCATGACAGTATTTCTCTGTGATTATTAAATATTCCAGTATTGATCGAGAAGTTTCTTACTTATGCCGGTTTCGGCAGGATCAAAATGTTTTCGCAGCAGGGCCCAACACTTGTCCAGGGCTGCTTCCAACAGAAGTGGTTCCCCAAATGGTTCTTCAATGTTATCAATGAAATCGCTTCTGTAACGGAGCAACTTTTGAGAGTAATTATCATTGGCAGCTCCAACTTCCGCAGCTTCATGCGCTTTTTCAGCATCGGCCAGCAGCGCCGCCATGGCTGTCATAATTGCCCGGTGATCATCGCGGGTTTTTCCATTTACCTGTTGCTTTAGTCGCGACAGCGAGCGGGCCAGTTTCAACTTTCCATTCTCCAGGAAGAACTGCCCTTCTGTGATGTAACCCGTGTTATCTGGCACAGGATCTTCCAGTGACTCGAGGGTGGTTGCCCCGATAATGGTGATGGAACCGGCCCCTTCTATATCGGCAGCCACTTCGTACCTTCTGGCTAATTCGGAGTACAGAGAGCCCGGGTAGCCCTGTAGAGAGGGTATCTGGTCCTGGTAGTTGGCCACATTCCTTAAAATATTTGACCAGTTGGTCATGTCGGTTAAGAGTACCAGTACGTCTTTTCCATCGTCAGCAAATTCCCGGGCAACACTCAAAGCTACATCAGGCAACATCAAGCCCTTAATCTGTGAATCCCCGGCCAGGTGTGAAAAAATGACGGTCTTATCCATATTACCGGACTTGGAAAGTTCATCTTTGAAGTATTGGTATTCGTCAAATTTCAAACCAATACCTGCAAAAATGATTACATCAACCTGGGCTCCCTGTGCAATTTGAGAGAGTAGGCGGTTGTAGGGTTCGGTCGGCCCTGCAAAAATCGGTATTTTCTGCGATTTCACCAGGGTATTGAACACATCAATCATAGGAATACCGGTCCACATCGCCTGCTTTGGAACCAAACGAACAGTGGGATTCAATGTATCAAGGCTCGTTGGAATCTGTTTTTCGCTGATCAAATCAGGGCCTCCATCCGTGGCTTTGCCCACACCATCGAAGCCCCTGCCCAGCATGCTTTGAGAAAAACCGGCCGTCAAGGGCATTTCGTGCATCCTGATTTTTGTTTTAGTACTCAGGCCCCGGGTCCCGTTAAACACCTGGAAACGGGTAGCATCCTCGCTAATGTTAATGGCTTTGGCAAAGGACAGGCTCTGATTGGTATCAGCGTCAAGCAATTCTACCACATGGTTCAGTGCAACACCCGGGTTTCCTTCCACCGAAATCAAGGCCTTCCCGACTTCACTGATTTTACTTATTTCTTTCCGTATCATTGTGTATATTCTTCTTGTGCAATGAATTGTTTCACTCTTTCAGGAATTGCTTCCGCATCCTCCGCATTTTTGGTAATGTTATTCTGGTCTCTCCACCATTGGCGCAGCTCATCGAACTTTGACTTAATCAGCTCCTTTAGCTGTTCGTCATCCATTTCCCCACGCGAGAAATTGATATTGCTGTCGATTAGATTTTGGATAGCACGGTTTATGACCTTCAAGTGGTCGGGACGAGTACAGGCATCTACCTCATGAAAGGCATCCTGCTGCAATACGCAAAAATCAATGGTGAGTCCCTTTTGATATTGTATATACTTTTCAACCGGCACTTTTTTCAACCCAATGGTACTGATGGTTTGGTCAATGCTGTTAGACTCGTTAAGGGTCTGCACGATCCTACCCCGGTCTTTCCAGGATACAAACCCATCATAGACCGAAGTTGTATAAGCCAGGGGATCGATGGCCGGATATTTTTTCGCATCTGCACGGTCCTGGGAGAGTCCCCAGAAGCTACCCGTGGAATCCATGGTGGCCTGGGTGACAGGCTCCTGGAAGTTACCCCCGGCTGGCGAAACAGTGCCTATGAAAGTAAGAGAACCTCCTGTTCCAATATCAGCACCTGCCCGCTGGTATAAGCCTTTTATCTGGTCGGGAATGTCCATTGGAAATGCCTCAGGTCCGGGAATATCTCCCTGGCGACCACTTCGTTCCCGCAATGCCTGTGCCCAGCGGGAGGTCGAATCAGCCAGCATAACCACATTATAACCCTGGCAACGATAGTATTCCCCCACTGTAAGGGCAATATAAACACTGGCTTCGCGCGCTGCAACGGGCATTGAAGACGTGTTTCCAAATATACACATCCGGTTCATTAATGAATCACCCGTTAATGGATCAGCCAGTTCTGCAAAATCCTTAAATACCTCTACCGCCTCACCTGCACGCTCACCACAGGCAGCCATGATGATAATATCCGCCATGGCATGCTTGCATAAAGAGTGCTGTAATACGGTTTTCCCGGCACCAAATGGTCCGGGATTTCCGACAGTCCCGCCATATCCTACCGGTGCCAGCAAATCAATAATCCGGATGCCTGTTGAGATCGTCTCTTTGGGAATCGAACGATCTTTAAATGGGATAGGGTCTTTAACAGGATGCGAAAATACCAATTTGAGTTCATGCCGCTTTTCTTGTTCATCCACAAGAACTGCCATTTCCTGCGTAATATTATAGGCACCATTGGGCGCAATGCTTTCTACCTTGCATTTTCCAAGCTTGAAGGGCACCAGGATTTTGTGTTCCAACCTACCCTCGGGTACAGCGCCTATGGCATCCCCCCCGTTCACAAGATCACCTGCCTTTACAGAGGATGTAAAATCCCATAATTTTTCCTCGTCCAATGCCGGAGCACGCATCCCGGGAACTAAATAGGGATTCATCTCTCCAAGCTTGTACAATGGATTTTGCAATCCATCCCAAATACTTGTAAGAAGACCGGGACCCAAAAGCACTGATAAGGGTGTGCCGCTGAATTGCACCTCATCTCCAATCCGGGCTCCCGTTAAATCTTCAAAAACCTGCATTTCAGCAATTCCGGCATCCTTATTCCTGGGATCGGGGTTAATCTGGAGTACTTCTGCCTGCAGCTGTTTGCCGTTTACAGAAATTTCCGCAGTTTCTCCCATAATAACTTCATCCAGGAAGCGTGCCTGTACCAGTGAATCCTGTATGGATATGAGTTTTCCGATTCTTTTTGTGCTATTCACAATTCAGTGTTTTTAATTTAATAGCCACCCAATTCGGGAGGAGGCTTATCAACTATTTATTTGGTGATCTTGTCAGGTAATGACTACCTGAAATTTAAGCGAATCAAGATAGCGATTATCGTTTAAAAAACTCAATCAAAAATCTATAGAATTATAATAAATAAAAATCGGGCTATCACCACAGATAGCCCGATTTGACACTTCATTTAAAAAGCAGTGCGATTGCTCTGTCAGATAATCTGGCTCATGGCATCGATAAATGCTTCAACCGATGCGGTTACTATATCCGTGGAGGCTGAAAAGCCGTAATAAACCACATTCTTATGTTCCACCTGCATATGCACCTTACCCATGTCGTCACTGCCCCGGGTGATCGCCTGGATCAGGAACTCTTCAATTCTCACCTTGGTCTTGATAATCTCCTTTACCGCATTGATGGCAGCATCTACAGGACCGTTGCCGCTGGCTGTGGCTGAATGACAGACTCCGTGCATTTCAAGTTTAACCGAGGCTACCGGAGTGGTTCCTTTGCCGCAAATTACCTGAAGACCATGAAGGTTCAGGTTCCGTTTTACATCACGGGAACTGGCTCCTGCCAGAATCTTCAGATCCTCATCGACAATCTCCTTTTTAGAATCGGCCAGGGTCAGGAACTCATCATAAATACCATCAAGCTCTTTCTTTGTAAAACTGTATCCCAGTTTTTCAAGACGGTGTTTCAGGGCTGCCCTTCCGCTTCGTGCAGAAAGCAGGATGGAAGATTCATTGATCCCAACCGATTTGGGATTGATGATCTCATAGTTTTCCCTTTTTTTCAGAACACCATCCTGGTGGATTCCGGATGAGTGGGCAAAAGCATTCCTTCCCACAATAGCTTTATTTGCCTGCACGGGCATGCGCATCAGTGTAGAAACCAGCCTGCTTGTCCGGTAAATCTTCTTCGTATTGATATGGGACTCGACGTTCAGATGCTTCCTGCTCTTCAGGATCATGGCAATCTCCTCCAGGGAGGTATTTCCGGCACGTTCTCCAATCCCATTTATGGTTACCTCTACCTGCCTTGCCCCATTGATAATGCCGCTCATGGTGTTGGCGGTAGCCATGCCAAGGTCGTTGTGGCAGTGGGTGGAGATGATGGCCTTGTCAATATTGGAGACATTTTCCATCAGATATTTGATCTTCTTACCATATTCATCGGGCAGAGTATAACCCGTGGTATCCGGAATATTTACAACGGTCGCGCCAGCCGCAATGACTGCTTCTATGACCCTTGCCAGATACTTGTTTTCGGATCTTCCAGCATCTTCGGCATAAAACTCCACATCCTCCACAAAGGTCTTTGCATATTTCACAGCTTCCACGCCCCGTTCAAGAACCTTGTCAGGGGTGCTGTTCAGTTTATGATGAATGTGATAGTATGAAGTCCCGATACCCGTATGAATTCTGGCTCTTTTAGCAAACTTAAGCGATTCAGCAGCAACTTCAATGTCCTTTTTTACGGCCCTGGTGAGTCCGCAAATGGTAGGTTCACTAACCGCTTTGCTGATCTCAACCACCGAATTAAAGTCGCCCGGACTGGATACTGGAAATCCGGCCTCGATAACGTCCACACCTAGCTCTTCAAGCGCCTTAGCCACCTCAATTTTTTCGATTGTATTTAGCTGGCAGCCGGGAACCTGCTCTCCGTCCCTTAGTGTCGTATCAAAAATGTAAACGCGATCTTTAGCCATGTGAATAGTTTTTTGTAATTAAACTCAGCACAAAAAAAGCAAATTTAAAGCAATATATGCTATTCAACATGTATTAAAATCAGGAAAACTCCTTTTTAAGTTGATCCACCCAGGCATTAACCCGCTCCTTGTTCATGGATCCCTGGTTTTCATAATCAATTGCCAGACCACAAAACTGGTCTCCCCGCAAAGCCAGTGAGCCCTCAAACTCGTAACCATCAGTGGAAGTAAATCCCACCAGCTTGGCCTGCTGCGCTTCGAGTATCCCGGCCAAAACTCCGACCCCATCAATAAAATTCTCAGAATATCCCTTTTGATCGCCCAGGCCAAAAAGGGCAATCTTCTTTTCTTTCAGATCCAGATCTTCCAGGGCAGGCACAAATTCATCCCAAAAATTAGGCAACTCACCATCAAACCAGGTGGCTACTCCCAGAATCATTTGGTCGAAGGACATGAACAACTCTTCGGTAAGCTCCTCGGCATTGACCATTTCCACCTGCTGGTCACCGAAAGCCTCACGGATTCGTTCGGCAATTTTGCCGGTTTTTTTCGTATTAAAACTATATATAATTGCAGTTTTCTTCATTCTTTTGAACTTAATAATTAGTAGCTTAACAGGTCTCTGACAGCATCTTCTATCCTCTGGATATTGGGAAGCGTTGCTGCTTCAAGTATCCGGTTAAATCCAACCGGAGTAAAAGTGGAGCCTACTCTTCTCACCGGACCGTCCAGGTGCTCAAAAGCCAGCTCATTGATCTGTGACACCACTTCTCCGCCAAAACCGCCAAAAACTTTGTCTTCGTGAACCACCAGGACTTTCCCTGTCTTCTTTGCAGTTGCCAGAATGGCATCTGTATCGAGTGGACTCAGCGAACGCAGGTCAAGTACCTCAATACTTGCTTCTCCCTCTTTACTGAACTTCTCTGCCAGATCCAAACACATGGGAGTCGTATTTCCATAGGTGATCAGGCTCAGGTCGCTTCCCTCGTGACGGATCCTGGCTTTCCCGAAGGGCACCTCAAAATCGTCAGGTACAGGAGCAGCCACCTTCGGTGAGTTATAGAGGGCCTTGGGTTCCAGGAAGAGGGTCATCCCCCTGGATCTCATACTGGTTCTCAGCAAACCTGCTGCATCATCAGCATAACTGGGATAAACAACCCGCACACCGGGAAGTCCGGCCAGTGAACCTTCTATCGTCTGAGAATGATAAAGCCCTCCCCCGATGTAACCGCCTGAGGCAAGTCGCACCGTTATATTGGGTGAAAACTGTCCCTTTGTACGCCAATATTCATGGGTGGTCTCCACGAACTGTTCCATGGCCGGCCAGAAATAGTCTGCAAATTCAGCACCTTCCACCACAATGCGAAGCTTATCATTAAACCTGCTCATGCCGTTGGCTGTACCCATTATGAAATCTTCGGCTATGGGACCATTAAAAACCCGCTCTTTCCCGAATTCCTGTTGCATGCCCTTGGTCACATTGAAGATCCCGCCCTTCTCCTTATTTGCCACATCCTGACCCCAGATGAAGGTATCCGGATTGTGACGAAATTCTGCCTTCAGCGTTTCATTCAGTCCCTCGATTAGCTTCTTGGGTTCTCCTTCGTGTTTATGAATTCCCTCGGGGTACTTTTCACTTACATAGGGTTCCGGGATCACAAAATCATGAATCGATTCAGGAGAGGGTGAAGGTGCATTCAATCCAGCCTTATGGGCTTTTTTAACAAGGTCTTTGGCCTCAATCTCCAGGGCCTCAATCTCGGCTTCAGTAAAACGTTCGTATCTAAGCAAAAGCCTTCGGTATTTAGCCAGTGGATCGTACTCGTGAACATAATTCAGTTCATAATCGTCGCGATATAAATCGTGCCGGTCGGAGTTGGAGTGAGAATGAATCCTGACACAGTTGGCCTGAACGATTACCGGATGCTCATGTTCTGCCACCCATGCCTTGGCTTCGGCCATCGTATTCATGCTGTCAAAAACATCCTTTCCGTTGCAGTGAAAAATCTTCAGGTTCTTAAAACCTGAAAAATTATTGGCCACCTTCCGGTTGGCAGTCTGGTCTGCTTTCGGAACCGAAATTCCATATCCATTATCCTGGAAGACGAAGATTACTGGTAACTTTTCATTGCTTGCCCCGTTAATGGCCTCATATACATAACCTTCCGATACGGATGACTCTCCCTGTGAAGAAATAGCCACACCGGGCACCTTGTATTTCTTGATGGCTCTGGCTATACCTACCGCATGGAGCGTATGGTTGCCGGTGCATGAACTTACATTATGGATGTTCCACTCAGGTTTCGCGAAATGGTTGGACATATGCCGTCCGCCACCTGCTACATCAGTATCCTTGGAGATCCCGTTCAATATCAGCTCTTCAGCTGTTAATCCGGCCGAAAGCGTTGTAAGCATGTCCCTGTAATAGGGAAAGAGGTGATCATTTTCTTTATCGAACACCTGTCCAATGGCCAGCTGTATCCCATCATGTCCGGCATAGGGAGCATGGTAGGACCAGCCAATGGCCTGTTTCAGGTAATTGGGAGCCCGATCATCAATAGCCCTGCCCACGAGCATTAGTTTAAACCAATGGGCCAGGGTCTCTTTATCTGTTTTTTTTATGCTGTAAATCTTCTCTTTTGACATTGTTAGATGCTATTTAAATGGTCCGCCAAATGGTGGATCAAATGATTCAATATAATCGCCCAGTTTTTTAAGAAATGCACCTCCCAGTGCGCCGTCTATAATTCTGTGATCATAACTAAGTGATAACCACATTTTATGTCTGATGGCAATCACATCACCAAATTCGGTCTCCAGTACAGCAGGTTTCTTTTTGATGGCACCCACTGCAAGTATGGCAACTTCCGGCTGGTTGATGATGGGAGTCCCTATATCATTCTGAAAACTTCCAAAATTGGTTACGGTAAAGGTACCTCCACTGATATCGTCCGGATTCAGCTTATTGTTTCTTGCGGCTGTTGCCAGTTCGTTCATCCGTTTGGTAATTCCGGTCAAATTTAGTGCGTCGGCATCCTTTATATTAGGTACAATCAGGTTATTTCCGGGTAAAGAGACTGCAACTCCAAGATTGATCCGTTTCTTCAATATAATATTGTCTCCATCGACCGAAGCATTGATCTGTGGAAAATCACGAAGCGCCTTCACAGTGGCTTCAAGGAAAACAGGCAGATAAGTGATTTTTACGCCCTCTCTTTTAAGAAATTCATCCTTCACCCGGTTTCTCCACCCGACCACAGTGCTCACATCCACCTCGATCATATTCGTAACATGAGCTGAGGTCTGCTTGGATTTTACCATATGCCCGGCAATCAGTTTCCTGAGCCGGCTCATTTCTACAACTTCATCCTCCATGCTTGTCAGGACAGGAGCCTGCGCAGCCTTGGGGGCCTTGGGGGCTTGTTCCTGAGGTACAACTTTGGTTTCCTCTACCTGTTTTGTACCTCCCCTGGTTTCAAGAAAGCGGAGTACGTCATCCTTCTGAACCCGGCCCTTAAGTCCACTACCGGAAATGCCATCCAGCTCCTCCTGGGAAATGCCCTCCTCGGATGCAATTTTTCTAACAAGCGGAGAATAAAAACGCTCCCCACTGGAAACCACCGTAGCAATTTCGGCATCCTGCTTTTCAGCCTGAGGTGGAGGCGCGGCTTCGCTGATTTCAGATTTCTGCTCTTCCGCTTTGTCTGTTCCAGACGCTTCGTCTGTTCCGGACTCACCGTCCATATCAATGAGCGCAATTACGGTTCCAACAGGCACAAGTTCATCCTGTTTGAATAATATCTTTTTAATAATTCCTTCAACTGGTGAAGGTATTTCAGAATCAACCTTATCGGTGGCAATCTCCAGCAGGATGTCATCCTCCTCTACCTTATCGCCTTCCTTTACAAACCAATTTGTAATAGTTGCCTCTTCAATACTCTCACCCATCTTCGGCATGATGATTTCAAAATTCGCCATGAAAATAAAATTAGGGTGTTAAACTAAAAATTCGCTTGTATAACAATGATAATCTGAAATTGTTTTAGTCTTCGCCTTCGAAGAGAACATCCATCACCACAGGCTCGCCACAGGGTAACCTGTCGCGTAGCTGAGTTTTCTTAAAAACAGGGTAAGAGATCATGGTATCAGGGTATCCCATCTGGAGTAACATAGAGGCCAGAGAGAAGATTTTCGGACCCTGGGGAATGAGTGTAATTGAGTATTCACTGCGCAAAGGCAGAATCACATCGATCAGACTCTTGTAGATGGCCTGTCCGTTGTGTATGGGGTAAGCAATGAGATTCCTGATGTGGGTGGCATTGATTACTTCGTGATTATTCACAAAAACCTTCTCCACAAATCGCTTTTCAACCGGAGGATCTGCATAAAAAAGATAGAGAAGATCGGGCTTAAAAATTTTACAAATCGTTTCCGAAACATTAGGCTCCTGGCCCAGGCCAAGGATGAGTACCCTTTTCTTCTTCTGTTTCGTTTTTACCTTCTGGTAGTCCCTGATTTTTCTCACCTTGGGAGCTGTCCCTTCTTCCACATATCCGGCTGTAGTGTATACCATTCGCAGGCAAACCGAGGGGAGCTGATCATTATTTGAAAACCAGCTGAAGATTTCATAGTACCAGTGCTGTGGCATGCTGGTGCAATCGAGCAATATATGAATTTTCTCGGGAGAGTTTTCCGGAATCAGTTTTCCTACATCGGGCATATTTCCATGCACTTCAATGATCTCAAAACCATTTTCCCTGAAATACCTGAGGTTGTCATGATACGCAAATTCCTTTGCCTGATCCTTGCGGGAAAGCGCTACTTTCCGGCAGGAAACGTCCTCCATTTGCCGTGCGATAGAACTGGATCTTGACTCATAGCTCAGGGTCGCGACAAACAGTTCAGGCTGAATATCAGCCAGCTTTTCGGGTTCGATATGTTGAATCGAGGAGAGTTCCATGCCATCATTATGAGCGCCGCTAATATAGAAGGAATTTTAACACGCTCCAATGATAGATATTAAAGATTTGGGTTACTGGCCGGTATTTCGGTGATAGGCCCTGGCAGATCAGCATCCATACTGAAAAGATCAACTGAAGGCCATGTCTTTACATGGTTGACTGCTGAAAACATCATCCCTGAAATATACCGTTGAATCCTGGAGTGTTTATTGGTACTTGTATTCACCATTACTACCCAGTTCAGGCCATCCTGTTGCCTTACCATCAGGGCGGAAGACCCGGTCAGGTAGCCTGTTCTCCACCAGGTTCCATAATTATCGCTCCCTCTCCATCCAAACAGGCCCTTCCCCGCTACTTCGGGATTAGACATCTGTAATATGGTAAGAGGTCGCAGGATGTCTGGTTGATCCGGGAAGCCATCCACCGCAGTGAGGAATTTGATCAGCTCGGGCGCTGAAGCCACCCACCCGCCGGCAGGGCCCAGCAACTCGATGTTATTTCCTCCGTAATATATGGGCACCACCTCTCCGGATCCATCCAGAGAATGGGCCGTCATTGCCCCTCCGCTGTGGTGGTACCTTACTTCATTAGGGAATTTATCCTGGTAAAAGCTCCGTCCAATATGCATGTCATGAATATCAAGAGGCTTTAGCAGGTTCATCACCACGTAATCCTGGTAGGTCATGCCGCTTTTCCTGGCAATAATCTCGCCCAGGATCGCATATCCAAGGTTTGAATAAGAATATCGTGTTCCTGGCTTATAATTTAATCTTCTTGTAAGGGCAAATTGAAGGACAGCATCAAATTCCGCAGGAGCCTTTATATTCATCTTCCTGGCTACATAGAGCGAAGAGAATAAAGGGTCACCCGAATATTTTGACCATCCCGCAGTATGGTTCAGCAGGTGGCGAATGGTGATTTCCTCCAGCCTGCTATCCCTGTAATGCATATAAATTGAGTCATTCAGGATTCCTTCACTACCGAAAACCTTGTCGTCCAGGCCCAATTTGCCATCTTCATAAAGCTTCATAACTGCCACTGCAGTTATAAGTTTTGAAACGGAAGCAATTCTAAAAAGATGCCCGGGCTTTACTTCCTCCCCGGTCTCTTCGTTTGAGATTCCAAAACCTTTGGCAAAGACCAACTGTTCATCCTTGGTAATCGCGACACTGGCCCCCTTTATATTCCACTTTTTCAGAAAGGCATTCACACTTTGGTCAATCACTTCGGTTTCCTGGAAATCTGAGTAATGGTTATCCAACATCAAAGAAAAAGGAATCTCCTTATCATTCAGTAAGGATGGATATCCCTTATCAGAAAAGGTGAAAGCAATCTCTCCGAAAAAGAAAATCGTCAGTAATACAATAAAAGCTAATAATTTCTTCACAACCAATAATAAAAATCGAATCCACAAGGATCCGGTTAACAGGACAAAGTTATAGTTAAATCAAACTCGGAAGGAATTGTTCAAAGCCATGATATCAACCCTTTATTGTTAATAGACATATAAGATTGATAGAAAGCTACTTATAATGCATTTCCCCGCATTACGAAGAGGGTGTTTAAAACGCATGTATTACCCTCTTCGCACAGAAAAGACAACTTTAGTATAGGAGAATAGAACCATTGGTGATAAAACAATCGGTGTTAATCAAAAGATGAGTGCAGTACAGCAAGGGGGGGTATAAAACACGAATGGGAGCCAAATTTGCATCTGGTTCCCATTCCACTCCTTAGCTACCGTAGTCTCTAATTCGTGCCAAGCTACGGTTATTCTGCCGGTAGACAAGACCGAAGTCCTGAATCCCCTTCTGCCATCCGCCGAGGCGGATAACTTGCACGTTTCTTGTCCGTAGACTTTTCCCGTGCTCAACCGTTAACAACTTCTTCCGCGTTTTCAGGTACTCTACGGTTTCCGTTTTGAATCTCCTGATTTGCCTTTTACAGCGCATCTGGTACTCCAGTCAACAGCCCGGTTCGAAAACCGGCGGGACAGTTTCAATACCTGTTTATCTGTCCTCGTGACTCTGTTCACGCATACGGGTTGCCCCGTTTGCTTCTGACTCTCATCATTTAAAGAACTGAGTGGCCTTTTATCGCTCACTTGGTATACCAAATGTAAAATCAAATTGGGATCGGACCAAAAAAATCGGGTCGAAGAATTGCACATTAAATAAACATCGCTTATTAACAAGTTGTTAATAAGCCATCAGAATAAGGTCCCTGGCTCCTGGTAATCAACTGGTTTAATTATCGAGGGACTTGAAGGGTCAGCACTACTGCCCAATAGTCCAGCCGACACCGTATGCGCATCTAACTCACTATCGTCCAACGGCAAAAGAAGCTGTCGGGCCTTATCCAAGGAAATATCACCGGAAATCCATTTTTTTTCACTTTCTGGTGTCAGAATCACCGGCATACGCTTTTTAGTATTATGGATTTGCTCCATCAATGGATTTGCCCGGGTCGTAATGATGGAAAAGGAACTTGTGATTTCACCGCTATCCGGATCACGCCACCTGTCATACAGGCCGGCAAAGGCAAAAGGCTTATCATTCCTTAGCTTGATGTACCAGGGAATTCTGGCTCCCTTTATATGCTGCCATTCAAAGAAACCATGTGCCACCACCAGGCAGCGACCTTTCAACAGGGGCTCCCTGAAGGAGGCTTTCTCGTGGAGTGTTTCTGCTCTGGCATTATATGTTCCCTTCCGAATCTCACCAGCCTTCTGGCTGTCTTTTGCCCAGGCAGGGATCAGTCCCCATTGCATAAGCTTTGTCTCACCGGGAGCATCTCCGGGAATCACCGGAATGTATGGATTGCTGAATGCCCTGTAGAAATAGTTGAAATCAAAATCATGCAAGACCGAGGTATCCACCGAAAACCTTTTTTCGATTGCTTTCCTGCTCAGATGGACTTCGATTGTAAAGCACATGGTAAATAGTAATTGGTAAATGGTAAATGGTAAAATAGCAATTAGTAAATAGGTAAAAGTAAATGGTAAATGGGGAAATAGCAATTAGTAAATGGTAAATGGTAAATAGTAAATGGGTAAATGGGTAAGTGGGTAAATGGTAAATGGTAAATGGTAAATAGTAAATGGGTAAATAAGTTAGAGTGTCAGCATGGTTAAAAGTTAAAAGTAATCAAGTATCAAGGGCTAAGTTAAACAATATGGAATGATGGTTTGTTAAGAATGCATAACAAAAGTACATGAAAGCAGAACCTGAGATACTGGCATATTTTCCATTGAGCGTTTTTCTCTTTCCTGGGGAAGACCTTCCTCTCAGGATATTTGAGCCTCGTTATCAGCAACTGATCGGTGATGTCCGCAGTACGGGTATGACCTTTGTAATACCCTTTGTAATCGAACAGGAGGTACAGGGATTTGGTTGTGAAGTTATTCTTAAAGAAGTGGTTGCTGAGAACCCCGGTGGCAGAATGGTGATCACCGTGGAATCTCTGGATATCGTTCAGATAATCAGTTATAATAAGCGAATGAATGGAAAGCTTTATCCAGGTGGAGCTATTAGCAGGATGCCCGAATCCGAATTGCTGGAGAACCAGGAATTGATAGAGCTGATCAGTAATTATCAGGATGTATTTGATAATGAATTTCTAAACTGCTGTGATCGCTCCCAAATTACCCGGCAGGATGTTATAAAAGCGCTGAACCTTCCTTCAGAAGATAAATTTCATTTTGCCTGTTTGCCTAACGGAGCACAAAAAGATGCGTATTTGATCGGGCAGCTCAGGTACCTGAATATGATCCGGCAGCAGGAGATGCAACTAGGCAATGATTTTGGACTGAACTAGCTCCTCTCCTGTTTCTCCTGCATATTCAATTTCAAACGATCCATATCCTGTTTCAATGCAGCCACGGTTCTTACAAGTTTATTCTCAGGAATGATGGGTTCAGGAATCTCATGACTTATAAAATGAACAAACCTCCATATTTCCCGGATCTCTCCCACCGCAAGCTCATAGGGCTCATAGAGGGGATTCAGCGAGTATAGCATTAGCTTTCCTTCCTTCCCTATATTGTTCTCAAGTATCTTAAAGACGATCCCGTCATTTACCGTCAGAACCACACAGGCCTCCCCGGTTTTCAGGCTGTTCCAGTCCAATACATATTCTCCGGTGACCCATGCCTTTTCGGGGATGGGAAGCATGGAATCACCCTGTAACTGAAAAGTCCTGTACTTCTTTTCCTCCGAGAGGAAGGGAAGTTGGAAAACCTGCAGATCGCTTATGTATTCAGGATCGGAAAAACCATTGGTATATCCGGCCTGGGCTTTTACCGGAACCAGTTCGATGTTCTCCCGGTTTTCGTTGTTGACCGTCGACGCCAAAATCCTCAGGTTTCCCCCACGTAAGAACACATCCTCACCATGTTCCAGTTGCCGAAGCTGGGTTTCACTAAGCTTTGACAGATCAACCTTCAGCAGTGTATCCACTGCAATCTTGTAAAAATCCGCAAAAAGAAGCAGCACTTCCACCCCCGGTTGTGCCACCCTGTTCTCATATCCGCTCAGGGTGGATCGCTTCATCTTTAACTGTTCGGCCACTTCATCCTGGGTGCATTTTCTGCGCTTACGCAGGAGCTTAATGTTTGAGTCAAAATACATGTTAAATCCTCCTTTTTTATTGCATTAAACAGAAGTGATGATTATATTGTAATCACATAAATGATCATATTCTAATCAAATATATAAAAAAAAAGTAAATAAGCAAGTAGGTAATTAAGCAAGTTTTTCCTTACCCACTTACCCACTTACCCACTTACCTATTTACCCATTTACCTATTTACTTACTTATTTACCTATTTACTTACTTACCCATTTACTACAAACAAAGTGAGCATAACACGAAGTGTTTTACATATGGACCTGGATACATTCTTTGTGTCGGTGGAGCGGCTGGGGAACAGCAAGCTGGAGGG
Source organism: uncultured Bacteroides sp. (assembly GCA_964601975.1). Lineage (GTDB taxonomy): Bacteria > Bacteroidota > Bacteroidia > Bacteroidales. The sequence continues at coordinate 32,911 of CAZRPW010000033.1, forward strand.
GAAGCCTGTGATTATCGGGGGGATGTCGGACCGGGGTGTGGTTTCCACCTGCAGTTACGAAGCCAGGAAGTTTGGGGTTCACTCTGCCATGCCCATGAAAATGGCGCGCGCACTCTGCAGTGAAGCCATTGTGATCAGGGGGGATATGGATACTTACAGCAAGTACTCCCGGATGGTGACTGATGTCATTGCCGAACAGGCGCCCGTGTATGAGAAGGCTTCTATTGATGAGCACTACCTGGATATTACAGGTATGGACCGCTTTTTCGGATGTATGCAGTGGACCCATGAGCTGCGGCAGCGGATCATGAGAGAGACAGGTCTGCCCATCTCCTGCGGGTTATCGGTGAACAAGACCGTGTCCAAGATTGCCACGGGGGAGGCCAAACCCAATGGTGAGATCGAGATCCCCGACGGCCGGGTGAAGCCTTTTCTCTCTCCCCTTTCCATACGGAAGATCCCTATGATCGGGAATAAGACCTTCCACCTGCTGCGCTCCATGGGCATAGGAACCATTGGCACCCTGGGAGAAATCCCCATGGAGATGATGGAGAGCCTGCTGGGGAAGAACGGCATGGTCATCTGGAAGAAGGCCAACGGCATCGACCCCACCCCGGTGGTTCAGTACTCCGAGCGAAAATCCATCGGGAGCGAAAGAACCTTTGAAAGAGACACCATGGATGTGGCCGGCCTGCGTGACCTGCTTACCTCCATGGTGGAGAAACTGGCCTTCCAGCTGCGCAAGGAGGAAAAGCTCGTGTCCATTGTCACGGTAAAAATCCGCTACTCCAATTTCGACACCCATACACTGCAAAAACGGGTTCCATACACCTCCTTCGACCACGTGCTGATGCCCATTGCCCGCGAACTCTTTGACCGCCTCTATCAGCGCCGCATGCTGATCAGGCTGGTAGGGGTCCGTTTCTCGGGCCTGATCAGGGGTACCCAGCAACTGAACCTCTTCGAGGATACCACCGAGATGGTCCATCTCTACCTGGCCGTGGACCGCATGCGCAAACGTTTTGGGGCCGACACCCTGCAAAGGGCCAGTGGCATCCAACTCAGGGAACTGGAAGCCCGCCAGATGGAAAGCGACAAACAGAAGGCGGTGCCGGATCCGAAAAACAGGCAGGAAGTGGATAATCTGAAAAACCGCAGGTACCGGTATTGGTATCGCTAGCCGAAAGTCTGTAAAGTTGAAAGGGTGTATTTAAATTGTCATTCATATTATAGTTTGCGATACGGGACCATGGCGCCGGAAACCCTGGTGGAGGAAGCAGCTAAAAAAGGTATTGAAGCCTTGGTGCTGACCGATATCAATAATTCCACGGGGATGGTGGATTTCATAAAGGCTTGTAAAGGACACGGTATCCGCCCCATCGCAGGGATGGAATACCGGGAGGGAGACCGGCACCTCTATACAGGCATCGCCCGTAACCCAAAGGGCTTTCAGGCCCTGAATGCCTTCCTTTCCTACCACAACGAAACAGGCATCCCCCTGCCCCACCGGGCCCCGCCCCTGGAAGAGGTGTACTTCGTATATGATTTTATGGATAATCCGCTGCAAGCGGATCGTCATAAAAGGGAGCGAAAGAAAGGTCGCCCCCAAAAGATGCGGGATCAGGAACTCATCGGCATACGCCCCGGGGAGGTGAATGCTTTGCTCACTTCGTGCTGGAACAAATACCCGGAGCGCCTGGTAGTGCGGCACCCGGTAAGCTTCCTTAGAGAGGCAGACCATGCCCTGCACCGCCACCTCAGGGCCATCGACCACAACATCCTCTTGAGCCAGCTCCGGCCCGAGAACATGGCCGATAAAAGCGAGATCCTCCTTTCGCCCGACCTGCTTGGCTGTGCCTACGAAGAGCACAAAGGCATCCTGCAGAATACCGAAAGCATCCTAAAGGACTGCTGGATGGATTTTGACTTCAAAACGGTGAAGAATAAAAAGACCTTCACCGGCACACCCCACGACGATAAAACCCTGCTGGAAAAGCTGGCCATGGAGGGCATGGCCTACCGCTATGGCCTGCACAATAAAGAAGCAAAACGGCGGATTAATCACGAGCTGGAGATCATCCACCGCCTGGGTTTTTCCGCTTATTTCCTGATTACCTGGGACGTGATCCGTTATTCCATGGCGCGGGGTTTTTATCATGTGGGCCGGGGTAGCGGGGCCAATTCCATCGTGGCCTACTGCCTGCGCATTACCGACGTGGATCCCATTGACCTGGATTTGTACTTTGAACGCTTCATCAACCCCAAGCGGACCAGTCCCCCGGACTTCGATATTGATTTTTCGTGGAAGGAGCGCGACGAGGTGCTGGATTATATTTTTAAGCGTTACGGACGTATGCACACAGCCTTCATCGGTACCATTTCCACCTTCCGCGACCGTTCCATCTTCCGGGAGCTGGGCAAGGTTTACGGACTGCCCAAGGAAGAGATCGATACCCTGGTAAAAGACCCGGAGAATCCCATGAACAATAATGATATCACCCGGCGCATCTATGAGGCTGGCAGCCTGCTCATGGATTTCCCCAATATGCGGAGTGTCCATGCGGGCGGGGTGGTCATTTCCGAAGAACCCCTCTCCTGCTACACGGCCCTGGACCTTCCCCCCAAGGGCTTTCCCACCACCCAGTTTGACATGTACGTGGCCGAGAACCTGGGTTTTGAGAAGCTCGACATCCTGAGTCAGCGTGGCATCGGCCACATCAGGGAATGCGCCGATATTGTGCGCAGCAACCGGGGCATCGAGGTGGATGTGCACCGGGTGCAGGAATTCAAAAAGGATCCGCGGGTAATCGAGCAGCTGAAAACCGGGGAAAGCATCGGCTGCTTTTATATTGAGAGTCCGGCCATGCGCGGCCTGCTCACCAAGTTGCGCTGCAATACCTACCGCTCACTGGTGGCAGCCTCTTCCATCATCCGGCCCGGGGTAGCCCAGTCGGGCATGATGAAGGAATACATCCACCGTTTTCACCACCCCGATGACTTTCAGTACCTCCACCCCATCATGGAGGAGCAGCTGAAAGAAACCTTCGGGGTGATGGTCTACCAGGAGGACGTGATCAAGGTTTGCCACCACTTTGCCGGACTGGACCTGGCCGATGCCGACGTGCTGCGCAGAGCCATGAGTGGCAAGTACCGCTCCAGCAAGGAGTTTGACCGCATTGCCCGGCGTTTCTTCGATAACTGCAAAGAACGCGGCTACCCCGACACCCTTAGCCAGGAGGTGTGGCGGCAGATCTCCTCCTTTGCCGGTTATTCCTTCTCCAAGGCTCACTCGGCTTCCTTTGCCGTGGAAAGCTTTCAGAGCCTCTACCTGAAGGTTCACTATCCCCTGGAATTTATGACGGCGGTAATCAATAACTTCGGAGGTTTTTACAAGACCTGGGTTTACTTCAACGAGGCCCGCCGCTGGGGAGCCACCATCCACATGCCCTGCGTGAATGAAAGTCAGCACAAGACCTCCATACAGGGAAAGAATATTTACATCGGCTTCATCCACATTCAGAATCTGGAAAGCAAAACCGTGCAGATGCTCCTTGAAGAAAGAGAGGAACGTGGTTCCTTTAAGAGCCTGGAGGACTTCCTGCAGCGTGTACCCCTGGGACTGGAGCAGGTGATCCTCCTTATACGCATGGATGCCCTGCGCTTCACGGGTAAGAGCAAGAAAGAACTACTCTGGGATGCGCACCTGGTGCTGGGTAAACAAACAAAGAAGGATCCCATGCGGGAACTCTTTCCCGTGCAGAAGCGGGAATTCAAACTCCCCGAGCTGGAACAGACCGCCCTGGAAAATGCCTACGACGAAATGGAGTTGCTGGGCTTTTCGGTTACCATCCCCGCCTTCGATCTACTTAAAACATCCTTCCGGGGCGAGATCCTGGCCAAAGATATGATGCAGCACGTGGGTAAAAAGGTACGTATGCTGGGCCACCTGGTCACCATCAAATACGTGCGCACCAAACACAAACAATGGATGCATTTTGGCTGCTTCCTGGATGCTGAAGGAGAGTTCTTCGACGTGGTCAACTTCCCCGACTCCCTGAAATACTACCCGTACAAGGGTCAGGGCATCTACCTCATCTACGGCCAGATCACCCAGGAATTCGACTTCCCCGGTCTCACCGTGGAGAAGATGGCCAAGCTCCCCTACCAGGCGGATCCGAGATATTAGTGAGCAGAGCTCGCATTAAATAGTAAATAGTAAATAGTAAGTGGGTAAGTGGGTAAGTGAGTAAGTGGGTAAGTGAGTAAGTGGGTAAGTGGGAATGTAATTTTATGACTTTTATGACTTTTATAACTTTTATAACTTATAATTACTAACTATTAGTTTATCAAATTATAATTAACCCCTAAGTAAAAACAACAGCCTTTACGGACTTTACAGACTTTACAGACTTTACGGACTTTATAGACTTTACGGACTTGATGGACTTTACAGACTTTACGGACTTTATAGACTTTACAGACTTTACGGACTTTACGGACTTTACGGACTTTATAGACTTTACGGACTTTACGG
>CAZRPW010000034.1:0-36340 GCA_964601975.1 uncultured Bacteroides sp.
GACTTTACAGACTTTACAGACTTATTATGAACGAGATTGTTGCTGAATTTATCGGAACCTTTTTGCTGATTCTCCTGGGGAATGGCGTAGTTGCAAACGTGGTATTAAATGAAACAAAAGGTCATAACAGTGGGTGGATTGTGATTTCTCTTGGATGGGGACTGGCGGTTTTTGTGGGAGTTGCTGTGGCCGGACCGGTATCGGGTGCCCATATTAATCCTGCGGTGACGCTCGGTCTTGCTTTGTCCGGACTTTTCTCCTGGATTAAAGTGCTTCCTTTTGTACTTGCCCAGATACTGGGAGCCATGTCGGGTGCGTTTACCGTATGGCTTTTCTATCGTCACCATTTTAATCGAACCGAAGATTCAGGATCCCAGCTGGGCTGTTTTTCCACAGCTCCTGCCATCCGCCATGGCGGAAGCAATTTCATGAGTGAATTGATTGGAACCTTTGTCCTGATCTTTGTGATCCTCTACATTTCTGAGCCCTCTTTATCCCTGGAGGGTGGAACAGAGGTAAAGATGGGACTAGGAACCCTCGGAGCTTTGCCTGTGGCGCTTCTTGTAACAGCCATTGGACTCTCATTGGGCGGGACCACCGGTTATGCAATTAACCCTGCCCGTGACCTGGGTCCGCGCATCATGCATAGCCTATTACCGATGGCGCACAAAGGAAGCAGTGACTGGTCCTATGCCTGGATTCCCATTGTGGGCCCCTTTGCCGGCGCTGTACTTGCTGCCTCCCTCTTCCTTCTTCACGGACTCCTGATCCACTAACTGCCTAACTTACCCACTTACCCACTTACCCACTTACCCACTTACCCACTTACTATTTACCATTTACTATTTACCATTTACCATTTACCATTTACTGCGAGCTCTGCCCGTTACTCATGCCACAGCGCTTCTACCGGGTTGATTCGTGAAATGCGTATGGCGTGGTAGAGTACTGTGAGTACTGCAAGCAGGAAGGTGGAGAGAGCGGTAAAAATAAGAATCCCAGCACCCAGGTGAATTCTGTAGGAGAACTCATTGAGCCACCACCGGGCAATGAACCAGACAGATGGGAGGGCGATGAGCAAAGAGATCAGGATGTAGAGTGAGAAATCACGGATCATCATCCCGGCAATTTGTCCCTCCAGGGCACCCATGGTTTTGCGGATACCGATCTCCTTTGTTCGCCGCTGTGCTGTGAAGGAAGCCAGGGCAAACAATCCAAGGCAGGCAATCACAATGGCCACAAGGGTGAAAACCCTGAAGAGGGAAGCCATCCGCTCCTCTGCCCTGTACATATTGCTTATGGCTTCGTCGACATAGGTGTATTCAAAGGGATACTGAGGCAACAGCTCTTCCCATTTTTTCTCCAAAAAATCCAGTCCGCCGCCCGGGTTTTCCGGAGAAAGCCTCACCGTCATATTCTGCAGATAGGTGGCAGGCAGAGGGGCGAGTGCCATGGGTTCAATTTCATTGCTCAGGGCTTTGAAATTATAATCTTCCATCAGGCCCACGATCTGACCGGACAAGCCCATGAAAGTAAGGGGCATTCCTACAATCTCATCTTTACCAATGAGGTCAGCAAGTGTATGGTTTATGATAAAATTTGTTGCTGTATCGGTGAGAATATCTCCTGGATACTCCTCTGAGAAATCCCTTCCCTCGCTAAGGGTGATATCCATGGTCTTGATGAAATCGTAGTGGACTCCATTGAAGGAGACGAGTATATCCTGATCCGGGTCCTTTCCATCCCAGTTAATTCCCGAAGAGTTGCTTCCCACACGGTATGATGGCTGCATGGAAGCGGTAGTGCACAGGATGTCCGGACTCCTCATAAACTCGGTTCTGAGCCTTTCATATTCCTGATTAAGTGTTCCCCTTAGCTGGATATTTACAAGGTTTGATTTGTTGAATCCCAGTTCTGCATTTTGCATAAAACTCAGCTGTTTTGATGCTACCATGGCACCTGTAATCAGGAGTACTGCCAGGGAAAACTGGAATACTACCAGGATCTTACGAAGTAAACCACTGCCTTTTTTGTGGCTGCTTTGTTCCCGTATGGCCTGGATGGGTTTGAGGGCCGAAAGGTACAGGGCAGGATAGATGCCCGCCAGAAAGGTTGTAATAAATAATATAGCCAAAATTCCAAGCAGGTAGCGGATGGAGAGCAGGGTGGAGGGCTGAATGTCTTTTCCGGCAAGTTGGTTGAACTGCTTAAGCAGGAGCAGGGCCAGCAAAAATGCCAGGGCAATGGAAATCAGGGTTTGCAGGAAGGATTCAAAGAGGTGTTGTCTTACAAGTTGACCCCGGGATGCTCCGTTCACTTTTCTAAGTCCAATCTCTTTGGCTCTGATCGATGCCCTGGCTGTGGAGAGGTTCATGAAATTGATGCAGGCAATTATAAGGACAAAAAGGGCGATGGCTGAAAAAATATACACATAGAGTATTGCTCCGGGCGATTTTCCAAATCCGAAGTAGGAGTGCAGATGAATCCCTGAAAAAGATGCCACCGAATAGTCGATGGTGTTGTCTTCCTTATAGATATTCGTAACTTCTGTGATCTTCCGGTTTACCACCGTATCGCTGCTTCCTTTTTGGAGTTTTACGAAACTTAGGATGGAATTTTGGCCCCAGGAATCTGAATAGCGATCCTGGCCTTCAATATAATTCCATGGAAATAATATTGTGAAATCGAGAATGGAGTTATCGGGCGGGTCATGAACAACAGCTGAAATGGTAAAAGCATTTTCCTGGTTTACAAGGAAGCTCTTGCCAACCGGATTCTCATCTCCGAAGTACTTTGTGGATATTTCTTCGGTAATTACCATGGTATATGGCTCCCGTAGTACACCGTCGAAGTTTCCGTATTTTAAGGAGAAGGTAAACATGGAGAAGAAAGAAGAATCTACAGATATGCATCCCTCCTCGAAGAATTTTGTGTCGCCATAGCTAAGCAGGTGTCCTCCCATATAAGCTGCCCTGCACTGTTCCTCAATTTCAGGAACCTCATCTTTCCAAACAGGTCCGGATACATAGGGCGTTACATTTACATGATAGGGCTCTTCCCCAGAGTAGTACTGGTCCTCTTCAACCCGGTAGAGTTGTTCATAGTTGTCATGAAAGCGGTCATAGCTCAGCTCGTGCTGAACCCAAAGCAGCATGAAGAGAGCACAGGCGAGGCTTATGGAGAGCCCGGCAATGTTTATCAGGGTGATTCTTTTCTCCTTCATCAGGATTCTGAAGGATTGTTTCAGCTTAATGAGGGTCATTGAATAGTTTTTTATCAAAGACGAATCAACTTGCAAGAAATTACAATTCAAAAGATTAAATTTGTTCTTCTTTTAAAAAAGACCGTAAACCATAAAACTTATCAGGATGAAAAGGGATATTGATATTTTCAACTTCATTGAGCATGAACACAATCGCCAGAAAAGGGGAATCGAGTTAATTGCTTCAGAAAATTTTGTCAGCAACCAGGTGATGGAAGCCATGGGGTCCTGTTTGACAAATAAGTATGCAGAAGGATATCCCGGACATCGCTACTATGGTGGTTGTGAGGTGATTGACGAGGTGGAGCAGATGGCCATTGATCGCCTGTGTCAGCTTTATGGCGCCGAATTTGCCAATGTACAACCTCATTCAGGTGCGCAGGCTAACATGGCTGTATTCATGACAGTCCTTGAACCCGGGGATACATTTATGGGACTAGATCTTTCAATGGGAGGGCATCTTTCTCATGGTTCACCGGTGAATAGCTCGGGGATTTTGTACAGGGCAGTGTCCTACGGTCTTGATAAAAAGACCGGGCGGGTCGACTATGATGCCATGGAGAAGACCGCACTTAAAGAAAAACCCAAGATGCTTATTGGTGGAGCCTCTGCCTATTCACGGGAGTGGGATTACAAGCGGATGAGGGCTATTGCCGATAAAATTGGGGCCATATTTATGGTAGATATGGCGCATCCGGCCGGATTGATCGCTGCAGGTTTGCTGGATAATCCGCTAAAACATGCACATATTGTTACTTCAACTACCCACAAAACGCTGCGTGGACCCAGGGGAGGAATTATTCTTATTGGAAAGGATTTTGAGAATCCCTGGGGAAGAGCCACAAAAAAAGGTGTGGTAAGGACAATGTCTTCCCTGATTAATTCGGCAGTATTCCCCGGAATCCAGGGAGGACCGTTGGAGCACATTATCGCAGCCAAGGCTGTTTCATTCGGAGAAGCGCTTTCGGATGACTTTAAGGTTTACCAGAAACAGGTCATGAAGAATGCGAAAGTCATGGCAGAAGCCTTTATCAAGCAGGGGTATAAGGTGGTTTCGGATGGAACAGACAATCACAGCATGCTTATCGATCTAAGGACGAAAACGGCAGATATCAATGGGAAGCAGGTTGAAAAAATTCTTGTCGAGGCTGATATTACAGTGAATAAAAACATGGTTCCCTTTGATACGAGGTCGCCTTTCCAGACCAGCGGGATCAGGGTTGGAACACCAGCCCTTACAACCCGGGGAGTAAAAGAGGATATGATTCCTTTGATCGTGGAGATGATAGATCGGGTGATTATGCATATCGATGAAAAACCAGTAATTGAAAAGGTCCGCCAGGAGGTGAATGAGTTGATGGCCGATTATCCCATGTTTGCCTAGGCGGGATTCATGGAGTGGTATATCTACATCCTGGTTGTAGTCGTGGGCTTTGTGGCCGGGATTGTTAATACCCTGGCAGCGGGAGGTTCTATGTTAACCCTGCCGGTTCTGATGGCCCTGGGACTACCACCCAATATGGCCAATGGTACCAACAGGATTGCCATATTTTTACAGAATATTGTCGGGGTCAGGAGTTTCCAAAAAGAGAAGGTGATGGATTTTCCATCCGGTTTCAGGGTGGCTATTCCTGCAGCCATCGGATCTGTAATCGGGGCCTTAATTGCTGTAAATCTGAATGACCAGGTGATGAAGCTGGCCATCGCCGGAGTAATGGTGGTGGTCTTTTTCCTGATTCTACTTAAACCAAATCGATGGATCAATAGCAATGAGCAACATCCTCCCATCCCATACTGGCTGCAGATCATCGTATTTTTTTTCGTAGGGGTCTACGGGGGGTTTATCCAGGCCGGGGTGGGTTTTTTCCTGATTACCAGCCTGGTGCTGGCGAGTGGTTTCGAGCTTTTGAAGGCCAATGCACTAAAATTGTTTGTAATTCTGGTCTATACCCCTGTAGCCCTGATTATCTTTTTCATCCATGGTGATGTGAACCTTTGGATGGGGCTGGTGCTGGCTGTCGGGAATATGGGAGGTGCCTTTGTTGGAGCTAAAATTGCGATGAGAGGAGGAGCAAAGCTTATTCGCTGGTTTGTGCTTGCTGCCATTTTGGTGGCTGCCACCAAGTTAGTCATTGACGCCCTTAAGGCGTTATGATGTATCTTATCCAGCCTTTTTGCTGGTAGGCTGCTGCCTGATCGGCTGTGAATTTGCTCTTCTTGGCCGCTTCCACCACCATATCCCAGATGCATTTATCCTGGTATGTAGCCTTCAATACTGTTGGAGTGCCTAACACATTTCCGTTGCGATCTACCTGGATCTCCACTGTTACCTCGATTTTCTGGGTAACATCGCATCCCGACATATTGGGAAGGGGCCAGGTTCCTCTTGCCTTGCGTGATCCCAGTCCGTACGAATAGGGATTATTTCCGAGTCCGCCTCCGGTTTCATAGCGGTCCGAATCCGGACTCCCGTTGGGATCTCCCTGGTTTCCACTGCCTTCTGTGATACCCTGCGACCCTTCGGTCTCACCTACACCTTGCTTGCCAAAGGCGTTTTTACCAAGGTTATTAAGCCTTTCGGCCTGGGCCTTTTTCTCCCGCTCAACGCGCTCTTCTTCCTCACGTTTCTCTCGCTCAATCCGCTCCTTTTCAATCCTTTCCTTTTCAATCCGTTGCTGTTCAGCCCTTTCCCTTTGAATGCGTTCTTGTTTTTCTTTCTCGCGCTGCAATTCCTCCTGTGTGGGTTTGGGTTTCTCTTTTACCTTTACCTCTTCCACATCCTGAGTTTGATCCACGGGTGTTGGATCGGGTGGAGTATAGACCGGCTCGGGAATGGGGTCAGCTACATCCTCAGGAATCTCTTCTGCTTCCTCCACTACATCAAGCTCCGGATCACCCGCCTGCTGGTCGTCTCCTTTGGGCTCAAAGGCTCCAAAACCGCTGTCGTCAGTGCCGAAATTTACCAGGATACCTTCCTCTTCCGGTGGTGGATCAGGATAGGTAAGTCCGGCAAACACCAACAGCAGGATCAGTAGTGTATGATAGACAATGGTTGCTATGAGGCCTCTTCGGTTGAGCTTCATGGTTATCAGATAACAATCAATTAGAAGGCCTTGTACCAAGGATTACCTTGTACCGGTTTCTTTTGGCAATCTCAAGGAAGGCAAAAACCTCCTCCATATTCAGATTTTTGTCAGCGTTGAGCCTCACTGTGGGGGCTTCGCCGTAACTTTCAAGTTTTTTTCTTAAAACACCCTCAAGTTCACCCAGGTTGTAGCTCTGGTCATCTACCCATATGGATCTGTCAGGGGCGATGGAGACCACAAGCACGGGGTTGGACTGCGTCTGGTTATTACTTTCGGGCAGTTCGAGGTCCTGGGCTGCAGGTACGATGAGGGTGGACGTGAGCATGAAAAATATAAGCAGCAGGAATACGATGTCGGTCATTCCCGACATGGCAAAATTCTTATTGGTTTTATTTCTCGATTCCAGAGCCATTATAACTGTTTAAGAACCACTGTATATTCCCTTTCTGCTGCAATGCTCATGACCTGTACTGCATCTCCCACCGATACAGATGGAGAGGTGACCACCTTGACGGTGGGGTCCTGAAACCCTGCTAGTTTACTCTCAAGAACGATGCCAAGCTGTTCAACGCTTACGGTCCGCCCATCGACCGTAATTTTGCTTCCGCTGTGGATGGTAATCGTGGGAATCTGGGATTCACTTTGAACGCTTACCTGTCCGCGGCTGGGAAGTAGCATCTTCAGGGCATTGGGGGCAATGAGTGTTGATGTGAGCATGAAAAATATGAGCAACAGGAATACGATGTCGGTCATCCCCGACATGGCAAAATTGTCCATTACCCTGTTTTTAGATTTCAGTGCCACGATTGCTTAGTTTGCAGGTTCGTTGAGCAGGTCGATAAATTCTGAGGCCCCTGCCTCCATGTTGTTGATTACCTTATCCACCCTTGCTACCAGGATGTTGTAAGCGAAATAGGCCATAATACCTACAATCAGACCGGCAACCGTTGTGATCAGTGCGGTATAGATTCCTCCCGAAAGCTGCCCTACGTTTATATTATTTCCGGCGGTGGACATCTGTTGAAAAGCCTGAACCATCCCAATCACAGTTCCGAGGAAACCGATCATAGGGGCACCGCCGGCCACTGTGGCCAGGGTAGGAAGGCCCTTTTCTAGTTTGTATATTTCCAGCTTACCTACATTTTCAATGGCTGCATTTACATCGTTGAGTGGCCGGCCTATTCGGCTGATCCCTTTTTCAATCATACTGGCAACGGGGTTTTCAGTGGACTGGCATAAGGCACTGGCCGAATCAACTTTTCCGTCCATAATGTAATCTTTGATCCTGTTCATAAAGTTCTGATCCACCTTTGCTGCCTTTTTGATGGCAAACCATCGTTCGAAAAAAATGTATACAGCAATGAAGCTTAAAAATACAAGGGGAATCATGATCCAGCCACCCTTGATGGCGATGTCAATGAACGACTCCGTGGAGGTTCCTGCTATGCTGCTGGTATCCAGGTTTGTAACCTGTAGAAAGATCAAGCTTTTCATGGAAATAATATTTTGATCGAATATATAACAAATAACGGGATATACCCTTGTGTAGTATATCCCGTTATTAAAGAATTGGCTCTTTTATCAACAGCTCAATCCCGGTTCATTATTAATGAAGGATGAGTGTCTGCAGATAATAGACTGCCGCACCGGAAACATAGCCGAGAAGGGCCAGCAGGGATATCTTTTTAAGGTACCAGATAAAGTCAATCTTTTCCATGCCCATGGCAGCTACACCGGCTGCGGAGCCAATGATCAGAATACTTCCGCCTGTTCCGGCACAATAGGCCAGGAATTCCCAGAAAAGACCGTCTTCCACGAAGTTGCTTGCATAGGCAATGGCTGACGGATCTGCAATAGCAGCTATACTGGCAGCATCTTCAATGGGGTACATTCCCATGGCTCCAGCCACCAATGGTACATTATCCACAACGGCAGAAAGTACTCCGATGGCCATATCTATAAGGAAGATATTCCCCAGATTTTCATCCAGCCCTTTTGCCATGATGGTTAATTGCCCGGCACTTTGAAGTGCAGCAACAGCGGAAAGAATCCCGAGGAAGAATAAGATGGTGGGAGTATCCACATGTGCAAGGATGTGGTTTACCCTGAGTCGTTTCCTGTATTCCTCAGGTTTGTCCTTGTGTATGAGTTCAGATACAAGCCATACTATGGCAAGTGATAGAAGCATGCCCATATATGGGGGAAGGTGGGTGATGGTCTTAAAAACAGGAACAAAAAGAAGCCCTGAAACCCCAATAATAAGGAATAATTTGCGTTCAAATGGTGTGGTATAAATTTTTTCATTGCTATCTATCACCGGGCGCTGAACGCTCCCTTTCATGGTGAAGCTGAGCAAGGCAAGAGGGACGATCATTGTGAAAAGGCTGGGAAGGATCACCCGGCTGATAATGGCCCCTGCGGTAACCTGTCCACCAATCCAAAGCATGATGGTTGTAACATCTCCAATGGGTGACCAGGCTCCACCTGCATTGGCTGCCAGAACTACCATGGAGGCGAAGAACCACCTGGTTTCCTTATCAGAGATCAGTTTTCTCAGAAGGGCAACCATAACGATGGTAGTAGTCAGATTATCAAGAGCGGCTGACATGAAAAAAGTGAGGAAGCTGAGAATCCAAAGAAGCTTTACCTTTTTTAAGGTCTTGATCTTGTCGGTAATAATTTTAAAACCATCGTGCTTGTCGATAACCTCAACAATGGTCATCGCACCCAGGAGGAAGAAAAGAATTTCTGAAATCTCACCCAGGTGGTGAATGATCTCATTATCAACTATAAAATGCCTCATGGCTGCAACACCCTGTTCACCTTCGGCTCCATGTCCGTCATGAACATACGAGTTCCAGGACTCACTTAAACCCGCGGAAAAAATGTCATAGGCTCCAAAAATGTACAGAACCCATAGCAGGGTTCCAATGGCCAGGGCAGGAACTGCCTTATCAATGTGAAGGGGGTGCTCCAGGGCTATAGTCAAATAGCCGAGAACAAAAACAACAACCATTACAATAAACATGATCTTACTTTTAAGGTGAATTTTAAGTCGGCAAAGATAGAAAACATTTATTCATCCAATTCTGGATTTTTCTTTTTTTTCCTCTTCTTTTTTCGGTTGTCAATACCCTCTTTGTAGCGGGCCAAAAGTTGTTGAAGATTGTTGAATTCCTCGCGGTAGGATATACCTACTCCCTGCTTGTATGGAGCGGTGTCAAAGAGTAATTCATCCCTGGCCCGATTGAAAGCCAGGATGCTCACATTGTCTGTCAGACGGAACTCCACATCGAAGTCGCCCATTATATATGGGTTGCTGGGATCACCCACAGAAGGATTGGTATCCTGTCCACCCACATCCACGTTGCCGCTGATAATGATGCGGTCGTCCAGTAGCTGGGTTGAGAGCGCTACTTCCACCTCTTCACTGGTTATCTGATTGCCCGGCCGGTAGTTTATTCCAATGTCAAAATCATCACTGATCTGCGATAACCAGTTGCTCAGCTGATTTGAGAGTAGTTCGCTGGCTGTGACCCCGGCGATGGAACCAGGGGTTCCCAGGTCCTCAGAACCGAAGCCAGTTACACTGTAGAAGTTATTGATCACCAGGAGCGAGAGGAATTGTTTCATTAACTCTTCATCCGTACTGGTACTGTTCTCCAGTAAATTCCGGGTTTCTGCATCGGCTGTGGGCATGTAGATCCCCGTGGCAATGGTGGGAGCTTCCAGAGCTCCCTGGAGGACCAGGTGGCATTCTACCGGGATTCTCTTCTTCAGGGATTCCTTTTTATCATCGAGATCGGGGTAGAGGTTGTAAGGGGCAGCCCGGGTGGTATAGATTGCTTCCAGGTCCACTGATGCGTTCATAGGTGAACCGTTGAAACTGATTTTTCCACCAGGTTCAATCTTAAACCTTTTGTTGATTACATTCTGAAGGGTGAAAAGATAATCCCCCTGGCTTACGATCACTTCCCCAAACATTCTGAATCCCTTCTCCCTATCCATCATGATTCTGATATTTCCCTCTCCGCTGGTCTCAATAATATCACCCACCTTGGGATCAAAAATCAATTGTACCACAGCATCCTCGGTGATATCGATATTCAGTTCCATTTCTATTCCACTCATCGGGCTTTCCTGCACCAGATCTGGTTCTTCATTTTCCTCCATTTCAGAAATGAAAGTGAGGAAATCATTTGAAACAACTTCGCTGGCATTGTACAGGGGTAAGTAGAGGGCTGTGTTCCGGTCGGGGGAGGCGGTGACATTTAGCCTTATATTGTCGGGCCGACCATTAATTACGACGTTTCCTGTTCCAAAGATGGTCCCATAGAAAACCTCATTATCGGTAGAGCGGGTATTCATACACTGCATATTTTCCGCATCAATATTCAGACTGATATAGAAATTTTTAAGATTTGAGTTGGAAATGGAACCATTCACAGAGGCGGAGTGCCCAAAGCTGTCTTCGACCCTGAAGTTTTCAAAATAGAGGTTGTTTCTATAAATCCGAACCTGGTCATCAAATACATACCTTGTGTTGAGATAGCTGATAGTTGCATCGCCCTTAAAGAACTGTATGCTGCCATTTACAAGGGGCTTTTTCAATGTGCCGTCAATGGTCACCTGTGCAGAAGCCTTCCCTGAAAGATCCTTTGCAATCCCTTCACTATAACGGTTCAAGGAGGCAAGGTCAAAGTCACTAAACCTTAAGTCAAAGTCCAGGGCTTCCGTAGCAGGAGAGAAACTTCCCCTTCCTTCAATGATCTTTTGGTCCTCTCTCGCGGCTGTAAGATCAATCTCAATGGATTTGTCCTCATCGTCCCACTGTGCATCCAGTATGGTTGTTCCCAGCAATTGATCATTAAAAGAGAAGGAGTCAATCTTCAGGTATGAAATAACAATAGGTACATTATCTAACTTTCGGTATTGAAGATTACCCGTGGCTTCCCCCTTCAGGTCCAGCTTCATTCCGGTAAGGCCTGCCACCTGAGAGAGCTCCAGGTTTTCCAGTTCCACGCTGAAATTTTGGTTTCCCTCGCGTGAGAGCGTCCCGTCGGCCAGGATCTTTTTCCGATCGCTTTTGATCTCAAAACTATCAAGGGCCAGCTCACCTTTTTTTACAAGCATGGACGAAGGGAGAATATTCCAGATAGTATCATTCATTACAAAGTTACCGGGATTCATTTCTATAATAAAACCCCGGTCGGATATGGAATCTGCCTGGAAAGTGCCCGCGAGACTGATATCACCACTGAATTCGGGTCTGGAATCATTGTCCCAGCTTACCTGCATACGGGCTGTGTCCTGATATGCTTCAAGAAGAATATCCTGTTTGTAAAGTGCGTATCCTCCATTCAGGGATGTGCTGTCGGAATATATCCGGGAGGTGACCATTCCATTTTTCGTTTGGGTTGTGGTGCTTACATTGTACCATTGGGTTTCGCCGATAGATAGCTCCGGGAATGCGCCCTCCATAGTCAGATCAGCATTGAGTGGGTCAAAGGTCCCTTTCAGATGACTGCCATTACCCATCTGAAGATTGGGGTAAAAGAAATCCAGCAGGTGATTCATGCGCTTAAAATCGGCCTGGAAAGTGAAAAAATTACTGGAATCGGACCTGGGTTCTGAGTTGGGTACCACATTTATAAACCGATCCATCAGGTTTCGGAATGATGCGGGCAGGGTGGATAGTTTGTATTCTCCGGTAACATCCACATCCAGAATGTCAGATTTCAGCCTGATCAGGGAGGCTGATGGCGTATTCCTGGCAAAGAGAGTGAGATCGTATAGCTGCACATAGGCATCGGTCTTTTCAAAAAGGCTGTTGATCAGTTTAATTTCCCCGTTTAATTCATCGAGTGAGCCTCCCGAAAGGTCTGTTTCAATAAGAAAGGATACAAAATAGTTAGGGTCATTTTGAGGCAGGTTCAGGTAAAAGGGCCTGGCCCGGGCTACATCGGCTGTAAAAAGATAGATGGGTACATCACCGGAGAAATCGGTTCGACCCTGGAAATCCAGTTTTATATTGGGGTCACTGATGCTGAATCCCCCGTCGAATGTTTTGTTTGTAAAAGCGCCATCGAGGGTGATGTTGCTATAGGCATAGTCATATACTTCCAGGGTGTCGATGGTTCCCTCCAGGTTGGCACGGATTTGTCCTTTATACAGGCTACCGCTTGTATATACGTTCATATCCAGTTCATCCAGATGCTCCTCCTGGTCAATAAACTTTCCAAGTTTAAAATTTTTGGTCCGCAGGCGTCCGAGGAAATCCACTCCCCGGATGGAATCAGGCTTGAAGGATAAGTCCATATCCATTCTCCCCATATCCGTACCAAGCAATCCGGAAGCTACAAAATGGTCGGGGTAGCCCGTGAAGTGTCCGGCAAAGGCAAGGCTTCCAAGATTGCTCCAAGGATAAATATAGGATGTCGTATCTATATTGCGACGGGCAATATCATAAATAGCTCCAACGGAGGTGTTTAGTTCTTTAAAATTGAAATCGATAAAGGTGTTGTTGAAGTCGGGTAGCCCAATCATCATAAAGTCAAGGGCAAGGGAACTTTGATCATCAAAGGTGATGGTCAGATTATTGCCCCTCAGATCATTCAGTCTTCCGTTTATCTCACCATCGAGATTGATCTCATCCAGGATCTCGGGTATTCCCGGAACAAAATAGGAAAGGTGGTCCAGTTGCAATCGGGAGTGGTCCGATTCGAACCGGAGATCTACCAGGGAGGAGAATTTTTTAAAAGCTCTATAAGATTCGAAATCAAAAGTCAGTAGTGGAATTTTGAGGTCGGTTTTACCTGTCAGGACTGAAACATCATAGAAGTGGAGATGATTCCGGCTTATGGACATATCCGTTTTAACATCCTGGAAAACAAAGCCAGAGCGATCGAGGCCATAAAGAGACTCCACTTCCATTGTAACAGTATCTTGGCTTACTTCCAGATTATTTACTGTGATATCAAGGTTACCCAGGTGGAAGTCGTTAAAAGTTATGGGCGTAAGGGCCGGTTTATCTGTCATCCTTGTCAGGGAAAACCGGGTATCCACAAAGTTGATGGAAGCAATATGAATCCTTGGCTTGAGTTCGGGGGGGGTGTGGGGATTTTTTAGTTTATCGGTAATGAAGCTCAAATTCACCACATTGGCCGTGTCGATAACCAGGTTCACATAGGCATCCTCTGCAGTAACCTTCTTAATTGTAAGTCCACCGGGTTCGGGATTAAACTGTTTAATTCGGGCCTTGGTAAGACCTATATAAATCAGAGTGTCGCCATAAAGGTCTTCAATGTAGAGATCACGTATCTGGACCCTTCGGAAAAAGGAGTAGTTTACAGACGAAAGAGATACCGGGACTTGTAATTCTTTGGCCAGTTTTTCGGTCAGCAATATGCTGAGCCTGGTCTGAACCTGCCGATTTTGCATAAACAAGAGTGAAAGTGCCGGGATGGCCAGAACCACCAGAACAATAATCAATCCTATTTTCGCTATCTTTTTGATACCTTTGCGCATTCATTTTACCTGAACGCTACAAAAGTAAAAAAAGTTGTCATGGGCACGATCATTCTGGGCATTGAATCTTCATGTGACGATACATCAGCTGCTGTATTGAGAGACAGGGTCTTACTATCCAATGTAATAGACAGTCAGGATGTACACATAAAGTATGGAGGAGTAGTTCCCGAACTTGCATCAAGGGCGCATCAGCAGAATATTGTCCCGGTTGTGGATACGGCGCTAAAACAAGCCGGACTTCAAAGGGGTGATATAGATGCAGTTGCATTCACGCGAGGGCCTGGATTGCTGGGCTCCTTATTGGTGGGAACATCCTTTGCAAAAGGTTTTACAGCTGCCCTTGGTATACCCATGATCGAAATAAATCATTTACAGGCACATATTCTTGTCCATTTCATCATGGAACAGGAAGGAGAGGATCACGCACCTTCTTTCCCGTTTTTATGCCTGCTTGTATCGGGCGGACATACCCAGCTTGTGATGGTCAGGGATCATCACAACATGGAAATTATTGGTAAGACCATCGATGATGCAGCCGGTGAAGCATTTGATAAATGCGCAAAACTACTGGATCTGCCATATCCGGGCGGACCGCATGTCGACCGACTGGCAGCCGAGGGTGATCCACTCAGGTTTACCTTTAGCAGGCCAGGTCTGGAAGGATTCGATTACTCTTTCAGTGGTCTGAAAACATCATTTCTCTATTTTCTAAGGGATCAGCTAAAAGAAGATTCACACTTTATTGAACAGAATCGTAGCGATCTTGCTGCCTCGCTACAATATACTATTGTGGCTATTCTTATGAATAAGCTCAGAAGAGCCGCGAAAAAAACAGGGGTCCGGGAAATAGCCCTTGCAGGAGGTGTTTCAGCCAACTCGGGATTGCGTAATGCCCTCAGTGAAGAAGCTTTAAAACAGAAATGGAAAATACATCTTCCCCCTTTCCGTTTTACAACCGATAATGCGGCCATGATTGGCATTTCCGGCTACTATAAATACCTCTCACGTGATTTTGCATCAGACGATATCGCTCCCATGGCGAGGATGTATTTCTGATCGCATGTAAATCTTGGTGATAAAATGAATTTGAATTGAAGCCTGTTGCCGAAAAAAAATATTATATTGGATTGAAATTTTAAGCCAGGATGGACAAATTAGAGTTTCAGCCTACACAGAAAACTCCATACGTATTGCTGGATCCCTCCGGTAAAATAAAATTCAAGGGTCGTTCGATCCCTGAAGATGTATCTTTATTTTATGAGGACATCCTTGATTGGATTATTGCCTTTGCATCTTCCCCTCCCTCACAAACAGAAGTGGATATCGAGATGGAATATCTCAACAGCGGAACTTCAAAATACATGCTTCGTCTTCTGAAGAAGTTGAAGGAGGTTGAAAATGATGGTTATGACCTGAAAATCAACTGGGTATACGAAGAGGGTGATGATGATATTTTAGAAAGAGGAGAGTACTATGCTTCCATACTCGATCTTAGAATCAGTTTCATCGAGATTGAATAAGTTTTACTTCCTGTTTTTTTGCAATATCCTGCCTATATATTCCCAATAAGCTTTGTGGAAAGTATAGGAGTCGGTATCAATGATTACCTGTTGGAAATTAATCCGATCATCGCACGAAACCGGGTGGATGATGGATGGATCGAACAGTCCCGGCTTTTCAGGATGGAATTGAACTCCCCATACATGCGGGTACTTTTCGTGTTCAATTGCTTCAATGATTTTTCCATCCATGGAAGTAGCTGCAACAAGCCATCCTTTACCTGGTTTTTCTATGGCCTGGTGGTGGCTGCTCAGGACCAGCGGTGTAGTCTTCTTTTTATATTTCATTTCCATCCTCAGGAATGAATTTTTGCCTGGCAGCACCCGGTGAAAGTGGTATGAGGTGGGATCTGCACAATCGCTTTGCACCATGTCCTGGTAGTTGCGGTGCATCTGGTCGGATGGCAATGCGAGAAGTGCTTCGGCCGTCCATATTCCATATACCTCGGTAGGTATATCCTGTATCATTGTACCCCCGGTGGCCACATTCATGGTCTGCATGCCCAGGCAGATTCCGCTTATCAGGTATTTGTAATTTTCTTCAAGCAGGGCTGGCCAAAGGGGATCCTGTTTTCCCCCCAGCAGGTGGAAAAGGAAAGATGTTTCAAGGTAATGCCTGTAGGGATCCGTAACCCGGGTCAGCAGATGTACCTCTTCATTGTACATAAAGGGGGGGATGTCGGGACCTCCCATGAAAAGAGCCCCCTTGGAAGATCTGAACAGGAGCTTGAACTCTGGTGTACACTGGTTGATTCCATATAGCCTGTCTGGTTGCAGTTCTCCTTTAATTTCAATGAGAGAAAACATACCCTGGGGATCGGCAGCAATCTTTTTGCTGGCAGCTTCATAGTCTGAGGCCTCATGGCTATGGTATACTCCAAGGACATGATATCCCTCCAGGTCGAGCAAGTTTTCCATGACAAGCTTTTCCACTATTTCAAGATTGTAAGCTGTGGGATGAAAAAGCAGGAGGGTGTCCTGGGCCCTGAGACTGAAAATGAAACAGGAGAGGATGATGAGTGTTATGCTTGCGGATCTCATTGTAATTTGTCAGCGAGTTGTTTGGTGAAACTATTTAGATTTTCCATGGTTTCTTCATCCAATATCTCAGGATTAATACTCCCGGCATTTACCTCCTGAAGGAATTTTGAGGCAAGGATGGCCCTGGAGTAGTTATTGTCTTTCAGGTATTCGGAATTCTTCACTGTGATTCCTTCCCTGACCTGGACAATGTGTTTTTTAAAATCGATGGTTGAAAAAAGATCCTCTGCATCCGGGAAATCCTCCATAAAGATCATTTGCTCCTTCCCAAGATCTATCTTATTGTCAAACAGATCCTTCAACATACGGTCATGAATTGAGCGCTCTTCACTATTTCCGAAATTCAGAATTATATAATCCAGACCCCAGCCTATAAGGATATTGACCATCATGGGGATGCTCTCGGCATCAGAAGCAGGCAGGAAGTAACACTCTTTTTTGAAAGCTGTAAGTATGTTGATCGCTTTCAGAAAATAGAAGGTAGCCAGGTCCTTTACAATGACATTGTTGAAGGATTTGACAATCTCCTGCTGACTGAGCCTGGCTCCCATGGTTGAGTAGATGGGGGAGAGGGTGTCTGCAGTGGCTGCTTTCAGGGTTCGCGCACTGAAGACCAGGGTTTCACTTCTCATATCATCTTCAATTTCCCTCTGGACTGCCAGGATGCGGTATAGCTTATTCACATCAATCAGGTGGGGTGAATGGGTGGTGTAAATAATCTGCATCTGCTGTCGGATATCATCGAAGACCTTCAGAACATCCTCCTGGGCCCTGGCATGAAGACTGACCCCGGGCTCATCGATGAGCAACACCTTGTTTTGTTTGCTTTTGTCCATGGCAGTTGCTTTCAGCTCAAGGAAAAATGAAAGAAACCACCTGACACCCCGGCTTCTTTGTTTTGGATACAGCCGTTCTGTCTCATCCTTGATCCAGAACTCGATGAAGGGCTTTCCACTCTTTTCCGGATTGGTATGGTCATAATGAGACAGCTCGAAATTAATTTTAATTTTATTTTTCTTGCCCACATTCTGCCTCCAGAAATCCTGGAAATTCAGAGTGAGTTCACCATTCAGGTTCTCGATTTTCTGCTTAAGTATCCTGCTGGAGGGCTGCTGAAAAAAGGAGTATTCAAGCCCTGTAATGGTCAGGAAATTTATGGCGGCCTTATAGCCTTCTGCCCGTTTGTTTGCTCGTATAATATCCTCCAGGTCAATCCGGTTGGGAAGCAGGGAGCTAAAGTCTTCAAATAGCTCAAATTCCGGCAGAGTTTTGAAGATCATATTGGCCAGATCCTTTGAATTCAGGTATTTATCTCGCAATTCAATCTCTTTGCCTGCCGAACTTAATGCGCTCTCAAAGGCCATTCCTTCAAACACAAATTCAAGGGCGAGCAGGTGGGTGTCGTAGGAGCGTTTCAGGCTCTGAATTTCCTTCTTCAGATTCTCAATATCGGATCTGCAAATTTCTTCCCTGATCTCGGCAGCTCTTTGCTCTTTGTCACTGGGGTACATTCCTGTCATTTGAAGGATTTCTCTCAGGGATTCCTGACTGGAGCTTAGGTCCTGGCTGAGCTCATTGATCTGCTTATTCAGCTCTTCGAGGTTAAGGCTGGCATCTGCCTTGATTCTGAGCTTGTCCAGAATCTCCTGTTTCTCATCCAGTTTTTTCTTTTTATGGGAAAGTACTTCAAGCAGCTTGGAGAGCATCTCCTCCTCACTTTGCATCTCCTTTTTTATTTCATCTCGCTTATCACGGGAGGGAAATTTCCGGGTACCTCTTTTGAGTTCCCCTATCTGATGTTTCACCGAATTAACCTTTTCCAGGGTCAGTCCGTGTTCATCATTTGCCCTGTCAACTATGGCTGCTGCATCAGCCACCTCCTTGTTAATTTCTTCAAGCCGGAGCAGGATCAGCTTTTCCCTTTCCCTGATTTGCTCCTGGTTTTCCTCGTATATTTCCTTTAGTTCAGCGCCCATTTCCAGGTAGGAATCCATATCATCTTCCCATATCCTGCATATGGATATATCCTCCAGGCTTCCGAGCACCTGCCTGACCTTTGGGTCGAGCCTTTTTATGGACATCTGGTTCTCCAGTTCAGCCAGGGAAAACCTGAACTGACACTCTACTTTTGGCAGGGATAGGTCACTTCGAAGCATATCCTCAATGAGTTGGCCGTCGTGAAAAGCCTTTAATCCTTCAAGGATGGATGTTTTTCCCGATTCGTTTTGACCGATCAGGCTGGTGATGTTATCATGAGCCAGCTGCTGCCATCCAGTATCAACAATGGACCTGAAATTTTGAATCCGAAAACCTATTAATTGCATGTTGGTAAGATTAAACAAATTTAATTCCAAAAACCAGGATGTCATCGATCTGTGGCTCATCTCCCTTCCACTGATCAATTACAGAGTTCAGTTCCCTGTGCTGATCCTCCATGGAGTTTGCCGATATACTGATTAATAAATCCTTCAGTGGACCATATTTATACTTCTTATTTAAGGGGCCCCCGAACTGATCTGCATAGCCATCGGAAAATATATATACGATATCATCAGGTTTTAGTTGCAATGAATGGTTGGTAAAAGATTCCTCTTCAATGGCATTGATTCCAACAGGCATTTTATCCGCTTTAATCTCGGTCAGTACTTTTTTCCGAATATGATAAAGTGGATTATTGGCTCCTGAGTACTGTAATTCGCGGGTCTCGGTATTGTATACAAGGAGTGCCATATCCATGGCATCCTTATTCTCCATCTCCTTTCCCCGCTGGTGAAGCGCGTTCATTACCCTTTCTCTGAGCAGGTTGAGTATGGTTGCGGGTCTGCATGGACCCCTGGCGCTCAGAATTTCATTCAGGAAACTTACCCCCATAATACTGAGCAGGGCCCCGGGCACACCATGTCCCGTACAATCGCCTGCAGCAACAATAATCAGCTCGTCTTTCCGGGTACAGTAATAGAAATCACCACTTACAATGTCCCTTGGTTTAAAAAGCAGGAAGTAATCTGACAAGATATTCTGGAGATAGCGCTGGTTGGGAAGCACGGCCTTCTGAATGAAACTGGCGTATTTCAGGCTGGCAAGCAATTCTCTTCGCTGTTCCAGTAGTTTTTCCCTGCTTAATTCTTTCTCTTTCACTATGCTTTGATTCTAATTCCCATGACCAGAATATCATCAATCTGGCTGATTTCACCCATCCAGTCGAGTAATACCTTTTCCAGTGCTGCGCCCTGATCCTGGATGGGAACGGATTGTAGTTCAAGTATTAACTTCTTGAAGTTTTTAGACATGAATTTCTTTCCGCGTGGACCACCAAACTGGTCAAGGAAGCCATCCGAAAACATGTAGATGTTGAAACCTTCATCCTTGATGGTGGTTGCATTGAAGCGCAGTTTCTTCTCAGATACTCCAATGGGCATCTGATCGGCCCTGATCTGGATCAGCAGGTATTCTTCATTGTAAACCGATCCTCTGGGCTGATTAAGTTCAAGCCCTTTCCTGATGCTGTCCTTCTCATTCCTTTTCAGTTTTCTAACAAGGTAAAGTGGATTGTAAGCCCCTGAATATTGGATATCATGAGTCTTCATATCCACCGATATCATGGACAGGTCCATGCCATCCTTGACCGAATCAAAGGAGTCTTCGCCCGATTGCTCAAGGGACGAAATCACCTGGTTACGAAGTGCTTCCATGATCTCATCGGTACTGGTTATCTCCGATTTAATCACAATTTCATCCAGGAAGGTCATACCAAGCATGCTCATGAAGGCTCCCGGGACTCCATGTCCTGTACAGTCGGCTGCAACGATGAGCATCTTGTCATCTTTTTCACCGATCCAGTAGAAATCACCGCTAACAATATCCCTGGGACGGAACAGAATGAAATGATCAATGTTGCGCTCCTCCATGAGCCGGGTTGAGGGAAGCATGGCGCGTTGAATCCGACTGGCATATTCAATGCTGTCGGTTAGTTCTTCCTTTTGTTTGCGGATTTCTGCAGTTCGCTCCTGGATGACACCTTCAAGCCGAATGTTTTCTCTTTTCAAACGCAGGGTGTAGAGCCTTACCAGGGCATAAACCAGTAAACCAGCAAGGAGAATGTAGCCGATGATTGCGAGAATGCTGGCATACCATGGTCTGAGTATTACAAAGGAGTAGGTGGCAACTTCACTTTCAGTCCCATAAATATTTTTGGCTTTAACCAGCAGGGTGTATTTCCCGTATTTGAGGTTTGTGAATTCCTTGAAGGTGACCTTGTGCCAATCTGACCAGGATTTACTGAAGCCATCGAGGAAGTAACTGTACAGCAAGCGGTCTTCCTGTTCAAAATATGGTGCAGCCCAGTGAAACTCTATATTATTGTATTTGAAATTGATACTGGCCTGGACATCACTGAATTTTGCCCCATTGAAAATTAACGAATCCGAATTGATAATTACCTTGCGGATCAGTGTATGAAAGGGCAGGGAGTCATTCCTGGTGAATGTTTTATCAAAGTGATAGAGCTCATCTGATTTGGAGAACCATACCCCATTTACCGGATCACTTTGAATCACATCTGCAGATGAGGCGGCCGACAGACGCTGGAAAGGCTTCTCACTGATTACCTGAAAATGATCCTCCAGCTTCCTTGCCAGCAATTCGGTCCACCCCAGGTTTTCGTTTTCGAAGCTAAACCAGTAGTCACCTTCCTGGTCCCGGTGGAATTCCCTGATGATATTGGATCCAGAAGGCAGTATGCTATTGTACAGAGAATCAGGAACAAATTTCTCAAGAAAGTAGTTGTAACGGTAAAAGCCATCGCTCGTACCTACCAGAAGATCTTTCTTCTCGGGATTTAAAAAAACGCTATTGTATGCTTTGGAAGGAAGCCCACCATCGCCGGAAAAAACTTTAACAGTAGCCTGCTGTGAGAGTTCCATATCTATCTGAAGTAAACTCAGATTGCCTGATACCCAAAGATATCCGTACCTGTCCCTGACCATTCTGTTTATCTCGTCATGCAGATCCCGATAGCGGTAAATTTCCTCCCATTTTCCGCGGGAATACTGCAGCCCGACCACATGGTTGAAGCCTGTATAGATTACATCTGAGTGCTCTGGATCGGAAAGGATATACCTGCCTGCAAAGTTTTCCAGGTCTGCCGGATCATCCGGTTTATCGGAGAGCTGGTCTTTCAGAATGGAGACCTTCAGGTTTTGGTCTATTATATATATATCGGTGTACGAAGATGCCAGGAGCATCGGTTTCCCTCTTGAAGGCTCCAATAACTGGAGATCGTGAATACCATCTGTAATATCTGTCAGTTTCAGAAATTCGGTTCTGGAGGAAGATGAGGTCTTATAGTAAACACCGCTTAAAGTTGAGAGGAAAAGTTGTTCGTTGAAATAGACCACATCAGTGATCAGGTTTTCAAAGCCGGAACTCTCTGTAAATAATCGGAAGGGGTTGTTGGCCTCAATTTTGCTGACTCCTTCCCAGTGCGCAATCCAGATGGGCCCTTTTCCATTGAGCCTTTCATCCGAAAAAACATGCGAAATGGTGTTTTCTATAAGTCCCTCGGAATCAGAAATAATTTCTTTGACATTTCCTTCAAAATCAAGGATGTATAGTCCGTTGGAGTAGGTGCAGACCAGGATTTCCTGATCCATGATCCTCATATAGATGACGCCATTGTATTGAAGCTCTTCCATCAGTTCGGGTCCGAGGAATCTGTCATTTACTGCCCCGCTCTTAGTATTCATCAGAAAAATGCCACTTTCCATGGTGCTGATCAGAAGATGATTCTTATCATAGCGACTGATGCCTGTGATGGATTTCTCCCTGAAGAAACCCCCACCGTCTACCTTTACAAAGCCTTCTCCATTATATACCATAAGCCCCAAACCCCAGTCCAGGTTGTAGAGGGTGCTTTCAACAAAAAAACTATGGTAGGCATTCTGCGTAGTCTCAATAATCCGGGTCTCTTCTTTTTGTGGATCGTAAACGAAAATACCTTCCCATGCGCAGAACCATGTTTTTCCATCGACGCAATAGGTTTTCCATACCACCAAATTGGGGACCTCTGCTCTAAGGGTGGAATCGTAAAGAGAACGGAATCGCAAATTTCCCCACTGATCCGGCTCCAGGCGGCCAAAATTTTCCTCGGCCCCCACATACACCAGTCCATCATCCCCTGTGGCCAGAGAATATACCGGGACATTATTGGGGATCGGAATGCTTCGCCATGATACACCGTCATATTCAAGCACTCCCTTTTCATGGTTTCCCACGTAAACAATACCCCTGTGATCCTGGGTAATGCACCAGTTCTGTTCATTTCCACCGGTTTCGTGATAGGGATAATTGGTGATGATGGGAACCCCGTATTTGTTCGGTTGTGCCTGCAAAGAGAGTGCAGACAGAAACCATAGGAAGCAGGGTATAGCAAAGAATCTAAATCTCATACAGGTGTAATAACACCCTAAAATATTGAAAATATGTGGTTATATGGTCAGGGAAGCCCTCTTTTTTTCATTCACTTTTAAGCCTCAGGTCAAGTATTCCCCCTTTGATTATGTAACAGGGATCTCCACAATCTTCTCCATAATCATTGAGGGTCATCTCGTCGGCATCCCAGGCAATAATGGTTTGCGCGCCGCTTTTGTATTCAGCCTTTACAGTATAGGTGGACCCCATGGCCGAATACAGGTAGAATTCATCGGTGGTGGCTGTATCCTGCCAGTCGATCTCTCCCTCGGAATCTTCCCTGTAAAAGGTCAGGGGCACAGAATCCTGTTCAAGCCTGATGCTTACATAAACAATAAGCTTTGCACTGTCGGGCTTGAAATCGTAACAGTCGTTGCAGTTTATTTCCGAGATCCAGTCCTCGGGTTCGCAGGCTAAAAAGTTGCCAGCCAGGAACAGTATGATCGCTGCTGTAAGCAAAAACAGTATTTGCCCTTTGTTATGGTTCATATCTGATCTCCTTAAATTCATAATCAGTGTTGTTATAGGGGATCCTTACAAAAAGGGTAATGTTCATTTTCCACTTCCCTTCATATATCGTTCCAAAGGTATATCGTTCAATACCGGCTTTCATGCCGGCCATACTTCCTTTCAGAAAAAGGCCTGCAGAGGGAATCAGGTTGAATTCTGCCGGAGGTCTGTTTGCGATTCCCCTGTACCTGGGGAAGGAAAGCATGCCGTAGAGACCTGTGTAGAAGCCATAGTCTATACCTGTGGGATCTGTTAACAGGGTAAAGTATTTACCCACTCCGCTTGTCCATGCCGACCGGCTTTCGCGATACTGGTGAATCAGGGTGTCATTAATTTCCACCTGCCGGGTCCGTAAAATGGTGCGGACATCATATCCACTTTCCGCAAAATATCCGAATTTTTGATCCTGCCACCAGATTCTGCCCTGCATCATATGTTCGTCTTTCCCAAAACTATTTCCCCATCCCACTCCGAATTCCGAAAAATCGGGAGCTGGGGTGGGAGTGGCACCCTTTTTCTTCAGAAGTTTTATGATGTCTTCCTCCCTTTGCTTTCTTGCAAGGTCATACAAGTTCAGGCTTTTACTGATGAGGTGGTGGACATTGGCTCCACTGTCAACAAGCACCCCGACTGCCTTTGTTTCACCGGTCTTGATGGCATGGGCAAGGGCTGTGAAATTACTTTTGTTTACCAGTTCTTTTCCGGCCTGGTATTCCAACAGGAGCCGGATCATTTCCGTGTTTCCCTGTTGGGCGGCAATCATCAGGGGTGTGTTCAGTTTCTTATCTCTAGAGTCAGTTTCGATTCCGTTCTGTAAAAGTACATCTGCACATTCCATATTTCCCATGCAAACTGCGGTCATGATGGCATCATTTCCGTTATGATCTTTCAGGCTGTCTGTTGCACCAAAAAAAAGGAGCAGATCGGCCATGGAATAGTCATTTAAGGCAGCAGCATAGATCAGGGAGCTAGCTCCATAGCGGTCACGGTGGTCGGGATTGGCTCCCTTTTTCAGAAGGATGTGGGCAGCATCGAAATGCTGGTTCAGCACAGCCACCATCAGTGGGGAGGTTTCCTCCACCTGGCTGAGTTCGATATTGGCTCCATTGAGCACAAGTATTTTAAGCAGGAGGGTATCACCGTTTTCGGCGGCATACATGAGCGCTGTTGTTCCACCTTCCGCAGCAGCATTCGGATCGGCCCCTCTTTCCAGGAGAAATAGTAAATTTGCGGGTTGATTCCTGAGGACCGATTCCACCAGGTTCCAGTCATCCTGTCCGTTTCTGAAATAGGAAGTGTCGGAGGGTATTTTCAGAGTGTCGACTTGTGCCTCTAAACCAGAATTCCACGAAAAAAGGAATGCCAGTCCGAGTAGAGCCGGAAGACATAGGATTTTAATCTTTTCAGCCACCTTTTCGTTTTATTTGATAGCCTTTATCCTTTAGCATCGTTTCTACCCTGTCCCTGAAATCTCCCTGAATGATGATCTCCCCATCTTTGGCTGTTCCGCCTGAGCCGCATTTGCTTTTCAACTCCTTTCCGAGGTTTTTCAAATCCTCAGCATTTCCTGTAAAACCTTCTACCAGTGTCACTGCCTTTCCTTTCCGATTTTTCCTGTCAAGCGAGATATAGAGCTTCTGCTTAGAAGGGGGAAGCGTTTCCTGCTGAGCATCCCCATCTCCCTCGTATTCAAAAAGCTCGTTGGTGGAGTAAACCACACCCAGTCTTTTTTTCCAATCGTTATCCATTTCTAAAGCTTCGGTTTGTGCGCTAAATATCGCTAATAATTTCCTTACTTTTGAAATGAACCCTCAAATCCAATGCCATGAAACACTTTTCCGCAATTCTTTTTTTTCTGTTTTTTTTTCTTTTTTCATGTCAACACAGTATTCCGGATCCGGAATCTCCCGATGGCAGAATTACTGTAAGAATCGGAAGCCAGGCCGGAGTGCCCTTTTCCTATTCGGTTTTCAAGGAGGGGAAGGAGATGGTGGGCATCTCAGCGCTTAGCCTGGAATTCAAGGATCAGGGTGCTTTTCAGAGCATGCTGAATGTGGAGTTGATATCTACCCGTCAGGTGGATGAAAGCTGGAAACCCCTCTGGGGAAAATGCGCGGAAGTAAGATCTTATTTCAATGAATATGTTTACAGGGTGAGTGAGGAGGGAGCGTCGGGCCGATTCCTGGAATGGGAAATCAGAGTTTTCAACGACGGGATGGCATTTCGATACCTTTTCCCGGAGAATTCAGGATTTGGAAATTTCATGCTAGCCGAGGAACGCAGCTCCTTTAACCTGGATCCTTCTGTAAAAGTCTGGGCCACCAATCAGGAACACTATTATTCCAGCCAGGAGCACCTATTTGATGAGATGACAGTGGAAGAGATTGGAATAGAAGCGCTTATTGGTTGTCCAATCCTGGCTGAAGTGGATCAGGATTCCTGGCTGATTTTAACTGAAGCCAGGCTAACAGACTGGGCGGGACTATACTTTCAAAAAGGGAAGGAGGGGGAGGCATCCCTGGTTTCATCCCTGGCTTCCCTCAAACGAAATCCTTCGGTGAAGGTGGAGGCCGGCTCTCCTGCTGAGTCCCCCTGGAGGGTAATCATGGTGGGAGATGATCCTGGCGACCTCATCGAATCCAATATGATTGTGAACCTGAATGATCCGGTGGAATATGAGGATGTGGACTGGATCAGACCCGGGGTGTCTGCATGGGATCGTTGGTGGTCTGGCGATTATGCTCCTGCTGCGGATTTTGACGTGGGAATGAATACATCCACTATGAAATATTTTGTGGACCTGGCTGCTGAAATGGGCTGGGAATATATGATTGTAGACTGGACCTGGTATGGGAAGGTTTTTGCGGATGAGGGTGGCCCAAATCCGGATGTGGATATTACAACCCCGGCAGCACAGGTGGATATAGAAGAGATTATATCCTATGCCGGTGAGAGGGAGGTAGGGATCATATTGTGGGTGCTTTCGGCGCACCTGGACAGGCAGATGGATGCAGCCCTGGCAGTTTATGAAAAGTGGGGGGCGGCCGGGATTAAGGTTGACTTTATGGATTCGGAAGACCAGGATATGGTAAACTGGTATCACAGGCTTGCCCGAAAGGCTGCAGCACATCACCTGGTCATTGATTTTCATGGTGCATATAAGCCCACCGGAGTATCCAGAACACTTCCAAATATGCTTACCAGGGAAGGCGTGCTGGGCAATGAGTATAACAAATGGTCAGACCTGGTTACACCCAGGCACACGGTGGTTTTGCCCTATACAAGGGGGCTGCTGGGCGAGATGGATTTTACGCCCGGGGGATTTAATCATGTGGCTCAGGAAAATTTTGAAGCGGTGGGAGGCGATGCCCCCAATCCCACGGTTATGGGTACCCGATGTCATCAATTGGCTATGACAGTCATTTATGAAAGTGCCTTCACTGTGATCTGCGATTCTCCTGATAACTACCGGGACCAGCCCGGAGCCGAATTCCTGAAGCTTATTCAAACAAGCTGGGATGAGACGAAGTACCTGGGCGGTTATCCCGGGGAGGATATAATAATCGCAAGGAGAAAAGGAAAGGATTGGTATGTGGCTGGCATGAGCGGTGAGGATGCGAGGATTGCTGAGTTTAGTGCTGATTTTACCGGGTCCGATACCTGGGATGTTACCCTGTGGAAGGATGGACCTGAATCCGTCGAAGACCCTTCTCTATTGGTTAAAGAATCAATGGAGATAAGTACCGGAGATTCTGTCAGTATCAGGATGGAAAGGGGAGGAGGATTTGTGATGATTTTCAGTTCCCCAGTTCCAGCTGATTCCTGACCAGGTTGAAATAGTGTCCCTTTTTGGCAATCAGGTTGTTGTGTTTGCCTTCCTCCACGATTCGCCCCTGGTCCAACACAATAATCTGGTCTGCATTTTTAACGGTACTCAGCCTGTGGGCGATTATAAGAACCGTTTTTCCCCTGAAAACCAGTTCAAGGTTTTCCATGATCCTTTTCTCATTATTGGCATCCAGGGCACTGGTGCCTTCGTCGAGGAAGAGGAACCCCGGATTTTTGTATATGGCCCGTGCAATCAGAATGCGCTGCTGTTCTCCCCCGCTAAGCGTAAGCCCCTCTTGTCCTATTTTGGTGTTATACCCCAGGGGCAGACGATCGATGAAATCGTCAATACAGGCCATCCGTGCTGCATATAAAAGTTGCTCTGTTTTAATGTTTTCAACGCCCAGGGCAATATTGCTTGCAATGGTATCTGAAAACAGGAAACCGTCCTGCATGACTACTCCGCACTGATCTCTCCAAAGATCGGGAGACATCATCTTCAGGTTCATATCTCCCACCCGGATTTCGCCACTGGCCGGAGGATAGAATCCCAGCAAAAGCTTTAACAAAGTGGTTTTTCCGCTTCCGCTAACGCCCACTACAGCAGTTACCGTGTCCTTTTTCAGACTCATACTAATATCTTCAAGTACATTTCGGTTAATGGCTCCCGGGTAGCTGAAGCTGAGCCCCCTTATACTTACCCTGTCGAAGGAAGGAAGCACTGTTATACCGGTCTGATTCTGGAATTCATCCTCAAGATCATGGATTTCGCCAAGCCTTTCGAGACTGATTCTTGCATCCTGTGCCCTGTGGAAAAAGGATATCATTTGTTCTATGGGGCCATTGAGTTGGCCAAGTATGTAGCTTACAGCCAACAGCATACCAAGGGTCATATGTCCGTTAAGTACAGCGATTGCTGCTGTCACATTGATGAGGATGTTTTTGGTTTCATTGATGAAAACTCCACCGGCCTCCTGGTTTTGGTTCAGGGATAGGGTCTTCATGTTTATACGAAACAGTCCAGCCTGGATCTCCTTCCATTCCCACTGTTTGGTGCTTTCTGCATTATTCAGTTTAATCTCCCGGATTCCATGAATAATCTGTATTAGTTTGCTCTGGTTCTCTGCCTGGCGTGAAAAATATTTGTAATCCAGCGAGCGACGCTTCTTCATAAAAAAGCTGATCCAGAGGAAATAAAGGGCTGCTCCTCCCAGGAAAATAAGCAGGATTTTTACACTGTAGATTGCCATGATTATGGCAAATACAATCAGGTTAACCATGGAAAACAGGATGGTCAGCGAGGAAGTTGTGATAAAGGATTCAATACGCCGGTGATCTCCAACCCGCTGAAGGAGATCGCCCGTCATCTTAGTGTCAAAAAAGCCCACAGGCAGTTTCATCATCTTCACCAGGAAATCGGAGATCAGGGAAATATTGACCCGTGTACTCAGATGAAGCAGGATCCATCGCCGTATAAAATCGATTCCCATTTGGGATAGGATCAGCACGAGTTGAAAAAGCAGGATCAGGTAGATAAATGAAAGGTCCTGGTTGGTGATACCAAAGTCGACAATGGATTGGAACAGGAAAGGTAGCAGGAACTGAATGACGCTACCCAGGATGAGTCCCAAAACCAGGTGGTAAAGATATTTTTTATAAGGAGCTAGGTAACGATAGAGGTACCTGAAGCCGGTCTTTTTTACCGGCTCATCCTCCTGATTCAAAAAATCCGGGGTGGCCTGTATCAGCAGGACGGACCCTTTTTCTTCACCTTCGGTTCGCGTACTAATCCATCCTTTCAGAAACTCCTCTTTGGTGTAGATGGTCTGACCAAAGGCCGGATCGGATACGTAAACCTTGTCTTTCCGTATCCTGTATACCACGATGAAATGGTTCTGTTTCCAATGTACAATTACCGGGAGTGGTGCTTCCGACTTAAGACGTTCCCAGGTAAGAGATACCCCCATGGTTTGCAGACCAATGGCCTCGGCAGCCCTGGATATACCCAGCATGGATACTCCCTCCTTGTTCAAATGGGATTTTTCTCTCAGGGTCTGAAGACTGAAATGTTTTCCATAATGACGGGCCACCATCCTGATACAGGTGGGGCCGCAATCCATGGCATCGAGCTGTTTGTAAAAAGGGAATGAAGGCATATGCAGGGTTGCTTATGCCTCCTAAATTAAGAATTATTTTGTCAACTTTTTTTTCAATTTATGAGCATCCTGACCATAGGGTCCTGGAAATTCCTCCAGAGTGGTGAGTAAGATGATAGCTTTTGCGCTTTGACCTGCTTTTACAAGGGCAAGGGCATGGTACCATATGATGGCCTGACCAAGAGGCGTTCCTGCGCTGATATCTATTTCAGTCAGCCATTGTGGCAGAGCCTCTGCATCCTCCATCTCCATATGTGAAAGCAGGCAAAATAGCATGGTATACTGGTCCCCGGGGTTTTCTGATAGCTTTTTTGAACACAGCTCTCTGCAGCTCTCAAAGGCTCCTTTCTGCCAAAGCCTTGCCACATCTGCATCTTCTTCACCACGGGTCCCCTCCAAAATAGTGCGGATGACTTCGTCTTCCGAAGGTCTGTACCAAAGGGCATAGATACGCTCTGCATCCGGTTCGGACTGAAAAATGCTGAAAAAAATCGACAGGGAGGCAGCCGCCCCAATGAGGAAATACCACAGGCGTCCTGGTCTTTTATTCCGGGGTGCATCCTCACTGGATTTTGTGATTGCTGCTTTCACAGCAGATCTAAAGGCCTCCTCATCCCTTCTTTTTAGCTGATCCCCAATTATTTTATAAGCAGCAGAAACCTGCAAGAACTCCTCTTTTAGCTGAGGATTCTCATCAAGTTCCTTTTCAAATAATGTGGATTCCCTGGGAGATAGATCCCCCGATATATATTTTATGATATGGTCAAAGTGCTTCATCTTTTAAGGTTTTAAACTGGGGGTCGTTCATCATCCGCTTTATCAGGCTCTTTTTACACCTGTATTTGCGGTCGGCAGCGTGGTGCAGGTCTTTGTAATTCATTTCTTCACGGATCTCTTCCACGCTATGGTTACAAAAAAACATGGAGAGAATTTTCTGGCAGTCCTTACTAAGTTCCTTGAAGTGTTTTTCAAATAGCTCCTTCAGATGTTTCTGAAGCAGAGGATCCTCTTCAGGCCCTGGATCGTTGACCAAAAGAGGCTGCTGCCGGAGTTTCTCGGCTCGCAGAAGGTATTTTCTTTTTTCCTGGATCCAGACCTTTTTACAAATTCCATAAAGGTAGGTGCCGAATTTGCAGTTCAGTTCCAGTTTCTCATCTCTTATTTTCTTGTAGACAATGATCATTGCTTCCTGGAAAACGTCCTGCGCTTCATCCCTGCTTCCGCTGTTATGAATAACAAAGGCCTCGATCATCGGAAAATATTCATCATACACAAATTCCAAAGCTGCGGAATCATGTTTTCTGATTCCGCTGATAAGGCTCGTTTCTGAATAAGATTTCCTCATAAAAAAAGACAAAAAAAAGGCAGGTGAACAAATGTCACCTGCCGGTAGTAATAGTTTTAGTTAGCAAGTAGAAAAGCTATATGCCTTTCCCAAAAGTATTGAGCACAAATATATGCGAAATTTGTACTATTTGACATCTTTATTGATGTTTTTGGACATATTATTCCTTAATGTGTTAAGGGATAGCTTGATCAGCGTATCAATACGTGTTTTTTTAAAAGGGTAAGTTGGAAAGGTCAACATTCCCCCCGGAAAGGATGACTCCCACCCTGCGTTTTCTGAATTCGGATTTATTTCTGAAAAGGGCTGCAACCGCAACAGCACTGGAGGGTTCTATGACAATTTTCATCCTCTCCCAGATGAACTTCATGCTTTCTATGATTTCCGATTCTTCCACCCTTATAATTTTGCTGACAAACTTATGGATGATGGGGAAATTCAGATCCCCAAGCTGGGTTTTTAAACCATCTGCAATAGTAATTGGATTAATGCTGGGCTGTATTTTCCCGGTTTTAAGTGATAGGAAGGCATCATCCGCCCCGAAAGGTTCTGCACCGATGGTCTCAATATAGTAGGA
Organism: uncultured Bacteroides sp.; assembly: GCA_964601975.1. GTDB lineage: Bacteria > Bacteroidota > Bacteroidia > Bacteroidales. The sequence goes on from CAZRPW010000034.1 coordinate 31,363, forward strand.
GAGGTGGTTGGTGGCCAGAGCCGTACCTGCAATCAGTCCGCCGCCACCCACTGGAGCAATGACAACATCCATGGTTTTAACCTGGCTGGCCATTTCCATGACTATTGTGGAGTTTCCCAGAATTACCTGGATGTCATTGGAAGGATGAATGAAGGTGGCGCCGGTTTTTTTCTGCATCGCCTGCATGCTTGATTCTCTGCTTTCCAAACCGGGTGAACATTCAATGATATGGGCTCCATAGCCGGCAACTGCTTCTTTTTTTACAGATGGGGCATTGGAGGGCATTACAATGTAGGCTTTGGTATCCAGTGATTTAGCTGCTAGTGCAAGTGCCGCGGCAAAATTACCGGACGAGTGGGTGATTACTCCCCTGGCTCTTTCCTCCTGGCTAAGCTGGAGGATGGCATTGCTTGCCCCCCGAAACTTGAATGCTCCCATACGTTGAAAATTCTCACACTTAAAAAATACGGAAGCATCAAGCATCCTGTCGATGGTGGAGGAAGTGAGGACGGGGGTAAGGTGAACATGGGGAGAGACCCTTTTCACGGCTTCTTTAACCTCCTTCTGTGTAGGTATCATGATTCAGACGAATGGGTTCAGATATACAATATAAGATACTCAGAGCAAAAAGTAAAGGCTAAAGCTTGAAACGGTACCTGATTGCGAGTCCGAAATCCAGCAGATCGTAGCCGAAATTCTTGTAGCCATTGAGCATGGGCCGCCAGTCAAGACCAAAATTCAGGGGTGTTTTTCGAAGCGTGTATTCGATACCGCCCACGGCCATTAGTCCCATGGAGAGATTTTCATCCCACTCCCCTCCAAAAACACCTCCTCCGAAATATGCAAGCCACTGCTTACTTTTCCGGAAGGGTTCCCTGTGTATTTCATAGAGGCCGGAAACATTTAGACCATGACGGTTATAGCCCAGGTCAATTTCAAGGGCATTTTTGCTGTGAAGGAAGAATCCTTTGTAGCTGAGCCCGAAGGTATAACCAGCCCTGATTCCTCCTGAGTGCTCATAAGCTTGTGCCCGGGCTGTCCCCGTTATGAGGAGAATTCCCAAAAGAAATACTAAGGTTTTGATTTTCATATACAAACGCTCTTAATGAATAGATCCCTTTACCTCAAATACAGTCTCAGTGTAGGAGGGTATTTTCAGTCCCACAGGAAACTGATCGCTTTTTATGATGGTGGTTTCAATGACCAGTCTTTGTCTTGAGAGGCATTTTTTTATCCATCCCGAGGCAGGATCTGTCTGAAAGTCATAGGTCTGGGTGCCCGAAACCGTCGAGCTAACTTCACCGAGGGGGATGGTTTCAGTGAACTTACTCAGCGAGTTGATCATCCCCATGCCCTGGATAGTAACCTGGTCTTTGCTGGTTTTTGTCAGGTAGTACCTGTTAGCGATTTTCACAGCTTTGGTATTGAAATAGTAGGTGAGGTCGCTGGTCCAGTTTCTGATGGGCTGTACATTGGGGTAGAAGGCGACAAAAAGTTTAAAAAGACCCTGGAAGGCATCTTCACCGTAGGCCTCGTGCAGCGTTCCCAGGCTGACCTCTTTCTGCAAATGGTCGACCTGGGGGTATTCGGCCAGGTTTTCAAAGATATCCACAAGTCCGAAGAGGGTATCGAGTTTACCCGATTCATCCATGGCCAGGTTGAACCACTTCCCGCCCAGGGTGTCAATCAGGGCCGTAAGGACCGGGTTGTTGCCTGTTTTGGAGTTGATATCTATATTCAGGCCCGGTGCCAGCATTGAGAGCAGCAGATCGTTGTACCTTACAGACATATGAATCAGCTGGTCGGGGCTCATAGAATCCACCCTGAATTCGAGGTTTATATGACTGAACATACTGATCTCATCACTGTTCATGGATTCTGAGCTTGTATTTTGTTGCAGCTCTATTTCCAGGAAGTAATGCTTTCCTGGCTGCAAATCATAAGACAATCTCGCATCCTGGGCAAATGTGGTCTGCGGATCGAGTATCAGCATCAGGAATGCGATTATAAAAGCTGTGTTTTTCATGGGTGCCTAAAAATAGCAATAAAAGATCTACGATTCACATGTTTATACCGATGAAGATTAGGCCGGGGTTTCTTTGATTTTGCGTAAGTTTACAGGAAGTCTAAAGAAATATGTCAACACAGTCAAAGAAATCATTCGGGACCGCGCCGGTTTTTTTTACGGCCATTGCCACCATCCTGGGGGCGGTGCTTTTTTTAAGATTTGGATATGCCACCGGTACCCTGGGTTTCTGGGGCGTTATTGGTATAATCCTGCTGGGTCACCTGGTTACAATTCCCACGGCCATGGCCATATCGGAGATTGCCACAAATAAAAGGGTTGAGGGTGGTGGAGAGTATTTTATAATAAGCCGTTCGTTCGGACTCAATATCGGGGCAACCATCGGCATTGCACTCTTCTTTTCCCAGGCTATCTCTGTGGCCTTCTACATTATTGCTTTTACCGAGGCTTTTGAATTTTTTTTCAACTGGATGGGAGAGCGCTTCGGCCTTTTACTGCCCCGCCAGGTCATCAGCATTCCGGCGATGATTGGTCTTTCCATTCTGATTCTGAAAAAGGGGGCCTCGGTGGGAATGAAAACCCTTTACATTGTGGTGGCCATCCTCTTTATTTCCCTCATACTATTCTTTCTTGGGTCCACGGAATACAGCCAGACCCACAGCTTCTCCCTTCTTTCGCCCGGAAAGGGGGATATGAAACAATTTTTCCTGGTCTTTGCCATCATTTTCCCGGCATTTACCGGGATGACTGCCGGGGTGGGACTTTCGGGCGACCTGAAGAAGCCGGGGAAATCCATTCCCCTGGGGACTCTTCTGGCCACCTTCAGCGGGATGATTATATATTTTTTCATTATTTGGAAGCTTACTTCATCGGCAAGCCTGGAAACCCTGAGGGATCCTGAAAATCAGCTGGTAATGGCCGATATTGCCATTATGGGCGGACTGGTGATTCCACTGGGCCTGGCGGCATCGACTTTTTCCTCTGCCATTGGTTCCATACTGGTGGCCCCGCGCACCCTGCAAGCGCTGGCAGCTGACCATTCCCTGCCTTCCAGGCGGATAAATATTTTCCTTGCAAGGGGAAGGGGAGTTAGCAGGGAGCCCTATAATGCCACCCTGGTTACTGTGATCATTGCCCTTGTTTTTGTGATCATAGGGGATGTGAACCAGGTGGCAGGAATAATATCCATGTTTTTTATGGTCACTTATGGATCGCTCTGCCTGATTTCCTTTTTACATCATTTTGGTTCATCTCCTTCCTACCGGCCTTCTTTCCGATCGGCCTGGTTTTTATCCCTGCTTGGTTTTGTGGTCTCGGTCTGGGTGATGTTCAAGATCAACGCCCTTTTTGCACTGGCAGCCTATCTGATCATGGTACTGCTCTACCTGCTCATTAACAACTATCATAAAGAACGGAAGGGACTGGTATCCATATTTACAAATGCCATTTTTCAATTGAACCGCAGCCTGCAGGTATACCTTCAGCAAACCAGGAAATCAAGGGTGGATAAGGAGTGGCGGCCCAGTGCCATATGTATCTCAAAGGATTCCTTTGAAAGGGACACGGCCTTCAGCTTATTAAACTGGATCAGTTATAAGTATGGCTTCGGTACTTATATCCATCTCATTGAGGACTATTATTCCAAGGCGAGCCATGAAAAATCCGATACCGAACTGCTTCGCCTCGTTAAGAATTTTAAAGGAAAGGGGAGTCATGTTTATGTGGATACTATGATTTCACCTTCCTACACATCAGCAGTGGCTCAGGCCATTCAGCTTCCCGGAATATCGGGCATGGAGAATAACATGGTAATTTTCGAGTATGACCGGGATAAGCCGGAAGGTCTGGCCCCGATTATAGATAATTTCGCCCTGGTGAATGCTGGCAATTTCGACGTGTGTATTTTCGGAAGTTCCAAGAGAACCGTTAATTACAAAAACGGGATTCATGTGTGGATCCGGAGCTACGATTATGAAAACTCCAACCTGATGATCCTGCTTAGTTTCATCATTCAGGGCCATCCTGACTGGAAGACAAGTGAAATCAAAATTTTCGATGTCTGCGCCAAAGAGAAAGAGGAGGAGACCCGGAAATACCTTGAAGAGCTGGTGCAATCGGGACGCCTGCCCATTACCTCAAAGAATATCCAGGTTATCTGTGAAGTGCCCGGTTCGAATCCCCGCAACCTGGTCAGGGAACACTCTACCCACGCAGGTCTGGCCATCATCGGGTTTCACGCGAACGGACTACGGAAATTGGGGGCAAAGGTCTTCGATGGTTTTGATGAGATGGGAAACATACTCTTTGTGAATTCCCATACCCAGAAAGATATCAGCTAGCTGTACAGCTTTTCTTTCAGGGCCTGGATCTCCTCATCCTCAATGTATTCGTCATAATCCATGAGTTTATCGATGGTTCCATTGGGGGTGAGTTCGATGATCCGGTTACAGGTGGACTGGATGAAGGCATGGTCGTGGGAGGCCATGAACAGGTTTTCAGGGTATTTGAGCAGTCCGTTGTTGAAGGCCTGGATGGACTCCAGATCCAGGTGGTTCGTTGGGGTATCCAGGATCAGGGCATTGGCATTGGCCAGCATCAGCCTGGAGATCATGCAGCGCATTTTCTCACCACCTGATAATACTTCAACCTTTTTGTAGATTTCTTCGCCTGAGAAGAGCATCTTTCCAAGGGAACCTCGAATGGTTTGTTCCAGGGTATCGGCAGTAAACTGACCCATCCAGTCGGAAAGCATCATGTCCTTCCTGAAAAATCCTGAATTGTCCAGGGGCAGATAGGCGGTGGTAATGGTTTGTCCCCACTGAAAGTCCCCGGTATCCGCTTTCTGATGACCGTTAATAATTTCGAAAAGGGCTGTCATTGCCCTTGGGTCCCTGGAGAGAAAAATGATTTTATCCCCTTTATTAGCCTGAAATTCCACATTTCGGAACAGCA
>CAZRPW010000035.1:0-2276 GCA_964601975.1 uncultured Bacteroides sp.
AGGAAGGAATGCCTTCCATTACTTATTTTAGTATGGAATACGGGATTCATAATTCTCTGAAGACTTTTTCGGGTGGCTTAGGTTTGCTGGCTGGTGATTACCTGAAGGAGGCCAGTGATTATAATATGCCTTTGACCGGTATCGGTCTTTTGTACAAGTATGGCTATTTTCGGCAAATGATTTCTGCCGGGGGGGAACAGGTTGCGCTGAATGATGCGCAGAATTTTTCAAGGTTACCGATTACCGCAGTCAGGGATGAAGAAGGCAATTGGAAGGATTTGAGCATTGTTTTGCCGGGCAGAACCCTTTATGCAAGGTTGTGGAAAGTCCAGGTGGGAAGGATTCCTCTTTATTTGCTGGATACAGATTATGAAGCCAACCAGGAGGGTGATCGGGGGATTACTCATAGTTTGTACGGGGGGGATAATGAGCACAGGCTAAAGCAGGAGATCCTGCTGGGGATTGGTGGAATCCGTGCCCTGAGGAGTATAGGACTCGATACTGATCTGTACCACTGTAACGAAGGACATGCTGCTTTCACCAGTCTTGAAAGGCTCAGGGAATATATTCAGGATGAGAAAATGACATACCCGGAGGCGGTTGAGGTAGTGAGGGGATCAAGCCTCTTTACAACCCATACTCCCGTTCCGGCCGGGCACGACTCTTTCGAGGAGAATATCCTGCGAACCTATGTGGCGCATTACCCTGAACGTCTGAAAATCTCCTGGAATCAGTTTATGAACCTGGGCCGATACCATGGCAATCAGCATTCTGAGAAATTCTCCATGAGTGTACTGGCTGTGAAGTTATCCCAGGAGGTGAACGGAGTAAGTAAGTTGCACGGTGAAGTCTCCAGGGAGATGTTTACCGGGCTATGGCCGGGCTATATGACTGAGGAGTTACATGTGGGATATGTAACCAACGGGGTTCACCTGCCTACCTGGGTGGGCCGTGAATGGAAAAAGCTCTACGAGAAAACTTTCGGAAAAGATTGTTATAGCAAACAGGAAGATCGTTTGATGTGGGACCGGATCAAGCTGGTACCCGACAGTGAAATCTGGAATCTGAAATCTGACGAGCGTGAAAACCTGATTAATTATATCAAGGATCGCCTGGCAAAGGCATCCACAGAAATGATGGATAATCCCGGGAGGATGCTGGAGATTTCAACTGCCCTGAATAAGGACGCTTTGACCATTGGTTTTGCCAGGCGCTTTGCTACCTATAAACGGGCGCACCTCCTGTTCCGTGATCTGGACAGGCTGTCACGAATCGTAAATAATCCGGATAAACCGGTGCAGTTTATATTTGCCGGAAAGGCGCATCCGAAGGATTTCCCCGGACAGGATCTGATCAAAATGATTGTGGAGATTTCCAAGAGGCCCGAGTTTATGGGCAAGATTGTATTCATGGAAAACTATGACATCTTGCTGGCCAAGCGACTGGTCAGGGGAGTTGATATCTGGCTTAATACTCCCACCAGGCCTTTGGAGGCATCAGGAACCAGCGGGGAGAAGGCTGTGATGAATGGCACCATGCATTTCAGTGTACTCGACGGATGGTGGGCTGAAGGATACAGGGCAGACTCTGGGTGGGCCCTGCCCATCGAGCGCTCTTTTGGGAATCAGGAGCTACAGGATGAACTGGATGCAGAGCGGATTTATACCCTGCTGGAGAATGATATCACCGAGAAGTTTTACAGGCGGAATAAGGATGACGTGCCGGAAGATTGGGTTGGAATGATTCGCTCTAATATTGCCCATGTGGCGCCTGAATTTACAATGAACCGGATGCTCAGGGACTATATTGATCGCTTCTATCTTAAGCTGTATGAGCGGACGCTCAGGTTGCGGGAAAAAGATTACCGGGTACCCAAAGAGCTGGCCCACTGGAAGAATCATATACTTACAAACTGGAAAAATATAAAGGTACTGGAGTATGATTTCCCGGATGTTACAAGGGAGGAATTTGTTGTGGGGAATACCTACTCGGGAAAAATGGTATTGGATTTGGCCGGATTATCACCTGATGAGATAGGGGTTGAAATGGTTCATATAAAAAGCATCGGTGGTCATGGACAGAATTACTTCAGGGGAACTGAAGAGTTCGAATGTAGCCGTATAGATGGAACGGTAGCCGTATATCAGTTTACACAGGAAGTGAAGGAAACAGGGGTATTCGATATTGGATTTCGGATTTACCCCAAGCACAAAGACCTTCCGCACAGGATGGATTTTCCCTTGGTAAGGTGGATTTAAATGCGAGCAAAGCTCGCA
>CAZRPW010000035.1:2376-36263 GCA_964601975.1 uncultured Bacteroides sp.
TTTACCTAACTTTTGGTATTTCCTGTCGCTCGAGAACAATGCCTGTCCGGGAGGGCAGGTAGAGTTTCAGATTTTGTTTGAGTCCGAACGAACGTTCTATTTGTGTTCTGTGAAGCATCTGGGTGTCGAAACGTCCGAATCCTCCAAATTCGGGTTGGTCTGTGCATAGCAGGGTCCTGTATCTTCCGGCATCGACAGCCAGGCCATAATCAGTATAGGATTGGGAGGGATGAAAGTTGTATACGAAGAGTAATCCTGCCCTTTCAAATGCAATCACCAGGTCGTTCTGGTCGGTTTTCACATGATGGCACGGGCCCGAGTATATACTGTAACGGGCGAGGATTTCGAGCATGGCCCTGTCGAAATCAGAAAGATAGTGATACTTCAGCTCCTGGTTTTCTATAAGGCTCCACTGGCGCCTGGCATACTGGTACGACCAGTTGTTACCTTCCCTGGGGAAATCGATCCATTCGGGATGTCCAAATTCATTTCCCATGAAGTTCAGGTAGCCGTTTCCTGCAGTGGATGCTGTAATCAGGCGTATTAGCTTATGTAAAGCCAGTCCGCGGTCCACCACCAGGCTCTCTGAGGCCTTGTTCATATACCAGTACATTTCCTGGTCGATGAGTCTGAAAATAATGGTTTTATCACCCACAAGGGCCTGGTCATGTGATTCGGCATAACCCACCGTTTTTTCATCGGCCCGTTTTGAAGTAAGTTCATGGAAGATCTCCTCCATGTTCCACTTTTCATCCACCTTCTCTTTGATGGTTTTAATCCAGTAATCGGGAGTGCCCATGGCGAGCCTGTAGTTGAACCCGACACCTCCTTCGTGAACCGGAACTGCCAGCCCGGGGTAGCCACTCATATCCTCGGCAATGGATAGCGCTCCGGGTCTGATTTCCTGGATCATTTTATTTGCCAGTGAGAGGTAGATAATGGCATCTTCATCCTGTCCGCCGTCAAAATAAAGATCATAGCTGTTAAAGTCCTTCTCCAGGCCGTGATCATAGTAAAGCATGCTGGTTACTCCATCGAAGCGGAAACCATCGAATTTGAATTCGGTGAGCCAGTAATTGACATTGGATAGCAGAAAATGGGTGACTTCGTTTTTTCCATAATCGAAGCAGAGAGAATCCCAGGCCACATGCTCTCTCCGGTGGTCACCATGGAAAAACTGGGCAGGATTTCCATCCAGTAGTCCCAGCCCTTCATTCTGATTCTTCACAGCGTGGGAGTGCACTATATCCATAATTACTGCGAGCCCGTTTCCGTGTGCTTCATCAATAAGTTCCTTCAGTTCCTCCGGTGTGCCGAACCTCGAACTGGCAGCAAAGTAGTTTGATACATGGTAGCCAAAGGATCCATAGTAGGGATGCTCCTGAATGGCCATCAACTGAAGGGTGTTATAGCCGCCACTGATCACATGGGGGAGAACTTTCTTTCTGAATTCTGAGTAGGATCCCACCTTGTGCTCCTCGGTGGCCATCCCAATGTGGGCTTCATAGATCAGGGGCTGTATTTCCCGCAGGTCGGGGAGTGGGTGTTTCCACAGGTAAGATTTTTCAGGCATCCAGAATTGGGCGTCAAACACCTTGGTTTGTGCATCCTGAACCACCCGGGTACTCCATGCTGGTATTCTTGTTCCTTCACCGCCTTCCCATCGAACCATTAATTTATAGCGATCTTTATGGGTAATGTCCTCCTTTCTGAGAATAATTTCCCAGTTTCCATGATCCAGGGCTTTAAAGCTATACTCTTCCCGGATCTCCCAGTTATTAAAGGCTCCCAGCAGGTAGATCTCTTTTGCGTTGGGCGCCCACTCCCTCATAACCCAGCCCTCTTCGCAGGGATGAGTTCCGAACCAGAGATGCCCGCTTGCAAAGGATTGCAGCGATCCATCTCCGGCCAGTTCATGTTCCCGGATTTCAGTTCGTTCCATACGTTTTGTGATGGTCGTCCGATAGGGTTCCAGCCAGGGGTCTTTTCTGATGAGTTCGGGTTCTTTCATAACAGCTTCATAAATTTATTAAATTTGCGGACGTATATGCAGAATCCAGGCAAATCTCTGTGAATTAAAATGAAGGTATGGACTATATATGAACCTGTTTCGATCCGCAAGCCGGTGGCAACCATTGGAATCTTTGACGGAGTTCATATAGGGCACAGGTATATATTGGAGCATTTGAAAGCCCGGGCAGAGCGTCATGGGGGAGACTCGGTGGTGGTTACTCTGTGGCCTCATCCCAGGATTGTGCTCAATAAGGACGTTCAGCAGTTTAAACTGCTTCATTCCAGGGAGGAAAAGATCCGGGAGCTTGAAAAGTTCGGGATCGATCACCTGCTGATCATTCCTTTTGATAAGAAGATGGCCTCGCTCACAGCCTGTGAGTTTACCCAGGAGTACCTTGTGGAAATGCTGGGTGTTGAGGTTTTACTGCTTGGATATGATAACCGCTTTGGACGTGACCGACAGGGAGACCCTGACGGTCTGGCCCTGTGTGCAGAGAAAAATGCATTCCAGATTGAGAAAATACCTGAATTATGTCCCGGTGACGGAAAGGTAAGTTCAACCACTATCAGGGAAGAAGTGCTGAAAGGGGAGCTGGAGAAGGCCCATAAGATGTTGGGATATACCTATTACCTCTCGGGACACGTGGTGGAAGGAAACCACATTGGCCGGCAGATGGGGTTTCCCACGGCTAATATTCATCCATATGATGCTCATAAGCTGATTCCCATGAATGGGGTCTATGCAATAAGAGCAGAATTGAAGGGTGCGGTATATGGGGGAATGCTGAATATTGGCTTCCGGCCCACCATCGATAGTGCTTCGGCAGTGAAGACCATTGAGGCTCACCTGTTTAATGTGTCGGGAGATTTTTACGGGGAACATATTGTAATCCATTTTGTTAGTAGGATCAGGGATGAGATGAAATTCAGCGGACTGGAGCAGCTGAAAGCCCAGCTGGAACTGGATAGATCCCGAATCCAAGAACTACTTGAATGAGAAAATATTACCTTCTTACTTTAGTTGCCCTGTCTATAATTGTGTCTTCTCTAAATGCCCAGAATTTGGTTTCATTGAGTACTGAGCAGCAGGCAAAAATTATGAAACGCTGGATCTGGTATCAACCCACAGTTACAGTAATACTCAATGGTGGGGACACGGTTGTGGGACAGCCTGTGTATTTTGACATGGAGGGGTTTCAGGTTTATCCTTTAGATCGTCTTCCCATAGGAATGGAGGGCCATCTGACTGTGATTCCTGTTGACCAAATCCAAGGAATATTGATTACCCGAGGGGGAAGGCTTACTGGTTCTCAAACGGCAGGGATTGTGGTTGGAATCGCCGGAGGTACCGCACTGGGTTTTGTGATTGGCGGTCCGGTTGGAGCACTGATCGGGGGAAATCTCCTGGGTGTTGGGGGTGGCCTTGTTGGGAAATCCATATATCGGAAGACAAGCAATGAAGAAGTATGGCTAAATCCTGACCGCCCTGATTATGAGGAAGGTCTCGAAAAACTTAGTGCCTGGTCGGTTTTTGAGGATTCTCTTTTCCTCACCGATGATCTTGAAAAGCTCCCGGAGTATTCTGCAGCTGTGCGAAGGGCATTCCCCAAGAAACGCCTTAGGATTACAATGGGTATAAATGCCAGTCTGAACAATTCCATGGAAAAGAGTATGAAAAAGGTAATAGAATCTTCCGATATGGACCCCTGGGATGATTCCTATGGGAATCCATGGGGATTGGAATACCTGGATTTTTCCTGGAGGATTAAACCTCATTGGGTTGTTGGAGGAGGATTTATGCATGATTTTGATGGCCTGGGACACTACTCCCATTATTCTTCCTATTCGGAGACTACCATGAGTTACGATTATTCATACTGGACAGACTTAACGGATTTTCGGCTATATACAGAATATGTCCTGCATCCTGTTGATCGCTTTTTTACAACAAGAAGCGAACTCCTTTTTGGTGCCGGACTTATTCTTAGCCGCCCTGCCACCAGTTACGACTATTCGGAATATGATCCGCTTAAGGATGAGTACTGGAATGCATATTTGTTTGAAAAGCATACAATTCCCGGGATACAGCTAAGGGCGTCTTATCATCTTTACCTGGCCCGGAATTTTTCCCTCTCGGCCGGACTGGAGGCGAACCTTTACCAATCATTGAAGTTGCCCGGACTGGAGGTCCCTGCGGGTTATGAAGGTGAATATTTTGGATTCATGGATCATTCACTGAACTATAGCTCACTCAGGCTTAAAGTGGGAGCACATCTTTACTTTTAATCACTTTCTGTCAAAGATTTACCCTTTTTCGGGCAACTTTTCAGGTTTTTATGTGTAATAGTTATGTGATGCCTCCAAATGGAGATAAAATATTACTTTTGCATTCTTAATTGATTGATATATATGGATACAATGACGTACAAAGAGACACTACCCTATAAAGTGGCAGATATAAGTCTGGCCGACTTCGGTAGGAAAGAAATTGAAATTGCTGAAAAAGAGATGCCCGGACTGATGTCCATCAGGAGGAAATGGGCTGCTGAAAAGCCACTTAAGGGTGCACGCATCATGGGATCTCTGCATATGACCATTCAAACTGCTGTGCTTATAGAAACCCTGGTTGAACTGGGTGCCGATGTTCGCTGGGCAAGTTGTAATATATTCAGTACTCAGGACCATGCAGCTGCAGCAATCGCAGCATCCGGTGTTCCGGTTTTTGCATGGAAAGGGGAGACGCTGGAAGAATACTGGTGGTGTACCGCTCAGGCGCTTGCCTTCCCTGGAGGAAAAGGGCCACAGATGATTGTTGATGATGGTGGCGATGCCACATTGCTGATGATAAAGGGGTATGAGGCTGAAAATGATGCATCAACACTTGAAGTGAAGGCCACAAGCCATGAGGAGGAGGTCGTCCTGGCTACCCTGAAAGGTATTCTGGCTGAAGATTCTGACAGATGGCACAGGGCTGTTCCTGAGATGAAAGGTGTATCCGAGGAGACTACCACCGGGGTTCACCGCCTCTACCAGATGATGGAGAATGGCAGACTGCCTTTCCCGGCTATCAATGTGAATGATTCGGTAACCAAATCGAAGTTTGACAACCTGTATGGCTGCCGGGAATCGCTGGCCGATGGAATTAAACGCGCCACCGATGTGATGGTGGCAGGAAAGGTTGTGGTAGTAGCCGGTTACGGAGATGTGGGTAAAGGATGTGCTCACTCCATGAAGTCCTATGGTGCCAGGGTTATTGTTACAGAGATTGATCCCATCTGCGCACTGCAGGCTGCCATGGAAGGCTTTGAAGTAAACACCATGGAAGAGGCCATTAAGCAGGGAAATATTTTTGTAACCACTACCGGGAATAAGGATGTGATTACTGCAGCGCATATGGCAGGGATGAAAGATCAGGCCATTGTCTGTAATATCGGGCATTTTGATAATGAGATTCAGGTTGAGAAGCTTGAAAAATGGGAGGGTATCAATAAAGTTAATATCAAGCCCCAGGTCGACAAATATGTTTACCAGGACGGCCATGCTATTTTCCTTCTTGCCGAAGGACGGCTTGTGAATCTGGGTTGTGCCACAGGGCACCCAGCCTTTGTAATGAGCAACTCATTCTCGAATCAGACCCTGGCTCAGCTGGAACTCTGGAAAAACGATTATGAGGTAGGCGTTTATATGCTTCCCAAGCACCTCGACGAAGAGGTGGCAAGGCTGCACCTTGAACAATTGGGAGTTAAACTGACCACCCTTACTCCTGAGCAGGCGGAATACCTGGGGGTAAAGGTAGAGGGGCCCTATAAGGCTGATCACTATCGGTATTAAAAATGATCCGGAACGGATATCGTTTCTCAAGGTGCTTAATTAGCTTCGCTAATAAATGCCAGCTTGTTTCACCGACATCCGTTCCTAACATATACATAATTTAAGGGGGCTTTGGCCCCCTTTTTTCTAGCGAAAGGGTTTGTGACTTTGAAGCCTCTTTCTTGCGAAAGGGTATTAGGTTTCTAAGTCTACAATTATTTGTGCAGCAAAGAATTTAAGCGAGAAAACAAATACCCTTGAGCCTAGTTGTATATGTGGAGGACGTCTCCCTGGATGGAGGTATGGTATTCCACCAGGGCGTAGCGGGCCGGACCTGAATTTGGTTCTGCTCCATTCATCAGGAGGTAGGTGGATTCACATTCGGGGCATTGGAAAACACCAAAGAAGGTGGGGTCTTCGACAACCGCTTCGTTATGCTCGGGGAACATTGTGCAGGTGCGGTCATAGGCATAAAAGACCAGGTCGGATTCCCGATAGAGTACAATTCCGTTTACACCTCCATTGATGAGTTTGGAGCTGCCTATCCCCATATCTCCCAGGTCTGCATAAAGCAGCAAATAGATATCCACTGTCTTAACGGGAATCAGTTCGCCCCGGTTGCTTTCACAGGAAGGGAGAAGTATTTCCGCACAAAGGAGGAGTAAAAGCACAAGGGATATTTGCTTTATACGTTTCATTTCAGTGTAAAAGTAAGAAAACCACCTATTTTTTGTAGATTTAACTCTCTTAAAAGCGTATTATTGTATGAAGCCCTTGCAAAGTATGGATTTTGATATAGGAAATATACTCTACGTAGTGATCACCCTGGTGGCGATCATTGTAAGCTTGTTGGGCAAAAAGAAGAAACCAGGAGTGAAAGAATCAAAGCCTGGGTTTCTTGAAAACCTGGATAAGGTTTTAAGGATGGGCCAGGAAGATCCGTCGCTTATAACGATGCAGGATTTTGAGCCGGATATGGAGGAAGAATCTGACATGCCATACGCCGGGCTTGTTCCGGAGGTTTCAGAAATGGCGAATGAGGCTCCTTCACTGATGGAGGAATATGAATTGTTGTTGAAAAATCGGGGTGGATCTCCTGTGGAGGCGATGCATTATGAAGGAGAGAGTGCAACCAAACCATTGGAGGTGGTCGACCTGGATGATGAAGGAGGCACAAACTATTTTGATATCGTAAGGGATTTTGATGCCGGGACCGCCGTGGTTTACTCGGCGATCATCAACCGGGTTGATTATTAATCATTTTTTTGTAATTTTGCAGTTGAAGAGTTCCGGATACCGGAATTCTTTTTGTTTTTAATAAAGTAAGGGAGGACAAAAGTTATGGCACAAACTTCTTATATGACAGAGGAGGGCCTGGCTAAATTAAAAAAGGAGCTGGAACATCTTGTGAAGGTCGAAAGACCGTCTATTTCACAACAGATTGCTGAGGCAAGGGACAAAGGGGACCTGTCTGAGAATGCTGAATATGATGCGGCAAAGGAGGCGCAGGGAATGCTGGAGATGAGAATCGCCAGGATGGAGGATATGCTTGCCAATGCCAGGATTATTGATGAATCGAAGATCGACACTTCATCTGTTCAGATCCTGAACAGGGTTAAGATTAAGAACATCCTGAATAATACTCAGGTCGAATATATGCTTGTGTCTGAAGCTGAGGCGGATATTAAGAACGGAAAGATTTCGGTGACCACTCCTATCGCCAAAGGCTTACTGGGAAAGAAAGTGGGAGATGTTGTGGAGATTCAGGTTCCGTCGGGTGTGATGTCATTCGAGGTGGTTGAGATATCTCTTTAAAACACTTGTCATGAAAACCATTTTTTCTAAAATTATTGCAGGAGACATTCCTTCCTACAGGGTTCATGAGGATGAACGTTTCTATGCTTTTTTGGATATTAATCCTTTGGCAAAGGGACACACCCTTGTGGTTCCAAAGGTGGAGACCGATTACCTCTTTGATCTGGATGATGATTTACTGGGTGATATGATGGTTTTTGCAAAAAAGGTAGCCAGGGCCATTGACCTTACCATGGAGTGCAAGCGGGTTGGCGTGGCAGTGTTGGGACTGGAAGTGCCACATGCTCATATTCACCTGGTCCCCATCAATGGATTACATGATATTGAGTTCAGCCGGCCCAAGCTTGAGTTATCAACCGATGAATTTGTGGCCATTGCAGAGAAAATCTCCGCAGCCATTTAAGAGACTTATTTAATTCTTCCCGGGTTTTTCTTTATAAAGTCCTCCCAGTTTTTAGATTCTCCGGGGATTTTAAGCAGTGCATCATTTTGATAGAAGTGGCATAGTGCAACGGCCAGACCGTCGGTGGCATCAAGGTTTTTCGGAATCTCTTTTATATTGAACATCCTGGCAAGCATGGCGGCAACCTGTTCCTTTGAGGCATCCCCGGCACCTGTAATGGCAAGTTTAATTTTCCTTGGGGCATATTCACAAACAGGAATATCCCTGGAAAGAACTGCGGCGATGGCTACACCCTGAGCCCTGCCCAGTTTCAGCATGGATTGAACATTCTTACCAAAGAAAGGCGCTTCAATGGCTACTTCATCGGGCATGTATTTTTGGATGAGCTCCAGGGTTTTTTCATGAATTACCTTGAGCTTCATATAGGGGTTTTTAACTTTTTTCAGGTCAATATCACCCATGTCTATGTAACCGGGCGTATTCCCGATGCCACGGATTACTCCGTATCCCATGAGGCTTGTTCCCGGATCAATGCCCAGGATGATTCTGTCACTTTTTTGCATTTCTGCCTATCATATTCTGTATCAAAATGCCTGTAATCAGCAGGATGATCCCATAGAGGGTTGTTAAAAAAATTGTCTCATGGAGGACCAGCCTCACAAGAATCAGGTTTAAAAAGGGGGCCATGAAGACCAGGTTGCTGATTTTGTCAGAGCGAGGCGCGTATTGCATGGCCAGCAACCATAATACAAAGGTAATCCCCATTTCGAAAACTCCGATATAAATGGCCGGGGCCAGGGCCCGGGGTGAAAGGTCAATCATTTTTCCCCGCATGATGCCTATGACCAGGAGAAGTAAAGAGGCAAAAAGAAAATTCAGGAACAAACGGGCCACCGGGTCTTTGCGGTCACGGGTGTTGTAGATGAAGTAAATGGCCCATATTACCGAGGTGGAGAGGGCAAGGATAATACCCAGTTTATTTTCCGGGCCCTTCCCCCCGCTTCCTCCCTGTAGTGAAATAACAACAATCCCTGAGAAGGAAATAATCATTGCCCCGATACTGTTCCAAGCGATCTTTTGTTTCAAAAGAGGAATGGAGATGATGACAAGGACGATGGGCCAGATCATGTTCAGGGGTTGTGCTATCTGGGCCGGAAGAATGGAGTAAGCCTTGAATAGGATCAGGTAATAGGCCACAGGGTTTAAAAGCCCCATAAGGAGGGAGAACCATATGTCGGGCAGGCGGAAACTTGCAAGTTCCTTGTAGCGTTTTTTGGGTAATAGAAATGCAGCCAGAAGCAGTGTGGAGGTAAAGGTGGCTCCGGTGAGTAATTGAAGGGTATCCTGCTGCCGCAGACCCAGTTTAAATGCAGTGGGACTGGTACTCCAGAAGAGCACAGCCAGGATGGCAAAGAAAAATGCTTTCCTGGCTGATTTTTCTTTCATTTAAAGGGAGCTTACTTAATCATCTCGTTTCCTGCACCCATGTATTTGTGTAGCACCTCGGGAATCACAATTCCTTCAGGTGTCTGGTTGTTTTCCAGGAGGGCAGCCATAATCCTGGGCAGGGCCAGGGAGCTTCCATTCAGGGTGTGAGCAAGAACCGGCTTCTTTTCTCCTGCCTCCCGGTAGCGGAGCTTTAAACGGTTGGCCTGGTAGGCCTCAAAGTTTGATACTGAACTCACTTCCAACCATCTTTTTTGCGCTGCGGCATATACCTCGAAATCGTAGGTAAGGGCAGATGTGAAACTCAGATCACCTCCACATAGCTGTACAATGCGGTAGGGAAGCCCGAGTTTGTTAACCAGGCTTTCCACATGATTTACCATTTCCTCGAGCGCAGCATAGGACTTGGAAGGATGTTGGATCTGAACGATTTCAACCTTATCAAACTGGTGAACCCGGTTCAACCCTCGAACATCTTTTCCGTAGGATCCGGCCTCCCGTCTGAAACAAGGGGTATAGGCCGTATTTTTGATGGGCAAATCTGCCGCATCCAGTATGACATCCCTGTAGATATTGGTGACAGGCACCTCTGCGGTGGGAATCAGGTAGAGATTATCGACTGTGGCATGATACATCTGCCCTTCCTTGTCAGGTAACTGTCCGGTTCCAAAACCAGAGGCTTCATTCACCAAAAGGGGAGGAAGAATTTCTTCATAGCCTGCAGCGGTATTTTCTTCCAGGAACCAACTGATGAGCGCCCTTTGCAGCCTGGCACCAAGCCCCCTGAATACAGGAAAGCCTGCTCCTGTGATCTTGACCCCCAGGTCAAAATCAATGAGATTATAATTTTTACCCAGCTCCCAATGTGGAAGTGCGTTTTTCTCCAGCTCTGGCATCTTGCCACCTTCCCTTATAAGTTTATTATCCGCTTCACTTTTTCCAGTGGGTACCGAAGGATGGGGTATATTTGGAATCTGAACCAGCATTTCGTTCAGGAGTTTGGCACTTTCCTGGAGCTCCTTTTCGAGGGTTTCAAGCGCCTTCTTTGCGGAGGTGGTTTGCTCCTTTACCTCGTTGGCCTTTTCCGTCTCTCCATTTTTGAACAGCTTGCCTATTTCCTTGCTCAACTGATTCATTTCAGACTGCAGATGGTTGGTTTTTACCTGCAGTGACCGTCGCTCGTCATCTTTGGCGATGATCTGGTCGATGAGTTCGAATTGTTTGAAATTCTTAATTTTCAGTCCCTCGAGAACGGTGTCGCGGGAATCACGGATAAATTGAATGGTCAGCATTTTCTAAGCATAAAAAAACCTGTAATACACATTAAAGATAGTGCATTACAGGTGGATCATATATTGATTTTATTCTTTTCTACTAATTTTCTACCGGTTCGATGGAAACATAGGATTTGTTGTCCCTTTTCTTGGTGAATTTAACAGTGCCATCGATTAAGGCAAAGAGGGTATGGTCCCTGCCGAGTCCGACATTGTTTCCAGGATTGTGAACCGTACCACGTTGTCTGACGAGGATGTTTCCGGCTTTGACAATTTGTCCGCCATAAAGTTTTACTCCAAGTCTTTTACTTTCTGATTCGCGACCGTTTCTTGAACTACCGGCTCCTTTCTTATGTGCCATAACTTATATCTTTTGACTTTTAACTTTCAACTATTCTTTATCTGCATCCTTCTTAGGTGCGGCTTTTTTTGCTGCGGGCTTTTTAGCAGCGGCTGGTTTTTTCTCAGCGGCCGGTTTGGCGGCTGCGGTTTTAGCAGCAGGCTTTTTAGCAGCGGCCGGTTTTTTCTCGTCCGCCTTGGCGGATTTTGTCTCAGTCTTGTCTGCCTTGGCGGAGGCTTTAGGTGTGGCTGCAGTTTTGGGTTCAGCTTTTGTAGCTTCATCCGCTTTAACAGAACCTTTCTCAGAGATCGATTCGATCTGGATCTGAGTCATATATTGCCTGTGGCCGTTCAGTTTCTGATAACCTTTACGCCTCTTTTTCTTAAATACCAGTACCTTATCAGCCTTCATATGGGTGATAACTTTAGCGGAAACCGATGCACCTTTAACGAGGGGGTCTCCCACTGAAATCTTACTGCCGGAATCGATCAGTAATACCTGGTCAAAACTAACTTTTTTACCTTCTTCGGCTTCCAATCTGTGAACGAACAACTTCTGATCTTTTTCAACCTTAAATTGCTGTCCGGCTATATCAACAATGGCGTACATTATACAATGTTTTTTACTTGATGTCTGAATTTGGGTCGCAAAGATAGAAGAAAATGTGTGATTGACAAAGTTATATGAGAAATATTTTACTCTAAGTAAGAAACAATTAAGTCAGTAATTAACACATGATAAAGTTCCGAGTAATTTCTATATTTGTGAGGAATGAGTGCAAACCTGCTATGGTAAAAATAAAACTAAATGTTCTCGGTATTTCATATAGCCAGACTCAATCGGGCGCCTATGCACTGGTTTTGTCCGAGGAGGAGGGAAGCAGGAGGATACCAATTATAGTGGGAGGGTTTGAAGCTCAGGCTATCGCCATTGAGCTTGAAGGGCTCACCCCTCCCAGGCCACTTACGCACGATCTTTTCAAGAAGTTTTCAGAATCTTATGGAATACATCTGATGGAGGTGAATATTCATAAACTTGAAGAAGGGGTGTTTTTTGCAAATATTCTTTGTGATAACGGGAATCAGAAAATTACCCTCGATGCAAGGACTTCTGATGCGATTGCACTTGCCCTCAGGTTTAAGTGTCCCATCTTTACAACCGAAGAAATTATCGAGAAGGCCGGGATTGTTCTTGATTTTGAAAAGGGAGCGGGCATGGAGCAGCCCGGTGAAATTGATGAGCCTGAAGAGCTCATGGAGAAACCCAAAGCGCCGGAAAAACGTTCCAGGATATCCGGTTTGGCCGATAGCAGTATGGAAGAACTTAAATCCCTGCTTGCTGATGCTGTAGCCAATGAGGATTACGAAAGGGCTTCCGAGATCAGGGATGAAATAAACCGTAGGTCTAAATGATTGCCGATACCATTCTGGTTGACACAGCCGCAGCAATAGTGCAGCAGGCGATGCCCGGGGCTTTGCCCATGTCTAACATACTTCCTGCAGAGGCCGGATTTAATTTTGATCTGATCAGATTACTCAGGGGTCTGCTTGGGATAGCCATTCTGATTGGGATTGCCTGGGCTTTTAGCCTGAACAGGAAAGCAGTGAAGTGGAATATGGTTGCCAGGGGCCTTGTCTTCCAGCTGATCCTTGCAATTGGCATCCTCTATGTGCCCTTTGTGCAGGACTTTTTTGAATTCATTGGGAAAGGCTTTGTGAAGATCCTGGCATTTACCAATGAAGGGGTTACCTATCTGCTGAAAAGCTTTGATACGGGGAAGGTGGATCCTGCGCTTAATAATTTTGCTTTCTCCATTCTGCCAACCATTATTTTCTTCGCAGCCTTCTCAAGTCTTTTGTTTTACCTGGGTGTGATCCAGCTTTTTGTGAGGGGATTTGGCTATGTGCTCTCCAGAGCTCTCGGATTGTCCGGACCGGAAAGTCTTTCTGTTGCAGGTAATATTTTTCTCGGCCAAACCGAGTCTCCTTTGTTGATCAAACCCTACCTGGAGGGTATGAGCAAGTCAGAAATCCTGCTTGTGATGGCAGGAGGGATGGCCACCCTGGCGGGAGGGGTGCTGGCAGCCTACATCGGTTTCCTGGGAGGAGGTGATCCGGTGCAGCAGATTATTTTTGCCAAACATTTGCTTACGGCTTCCATTATGGCAGCTCCGGGTGTAGTGGTAATCTCAAAAATCATTGTGCCCGAGACAGAATCTATTCAAAAGAAGATTAGCGTCAGCAAGGAAGAAGTTGGAAAGAATGCCCTTGATGCCATCTCAAATGGAACCAGTGACGGATTAAGGCTGGCTGTAAATGTGGGGGCGATGCTCCTTGTGTTTATCGCTTTCATAGCTTTTGCCAACTATATTTTTGTGAAAATAGGGGGATGGACCCATCTGAATGAAAGGATTCTCTCGGTGACCGACGGCAAGTATGATGAGTTGAGCCTGGAGTTTATTCTGGGCTATGCTTTTTCGCCACTGATGTGGCTCATAGGGGTAGCCAAGGATGATGTTACCCTGGTGGGATCCCTCCTTGGAAAGAAGTTGATCCTGACAGAATTTGTGGCCTATATTGATCTGGCTGATATGAAGGCTGTCGGGAATTTCACGGATCCCAAATCGAT
This sequence comes from uncultured Bacteroides sp., assembly GCA_964601975.1. Classification (GTDB taxonomy): domain Bacteria; phylum Bacteroidota; class Bacteroidia; order Bacteroidales. Next base: position 16,106 of record CAZRPW010000035.1, read on the forward strand.
TATTATGTCAGTCTACATGCTGTGTGGTTTTGCTAACTTTGCATCCATCGGTATTCAGATTGGAGGGATTGGAGCGTTGGCACCTGGTCGCCGGGTTTTGCTGGCACGGTTCGGAATGCGGGCGCTCCTGGCCGGGACGCTGGCCTCTCTGCTTTCGGCAACCATCATAGGGGTCCTTATGGGTTAATTATGAAAAGTACGGGGAGATTCAATTTTGATTTTTCAGGCAAATCGGTGCTGGTAGTGGAGGATACCATGATGTCCTTCAAACTCTTTTCAGCAGTACTCTCCCAGGTAAATGCCAGTGTTACTCACGCTTCTAACGGGCGAAAGGCCATTGAAATGTGCAGTGGAGATACGCACTTCGACCTGGTGGTGATGGATATTCAGATGCCTGAAGTAAATGGGATTGAAGCCACAAGGGCCATTAAGAAAATCAGGCCGGATTTACCTATTATTGCTGCCACGGCCAATACTTTCGATGATGAGGAGGCCGAATGCATGGCCGCCGGATGTGCAGCCTATATTACCAAACCTCTAAAGTTCAACAAGCTATTCGAGCTGATGCAGTCTTTTTTCGACAGGCAAAACTAGACAGATGCTCACTCTATTTATAATTGTATGCACCATACTCACGTGTTATGTATTACTGACACTCCTTTTTTTTGTGGGTTTGCTCAGGCTAAAGAGCGTAGATGAAAAAGTGCCGGCATCGAAGCGGGAGCTAACTGTGATTATTCCTTTCAGAAATGAGGAGGAAGATCTGCCGGGTATTATCTCGGATCTTGAGGCTCAGGACTATCCTGGTGAGCTCTACTCAGTGCTCCTTGTGAATGATCATTCAACAGACGCATCGAGGGAGCTGGTAACTTCTCTTGTCGATGGTCTGCCTGGTTTTACCTGTCTGGACCTTCCTCTCGGCAGGCAGGGGAAGAAGGAGGCCATTGCTTTTGCCATATTACAGGTCAATAGCTCTTGGGTGCTTCAAACGGATGCTGATTGTCGCCTTGGGCCAGGTTTTATTTCTTCACACATGCGCTTTTTGGAGGCCTGTCCATCCGCTTTAGTGAGTGGAATGGTTACCACCGGGGAAAGAAGGGGTGGTTTTCTGGAGGCCTTTGAAAGGCTCGATCTCCTTTCCCTGAATGGCTCAGGCGCGGGATCCTCCTATTACGGGAGGACCATGATGTGCAGCGGGGCAAATCTTTTATACAGTCTTGATCTATATCATGAGACCAGGGCCTTTGATCCAGTTGGGAAGACAGGGTCGGGCGACGACATGTTTCTTCTAATAGGGGCCAGGAAACTACGTAAGCCGATAGCACATAATCCGGACCCGAATTGCCTTGTACGAACCAAGCCTGTCAGGAATATGACTGAGATGATCCGGCAAAGGATACGATGGGGGGCTAAGTCGGCCCACTATGGGATGTGGGATATTCAGTTTCTGGCCATCCTTGTGGCACTTGTAAATCTGTTGGTTTTTATCTCGCCAGTTCTGATGATTGCCCAAACGGGAAGCTGGAGATGGATGCTGCCATGCATAGGGATGAAAATGCTTGTTGATTTTTTGCTCCTAACAGCTTCCTGCATAAAAAGCGCACAACTCGGTACGCTCTGGTGGTATATTCCCGTGGCACTTGCCTACCCTCCTTATATGGCGCTTGTGATTGTGGGTTCACTCTTTGGACGGTCCCGGTGGAAGGGCCGAAAGAATCAGGAGAGTTTCCTTCGTTGAATGAGCCTGTGACTGAGGTAAAGGGCCAGTGCAACGTAGACCAGTACCAGGCCTATGTTCAACCATGGGTTGAGCCCTTTTGGGAGAATTTCGATGGCTGATTCGTCCATGCCCTCACCACTGTCCATCTTCTGTTGGAAGATCTCCAGGAGATTGGGGATCGGGGTAAGCCTGGTGATTGAACGAAAGGGTAAATACCATTTTATCTCATGATCTTTAAGAATCAGCCAGAGTACAGGGTCCGCAAAGGTCCTCAGGGCCAGAAAGGTCAGGATGGACATGGCTGTGTTTTTAATGATAAGGGCAATCAGCAGGCCCATGGTCATATAAGCAAAGGCAGCCAGGAAATAGTGGCCGAGAATCCATGTATTTTCAAGGGCAATTTTGAAGGTGAGTTTATAGCTGTAGATCAGTCCCAATGACAGTGAAGTAATTCCCACCAGCAGGGTGGCAAATAAGGACAGAACAAGCACCGAAAGGAGTTTTTGCAACAACAGGTCCGATCGGCTCAGACCAAAGATCACCTGGGTTTTAAAGGTGTGATCATTGAATTCTTTGGTGGTGATCATGATGATTATCAATGCAAGCATGACATTGTAGGGCTCGGTTATCCATGTCAGGAACATCCACACATCAGGAAACCTGAATACATCACTGAGAGAGATTACCGGGATCTGCCTGTCAATGGCGGGGTAGATCACAATGCCAAGGGCAAAGGCAAGAAAATAGAGGGCCAGTGTAATCCGAAAGGGATTATAGTTCAGGAGTTTGATCTGTTCAATATGAAGTAGCTTACGTATCATCCTTCCTCCTGCTTTACCAGCTCCAGGAACTGTGATTCGAGACTCCGTTTGCGGCTCAGTATATGGTTGATAACCAGATTCTTTGAAAATGCAAAAGTGTTGATTTCGGCCGGGCTGATCCCCTCCTTCAGTGTCAGGATCAGCAGGCCATTTTCAATCGATGTTTCTGTGACCAGCGTGGCTTCCTTTAAGACAAGGGCCAGTTTGTGGTTGTCAGAGCTGGACACTTCGATGACCTCATCCTCCGTAAGAAGTTCTTTCACAGGTCCGTTTGCAAGCAATTCGCCTTTTTTCAGGATGGCTACATGGCTGCAGATTTTTTCTACTTCACTGAGAATATGAGAAGCCAGAATGAGCGTTTTCCCGGCATTTACCTGTTCCAGGACCATTTCCCTTACTTCGGCAATGCCCTCAGGATCGAGACCATTGGTGGGCTCGTCCAGCACCAGCACCTTTGGATCGGCAAGGAGGGCAGCAGCCAGTCCCAGGCGTTGTTTCATACCCAGTGACATGGTGGAAAACCGTGATCGTTTTCTTCCAAGGAGGTTTGCAGACTCCAGCACCCGGTCGATGTCGGAATAATCCAGGCCCTTGATGTCACATATAATGCGAAGGTTTTTTTCTAGGTTCAGATAAGGATAGAAATGAGGGGTCTCGATGAGCGAACCGATGGAACGCCTTTGCCCGGGATATGGCGCTTTCCCAAACCAGCTGAAAGAACCTGCATTTTGCCGGAGAATTCCCATTACGATTGAAAGGGTGGTGGTTTTTCCGCTCCCGTTAGGCCCCAGGAGCCCGTAGGCCTGGCCCTCTGAGATGTCCAGGCTCAGGTTTTGGATAGCCTTTAGATGATTATAGGATTTTGACAAACCCCTGATCGAGAGGATTTCATTCATATCAATTGGCAAGCTCGGAAAAAAACTTGACCCGAACAAGCCGGATTTCTTCTTCACTGAAATATTCTTCACCCAGTTCGACCAGCGCATCATCTATGGATTCTGTCTCAGCTTCCCGGAAATATTCAAAGATTTCCTCGAGTTTTTCATCATCCATAATCTCATTGAGGTAGTAATCGATATTCAACTTGGTGCCGGAGTGAACAATGGCTTCAATTTCATCGATCAGTTCTTTGAGGTCCATGCTCTTGGCATGCGCAATATCGTCAAGCGAAAGTTTTCGGTCAATGCTTTGGATTATATATACCTTGACGCCCGATTTATTGACTACCGATTTAACCACCATGTCCTGGGGGCGGATGATGTCCTTGTCATCCACATATTCCTGGATCACTTTTACAAATGCTAAGCCGTATTTTTTTGCTTTCCCGGCGCCTACCCCGACAATATTCTGTAATTCATCAATATCAATCGGGTACTGTATGGCCATGTCCTCAAGGGAGGGGTCCTGGAAAATAACAAAAGGTGGAAGGTTCAGGGATTTGGCCGTCTTTTTTCTCAGATCTTTAAGTATATGTAGCAATTCGTCATCCACTGCACCGGTTCCCCCTGCTCCGGTGAGAACTTCCTTTTCCGGGGCGATGTCAAAATCGTGATCCTGTGTTAGCATTATTGAATAGGGCTTCTTTAAATATTCGTGACCGGCGTCGGTCAGCTTTAACAGTCCGTAATTTTCAATATCCTTGGTAATAAGGCCCGCAACCAGGGCCTGCCTGAATACTGCGTTCCAGAATTTAATATCCTTATCCTTACCTGCTCCAAAATATTCTGATTCGTGATGATTGTACGTTTTTACCGCACTGTTGGCTATCCCTGCAAGCACATGCGCGATGTGCTCTGATTTAAATTTCTGCTGTACCCCTAAAATCGCTTTCAGGCCTAAAATCAAAAATGATTTTCCTTCAAATTTTTCTTTTGGATGGAGGCAATTGTCACAATTGTCGCATCCTTCCTTCATTACCTCCCCGAAGTAGTTGAGCAAGAGCTTTGGACGGCAAACTGCCGATTCTGCGTAAGCCACCGTTTCGAGTAGTAGTTGTCGGCCGATTTCCTGCTCAGCCACAGGCTTGCCCTGCATGAACTTTTCCAGTTTTTGGATATCCTTGTAGCTATAAAAGGCTATGCACTTCCCCTCACCTCCATCTCGTCCCGCCCTCCCGGTCTCCTGGTAATAACCTTCCAGGCTTTTGGGAATATCGTAGTGGATCACAAACCTTACATCGGGTTTGTCAATCCCCATCCCGAATGCGATGGTGGCCACAATTACATCAATTTCCTCCATAAGAAACTGGTCCTGGTTGGAGGAGCGGGTCATGGCATCCATCCCGGCGTGATAGGGCAGCGCTTTAATCCCGTTTACCTTCAGTGTTTCGGCAAGTTGCTCTACTTTTTTTCTGGAGAGGCAATAAATAATGCCCGATTTTCCCTGGTTGGCCAGTATGAATTTAATAATCTCCTTGGTTGCATGAACCTTTGGCCGGATTTCGTAATAGAGGTTATGCCTGCGGAATGAGGATTTGTAGACATTGGCATCCAGCATTTCCAGGTTCTTCTGGATATCGTCCTGGACTTTGGGGGTGGCGGTGGCTGTAAGGGCGATTAAGGGAGCGTTGCCAATCTTATTGATAATGGGCCTGATTCTTCTGTATTCGGGCCTGAAATCGTGTCCCCACTCGGATATGCAATGTGCTTCATCAATGGCATAGAAAGAAATATTGACCTTTTTCAGAAATTCAATATTTTCTTCCTTTGTGAGGCTTTCCGGGGCTACATAGAGCAAGCGGGTCCGTTTATCAAGCACATCTTTCCTGACCTTTGCGATTGCATTTTTTGTAAGAGATGAGTTCAGAAAGTGGGCTACGCCTTCATCCAAACTAAAACTCCTCATGGCATCCACCTGGTTCTTCATGAGGGCAATTAGCGGAGATATGACAATGGCTGTGCCGTCCAGAATCAATGCCGGTAGCTGATAACAAAGGGATTTACCACCCCCTGTGGGCATCAGTACAAAGGAGTCTTTACCCTTCAGTACATTCGTTATGACCTTTTCCTGGTTGCCCTTAAAGCTATCAAAGCCAAAGTATTTCTTGAGGTTGTTGTGTAGTATTTCTCCGTAATTATCCATGATCAATTCATCCCGGTTGATACCGGGAAAACTAAAGATAGTATAATTTAAATTCGGTTTCAAGGGGGTGAGTTTTTTTTGTTACTTTGCACATCCTTAAAAATTTAGTACTAAATGGAGAAAAGAAAAGAGTCGGAAATGTCTTTCCTTGACCACCTTGAGGTCATGAGATGGCACTTGTTACGTTCCATCCTGGCCATCGTTATCATGGCCCTTGTGGCCTTTGTATTTAAGGAAATTGTCTTTGATAAAATCATATTAGCGCCAAAAGAACCCAATTTCCCTACTAACAGGTGGTTGTGCCAGCTGGGCGATATCCTGGGATTAAAGCGAATCTGCATCAACCAGGATCCCTTTTCTCTGCAGACTGTAAAAATGGCCGAGCAGTTTTCAATGCACATTATGGTTTCACTGATTGCAGGCATTGTAGTGGCCTTTCCTTATATCTTTTTTGAGTTTTGGAGATTCATTGTGCCGGCACTTTATGAGAAGGAAAAGCAGACTGCCAGCGGAGCTGTTTTTTACACCTCATTGCTGTTCATCCTCGGCGTGGGTTTCGGGTATTATATTATCTCTCCGCTCTCTGTTAATTTCCTGGGGAATTACAAGGTGAGTGAGAGTGTGATATCGGCCCCAACCTTACGTTCCTATGTTTCTACTGTTACCTCGGTAGTTCTTGCATCGGGTATCGTATTCCAGTTGCCCATTGTGATCTATTTCCTTAGTAAAGTGGGTCTTGTAACTCCAGATTTTCTTAAGAAATACCGCAGACATTCCATTATCCTGATCGTAACGCTTTCTGCCATTATTACTCCTCCCGATGTTTTCAGCCAGGTGCTTGTAGCCCTGCCCCTGATGGTCTTGTATGAAATCGGAATATCCATTAGCAAACGTATCCTGAGAGAGCAGAAAGCAGAACAGGCTGAAAGGGATAAACCATCAAAAAGCAAGAAAAAGGCAGCGCCAACCACTGATAAAGATGAAACTGCCCCTGAGAAGGAAGAAACTGCCCCTGAGAAGGAAGATCCCACCTCCGGAAAAAAGGAGGAGAAGGTGAGTACTAAGAAGAAGAAAAAGAAGGACGACTCCGATCTAAGCTAATTTTGGCTAACTTACAGAACTGATGAAACTGTATACAGATAAGCTGGTTAAGAAGTACAAGAGCCGTAAGGTTGTGGATGAGGTATCGGTAAGTGTGGAACAGGGTGAGATTGTGGGTCTGCTTGGTCCCAATGGAGCGGGGAAAACCACCACCTTTTACATGATTGTGGGTTTGATCACTCCTTATGAAGGTAAAATTTACCTTGATGAAGCTGATATCACCCGTGAGCCTGTTTATAAGCGTGCCAGGATGGGGATTGGTTACCTTGCCCAGGAAGCCTCTGTTTTTCGCAAACTGAGTGTGGAGGATAACATCAGGGCAGTGCTGGAGATGTCAGCGCTCTCAAAGGAAGAGCAGAGGGACCGAGTGGAATCCCTGCTTACCGAATTTGGCCTTCATAAGATCAGGAAAAGTCTGGGTATACAGCTCTCGGGAGGGGAAAGACGGCGGACCGAAATTGCAAGGGCTCTTGCCCTGAATCCCAACTTTATATTACTGGATGAGCCATTTGCAGGAGTGGATCCCATTGCGGTAGAAGATATTCAGCAGATTGTTTCAACCTTAAAGGAGAAAAATATTGGCATTTTGATTACCGATCATAATGTTCATGAAACCCTTGCTATCACAGACAGGGCCTACCTCATGTTCGAAGGAACCATTTTGAAAGCAGGCACTGCCGATGACCTTGCTGCCGATGAGCAGGTTCGAAAAGTCTATCTGGGAGAAAACTTCGAACTTCGATAAGCGCCTGTTTTACCTTTGTAATCCGGAAAATTGGATTAAATTTGCGGAAAATTTTGCGGATGTGGCGGAATTGGTAGACGCGCTAGATTTAGGATCTAGTTCCTTCGGGAGTGTGGGTTCGAGTCCCTTCATCCGCACCAATTTGAACTCTAAACCGCTATGCTATCGGGTGTTAAAAACGATTGTGTTGCGGTTTTTTTTTAATTTTGTACAATCAATAAGAAAGAAATGAATATTACGGTAGAGAACACAGACAAATTGAATGCGGTCCTTTCCATGAAGATTGAGCAGGCAGATTATGATAAAAAGGTTGGGGAAATACTTAAAGATTACAAGAAGAAAGCCAGGGTTGATGGATTCAGGCCTGGCATGGTGCCCATGGGCATGATCAGGAAGATGTACTATACTCCCGTATTGGTGGATGAGGTTAACAAGTTGGTTTCAGAATCTCTTTTCAGCCACCTGCAGGACAATGAAATAAAGATCCTGGGGGAACCTCTTCCACATAAGGATTACGAGCAAAATATTGATTTCGAGAAGGATACGGAATTTGAGTTCAAATTTGACCTGGGGCTTGCACCGGAGCTGAGCATCGAGGTAAATGCCAAGGATAAGATTCCCTATTATACAATCAAGGTTGACAAAAAGCAGGAAGATGAGTATGCCGACTCTCTGCTTGGACGCTATGGAGAATTTATCTCGGTCGACAAAGCCGGGAAAGACGAGCTTATAAAAGGAGTGCTGGTGAAGTGCGACAAAGCGGGTGTGGATGTTGAGAACGGAATGAGGGTTGAGAATATTTCCATGTCGCTGGATATGATGAAGGATGATGACCAGAAAGTTTTATTCAGCGGAGCTAAAGCCGGTGACGAAGTGGTCTTCGACGTGAAAAAGGCCTATCCCAACGATACAGAACTTGCCTCCTTGCTAAGGATCCAGAAGGAAGAAGTAGCCATGTTGGAAGGTACATTTAAATGTATAATTGAAGTGGTCCAGAAATTTGAGAAGGCAGTGATAGGCCAGGAGCTTTTCGACAAGGTCTATGGAGAGGGTGAAGTGAAAAGTGAGGATGATTTCCGCAAGCGTATCAGGGAAGAAATTGCCGGGAATTATGAAAGAGAAAGCGAGTACAGGTTTATGGTGGATGCTCGTGAGGCCATGGTGAAGAAGGCCAAGCTGGATCTGCCGGTGGAGTTTCTGAAAAGGTGGATGCTGGAGACCAACGAGAACATCACTGAAGAGCAGCTGAAGGATGATTTCGAGAAGTATGAGGATGATTTCCGCTGGCAGCTGATTAAGGAGCACCTTCTTCAGCAGCAAGATATTAAAGTCAGTGCCGAGGAAGCCATGGAGATGGCCAGGGGAATGGCACTGAACCAGTATATGCAGTACGGGATTCCAAATGTACCGGATGAGTATCTGGATGGTTTTGCAAAGGAGATGTTAGCCAAGCCTGAAGAGGCTCGCAGAATCTACGATCAGAAAGCGGAGGAGAAAGTGGTCGCCTATATTAAATCGGCCGCTACCCTGAACGACAAAGATATAAGTTCGGAGAAGTTCCGTAAATTGTATGAAAAATAATAAAGAAGATATGATGAATCAGCAGGATGATTTTAAGAAGTTTGCAACAAAACACATGGGCATCAGCAGCATGACCATGCACCAGTTTACTTCACAGTATAACAGCTATATTTCGCCAACCATTATCGAGGAACGTCAACTGAATGTTGCTTCCATGGATGTATTTTCCAGGCTGATGATGGACAGGATCATTTTCCTGGGAGCACCTATTGATGATTATGTGGCCAACATTATCCAGGCCCAGCTTCTCTATCTCGATTCGGCCGATCCGAACAAAGATATCCAGGTATATTTTAATTCTCCCGGAGGTGGCGTCCATGCCGGATTAGGCATTTATGATACCATGCAGTATACCTCGTGTGACGTGGCTACCATCTGTACCGGGATGGCTGCATCCATGGGTGCAGTTCTGCTATGTGCCGGAACCGCAGGGAAGCGTTCTGCACTTACACATAGCCGGGTGATGATTCACCAGCCCATGGGAGGAGCGCAGGGTCAGGCCTCGGACATTGAGATCACGACTCGTGAGATTGTTAAGATGAAGAAAGAACTCTATTCAATTATCGCTGAGCACTCTGGTAAATCTATTAAAGAAGTAGAAAAGGACAGTGACAGGGACTTTTGGATGACTGCCGCTGAGGCTAAAGCATATGGAATGATAGATGAAGTTCTGACAAGGACTAAAGACAAGAAATAATGGACCGTTGCTCATTTTGCGGGAGGGAAAAGAAAGATACCAACCTTCTGATTGCAGGTATATCAGGGCACATTTGTGACCGCTGTATTGAACAGGCTTACAGCATTGTCCAGGAGGAGCTGGGCGTGCAGGGTGAGTTTGATATGGAGCAGATCAAATTGCTGAAGCCGGTAGAGATCAAGAATTTCCTTGACCTTTATGTAATTGGACAGGATGAGGCCAAGAAATATATTTCTGTAGCTGTTTATAACCACTACAAAAGGTTAATGCAGCAGGACAGCAAGGATGATGTCGAGATTGAAAAATCCAACATCGTAATGGTGGGGGAGACCGGAACGGGGAAAACCCTCCTGGCGAGGACTATTGCAAGGTTGTTACATGTCCCCTTCACCATCGTGGATGCTACTGTTTTAACGGAGGCGGGTTATGTGGGAGAGGATATTGAGAGTGTCCTTACAAGGTTGCTCCAGGTGGCCGACTACAACGTTGAAGCTGCCGAAAAAGGCATTGTTTTCATAGACGAGATTGATAAGATTGCCCGGAAAAGTGACAATCCCTCTATCACCAGGGATGTGTCCGGAGAAGGTGTTCAGCAGGGATTGCTGAAATTGCTGGAAGGTTCTGTTATTAATGTGCCGCCCCAGGGCGGACGCAAGCATCCCGACCAGAAGATGATTCCTGTAAATACAAGGAATATCCTTTTCATTTGCGGTGGTGCTTTCGACGGAATCGAATCCAAAATTGCAAATCGATTGAATACCCAGGTTGTTGGCTACAATGCAGCCAAAAATGCAGACAAATATGAAAAAGGGAATCTGCTCCAATATGTGGCTCCCCAGGATTTGAAATCCTTCGGGATGATTCCTGAGATCATTGGGCGCCTGCCGGTGCTGACCTACCTGGATCCCCTGGATGGAAAGGCGCTGCGACGGATTCTGAGCGAGCCAAAAAATGCCCTTGTGAAGCAGTATGAGAAGCTGTTTGAAATGGATGGGATCAAGCTTATCTGGGATGAGAAAGTTATGGATTACATTGTGCAGAAAGCCCTTGAGTTCAAGCTTGGGGCAAGGGGACTGAGATCCATCTGCGAGGTAATTATGATGGATGCAATGTTTGAGCTTCCGTCCAAGGAGGGTACCAAGGAAATTACAATTGGTATCAAATATGCCAGGGAAAAACTTGAAAAGGCTAATTTGAAACGTCTTCGGGCTGCCTGATGAAGTCCCGTGCAGGAGCCTATATTAGCATTATCCTGGCGAACTTCTTCTGGGGCCTTACCTTTGTCCTGTTTAAATTTGCAAACGAATCATTCAGACCGATTTCCATTGCCTTTCTGAGGTTATTTGTTTCCATTTTTTTTCTGTTTGGTTTTGCCATCTTATTTAAGAGGTTGGGCAGGTTAAAACGAAAGGATCAGAAATGGTTTCTGCTGATGGCACTTTTTGAGCCTTTCTTCTATTTTCTTGGAGAGGCCAATGGTCTTACCATGGTCTCAGCGACCGTAGGAGCGGTAATCATCTCTACCATACCCCTGATTATTCCTTTTGGGGCCTATTACCTGTACAAGGAGAAATTAACCCGGATGAACCATATTGGCCTGGGGATTTCCTTTGCGGGGGTTCTGATGGTGGTTCTGAATAAAAGCGATGGAAACGCTTCAGACCCCCTGGGTATCCTGCTTATGGTTGTGGCAGTATTCTCGGCTGTGGGGTATACATTACTTGTAAAGAGACTGCTGGATGATTATAATCCCATCACCATTACAGCCTATCAAAGCCTATATGGTTTGTTGATGTTTCTGCCACTTTTTCTCTTCAGGGAGTTACCCCTGATCGAATGGAGTGCTGTTACAAAATCAAGTTTGCTGGCACTGCTCTATCTGGGTGTTTTTGGTTCCGGGATATGTTTCATCCTTCTTACCATTGGCATCAGGGAGCTGGGAGCAGCCCGGGCCAATATTTTTGGCAACCTGATACCGGTTGTGACTGCAACGGTCTCTTTCTTTTTACTCAAGGAAGCGATGCCCATCATTAAAATAGCCGGAATCCTGGTGGCTATAGCCGGGCTGTTAATGACCCAGGTGAGCTCCATTAATTGGAAACTGCCAGCGAAAAAAGGCGGATTCCGGCATCCCCCATATTCCTGAGGCTATGGCGCGGACACTCTTCATTGTTCAGGGAGAGGGAAGGGGACACCTTTCCCAGTCAGTGGCACTCAAAGAGTACCTGGAAAGTGCAGGTCACACCGTTGAGGCTGTTTTTGCAGGCAGTAATTCCTCACATCCCATACCTGATTATTTTAAAGCTGTTTTTGGAGATAAGCTTGAACTTTTTTCAAGCCCCTGGTTTCTTCGTACCCCCAATAAAAAGGGAATCTATGTACTCCGAACCATACTTTTTAATCTGACCCGGGTACTCACTTATCTGAAAGAAGTGAGGAGGATACGTAGGGAGATTGTGAGGATCAGACCCGATGTTGTTTTCAATTTTTACGATGTGGTGGGTGCCCTTGCCCTGAGAAAATTACCTTCCGATATACGCCGGATCGGCATAGGTCATCACTTTTTTTTACACCTGGAAGGATACCCTTGCAGAAAGGGTAAACCCCTTCATAAAACTTTACTAAAATTACATACCCGGATGGTGATGAAGTCCTGCGATCGTGTACTGGCGCTTTCTTTTAGAGAGCTTCCCGGAAGCGATCAGATCAGTGTTGTTCCTCCCCTGGTAAGAAGGCAATTCAGAGAAGCTCGCTATGAGAGAGGTTCCAACTACCTGGTTTATGTCCTGAATGAGGGCTTTATAATGGATCTGATCCACCTGGCAAGGAAAGCTCCCAAGCTGGTGTTTGACGTTTTTTCCGATCTGCCGGTCCATACCCCGGTGCCCGATGGGATCAGGCTTCATTCATTGGATGACAGCGCATTCCATGAGAAGATGCTTCAATGCCGGGGAGTGATTTCTACTGCAGGCTTTGATACAGTAGCAGAAGCAGCCTGTATGGGTATTCCGCTGGCTGTGATCCCTGTGGAAAATCATTTTGAGCAGCAGTGTAACAGCCTTGATACAGAACGAAGTGGAGTGGGTATGATACTGGATGATTTTTCTGCTGAGAGCCTGGAGGAGATGAAGGTAATTGAACCGGAAAAATTCAGACAATGGGTCGATCAGGCGGGGATTCAAATATTAAAACATATATCCGGATAATAAGCATGAGGATTAGGGCGTTTTATATGATAATGAGAAAAGTTCTGGTTTTTGTATTCAGCCTGCTGATTCCGGTTTTGGCTTCCGCCCAGAAGGGGGGGGAATCCACTTACAGCTTCCTCGGGCTTACAAATTCTGCCAGGGTGGCTGCCCTGGGGGGAGAGTCGGTTTCTTTGATGGATGATGATATCAACCTGGTTTTTCATAATCCGGCCCTTCTGACACCGGGGATGAACAACCACCTGAATCTGAATTATGTAAACTATTTTGCGGGGGTTAATTTTGGTTATGCTTCCTATGCTTATCACAGGGAAGGCATCGGAAGTTTTGCAGCCGGAATGCACTATGTGAACTACGGGGAGTTTGACCGGACCGATGAACTGGGGGAGAACCAGGGTACTTTTCGTGCCGCTGAGTATGCATTAAACCTGGTGTATGCACGGAGCCTCATTGACTCTATACTCACCGTGGGTATAAATATGAAGCCCATTTATTCCTCCCTTGAGTCTTATTCATCATTAGGGCTGGCCTTTGATCTCGGGCTTAGTTATAACAATCCCAGAACCTATACCACCATCGGTCTGGTTGCGAAGAACATGGGATTTCAACTCACATCCTATACCGGGATTAGGGAGAAGCTACCCTTTGAGATTCAGGCCGGGGTTACCCAGGGATTGGCCCATGCCCCTTTTCGTTTTAGTATCATCTACCAGAATCTCGAGCGCTGGGACCTGAGCTATGAACTTGAGGAATCGAATGATTATACAAGCCTTATAGAGGAGACAGAGATTGGAGGTTTTGATGTTTTCGGAGACAAGCTCATGCGCCACCTGGTTTTTGGTGTTGAGGTACTTCTGGGTGAGAATTTTCATGTGGATTTTGGGTATAATTACAAGAGACGTCAGGAGATGAAAGTGACGGCGCGACCCGGTGCAGTCGGATTTTCCTGGGGCTTTGGTTTCAGGGTTTCAAAATTTCACCTTTCCTATGGTCGATCATCTTATCACCTGGCTGGTGGTACCAATCACTTTTCACTTACAACCAACCTTTCGGACTTCTACAGAAAGCAGTGATCGGGGAGTACTTCCCGATGTGAAAACACTATCTTTGCGAAATGATTATTGCACTTGACGGACACTCCTCATGCGGGAAGAGTACCTATGCCAAAAGAATAGCTGCCGAACTCGGTTATGCCTATATTGATACCGGGGCCATGTACAGGGCGGTTACCCTGGCCTGCATGGATGCGGGCCTGTTTGCCTCGGACGATGATCCGCCAATGGCGGATGTTGAGAATCAGCTGGAGCATATTGAACTGGACCTTCGTTTTAATTCCCAAAAGCAGCGTACTGAGATCTACCTGAACGGGCGGATGGTTGAGGACCTGATCCGGAGCATGGAAGTATCTTCTCACGTGAGTTTCATCGCTACAATCCCTGCAGTTCGAAGGAAAATGGTTGAATACCAGCGCAGGCTGGGTGAGGGTAAGAGTGTGGTCATGGATGGGCGTGATATTGGTACGGTGGTTTTCCCCCAGGCCGATATGAAAATATTCCTGACAGCCTCGGAGGAGGTAAGAGCCATGCGCAGGCATAAGGAATTGATCGAAAAAAAGATGCCGGCCGACTATGATCAGGTCTTGCACAATATCTCCACAAGAGACCGGATTGATTCCACCCGGGAAGATAGTCCGCTGAAGCAGGCCGACGACGCCCTGGTGCTGGACAACAGTGATATGACTGTCGAGGAGCAGATGGATTGGTTCAGGAAAAAATTCAGCCAAATATCAGGGAGATCTGATGGTTAAGGTTGAGGTTGATAAAGGTGCAGGCTTCTGTTTCGGAGTAGAGCAGGTCATCCAGACTGCAGAATCACACCTGGCCAGGGGGGAAACTGTATACGGCCTCGGAGAAATGGTTCATAACAGCCGCGAGATGAGAAGGTTGCATGATCTTGGATTTAAGACCATCCAACATAAGGATTTGGCCGAACAGAAACCGGGTCTGGTATTGTTCCGGGCCCATGGTGAACCTCCTTACACCTACAAAATAGCAGCTGAAAACCAGGTTAAGGTTATAGATGGTACCTGTCCCATCGTTCTGAAACTTCAGCAGAAGATTCGAAAAACTTATGAATCGATGGATCACGCCAAAGAGCAGGTTGTGATTTTCGGGAAGCTGGAACACCCCGAGACCATCGGCTTGCTTGGTCAGGTTGACGGAGATGCTGTGGTGGTGGGTTCTCCAGGGGAGACAAATCGTGTGGATCCGGATAAATCGGTGTACCTTTTTTCCCAGACCACCATGGATCATGACCAGTTCCGGGAGCTTGAAGAGAAGCTCAGGGAGCGTCTCAGCGTTTCGGCAACTTCCGGATTAAAGTCCGATTGCACCATCTGCGGTCAGATGAAAAAAAGGAAGCCCGGATTGAAAAGCTTCGCTCAGAAACACGATGTAATTATTTTTGTAAGTGGGAAAAACTCTTCCAATGGGAAATTACTATTTGAGTACTGCCTGACTTTGAATGACAGAACATATTGGATATCAGATAAAAGTGAGTTGGAGATAAAGTGGTTTGAGGGCGCAGATTCAATAGGGATCAGTGGCGCTACCTCTACTTCGATGGAGCAATTAGAAGCGGTCAGCCTCCAGGTCAAAAAGTTCATATTGTCTTAATACAAAAATCCTTAATTTTGCACTTTATATAAGAAAGAGAATGGGTAAAATAAAAAAAATAGGGGTATTAACTTCTGGTGGAGATGCTCCCGGAATGAATGCTGCCATCAGGGGTGTTACACGTACAGCCATCTATAACGGACTCGAGGTTGTTGGAATACGTCATGGATATCATGGAATGATCAATAACCATATGGTGAAACTCAAGGCGCATAGCGTGAGTGATATTCTTGCAAAAGGAGGTACCATTTTAAAGACGGCACGCAGTAAGGAATTTATGGAGCCGGAAGGCCGAAAATTGGCCTATGATAATCTGAAGGCTGCAGAAATCGATGCAGTGGTGGTGATTGGCGGAGATGGTTCACTCACCGGGGCCAGGGTTTTTTGCGATGAATACTACGATATTCCTTTTATTGGGATACCGGGTACCATTGACAATGATATTTATGGAACCGACTACACCATCGGCTATGACACCGCCCTGAATACCGTGGTGGAAGCCGTGGATAAGATCCGGGATACAGCAGGTAGTCACAACCGCCTTTTCTTCATAGAGGTGATGGGCCGGGATGCTGGCTTTATCGCCCTGAAAAGCGGGATCGCCTGTGGTGCTGAAGCCATCCTGATCCCCGAGGTGCAGGGCCAGGTTCATGACCTGAAGAACTACCTGGAGAAGGGATTCAAAAGAAAGAAATCCAGCAACATCATTATTGTGGCCGAGGGAGATGAAGAGGGAGGTGCCTTTGCCATTGCCGAAAAAGTGAAAGAGGACTTCAAGGACTACGATACCCGCGTTTCTGTACTGGGTCATATCCAGCGGGGAGGAACCCCTTCAGCCCATGACAGGGTTTCTGCCAGTAAGATGGGATTTGCAGCTGTGGAAGCTTTGTTGGACGATCAGAAAAGTATAATGGTAGGTTTTCACAACAATGAGATTACTCACGTACCCTTCAGTAAGGTGATCAAGCTAAAGAACCGGGTGAATCCTGATCAGCTTGCGATGGTAGAGATACTGTCGGTGTAATGTCAGACCAGCCCCGGTTTGCAGAGGTGATTATCCCGCTGGCTGTGGCAGGAATATTCACCTATGCCATTCCGGAGCCTTTGCTTGGCAAAGTGATTCCCGGTCAAAGGGTACTGGTTTCCTTTGGGAAACGCAGGATTTACTCTGCGGTTGTTCGTTCCCTGAACGCTGTGCCACCAGATGGTAAGGAGGCCAAGGAAATACTCGAAATACTTGATGAGCTTCCTCATGTTCGTGAAACCCAGTTGCAGTTATGGGATTGGATGTCATCCTATTATATGTGTCGTCCGGGTGAAGTTATGCGGGCTGCACTGCCATCAGGACTAAGGCCTGAAAGTGAATCGCAGGTCAGGATGGGTATGGAATATGAGGATGATGGAAAACTGGACCCTCACGAAAGGCTCCTTTATGAAGTGGTGAAGGAACAGGGGGAGCTCACCATAGGGGACCTCGAAATGACCGGAATATCCGAACGTCCCCTGAGAATCCTGAAACAGCTTATTGAAAAAGGTGCCGTTGAGATCAATGAGAAAATGCGTTCCCGGCCGCGCAGAAAAAGCGTATCCTATATTGGGTTGTCACCAAAGCTGGATACGGAAAATGCAATTCACACTTGCCTGGATGTTTTGGGAAGGGCTCCCAAACAAAAGGAGCTTTTGGAGCGATACCTGCAACTGTCCGGCATAGATAAAGCCAGCCAGAATGATCGGGTTCCCAAAAATCAGCTGATCAGGAATCCGGGAGACAATGCTGCGCTTTCAGCCCTGCTGAAAAAGTCTGTGCTGGAGCAAATCCAGCGGGAGGAAATGCATAAGGGGAAAGAGGCTGACAGGCTAATCAATAAGCTGAATCCCGAACAGACCCTGGCCCTGGATTCCATCAAAGAGCAGTTTAAGAAACAACAGACCGTATTGTTGCATGGAGTCACCTCCAGCGGGAAGACCGAATTGTATGTACACCTTATAAGGGAGCAGCTTGAGCAGGGGAATCAGGTACTTTATCTTCTGCCTGAAATCGCCCTTACCACTCAGATTATCGAACGTGTTCAGGGCGTTTTCGGTGACAGGGTAGGGGTTTTCCACTCGCGCTACACCGACTCGGAGAGGGTGCATGTATACAGGAACCTTCTCGGACTCACAGATGAAGAACCCTATGGCGTGATTATCGGGGTCAGGTCGGCCATCTTTCTGCCCTTCAGTAAACTGGGGCTGGTAATCATTGATGAGGAACATGAAACCACATTTAAACAGCACGATCCTGCTCCCAGGTATCATGCCCGGGATACTGCACAGGTTCTTGCCCTGTTCCACGGAGCAAAGGTCCTGATGGGTACGGCCACACCTTCTTTCGAATCGCTCTACAATGCACGAAAAGGGAAATATGGATATGCAGCCATCCTGGGGCGTTACGGAGCGGTTGAGCAGCCCGAGCTGATCCTTGCTAATATCAAGGTGGCCACCCATCGGAAGCAAATGGTTTCGCACTTTACTCCCCAGCTGCTGCAGGGAATCAAAGAGGCCCTGGCTGCCGGCGAACAGGTGATTCTCTTCCAGAACAGGCGTGGATACTCCCATTATATTATCTGCAATGATTGTGGGGAGATCCCCAAATGCAGCCGCTGTGATGTGAGCCTGACCTACCATCGAATCAGCAGAAAACTGGAGTGCCACTACTGTGGCTATAAGGAAAATATGCCCACTGCCTGTCCTTCCTGCGCGGGGACAAACATGAGCATGAAAGGTTTTGGTACGGAGAAGATTGAAGACGAAATTGCACTTGTATTTGAAGGGGTCAGGGTCGGAAGACTGGATACCGATACTGCAAGATCACAAAAAGGCTATGAAAGGGTGATTGGGGATTTCGCCAGTGGACGGCTCGACATCCTCATAGGAACCCAGATGATCTCCAAGGGGCTCGATTTTGCCAATGTCAGCCTGGTGGGCGTTATGGATGCCGACAGCATGTTGCATTTCCCCGATTTCAGGGCCTTTGAAAGGGCCTACCAGTTGATCTCCCAGGTGAGTGGCCGTGCCGGAAGGCGAAAGAAGAGGGGGAAGGTCATTATTCAGACCTCGGATCCCGAACACCCGGTGATCGACCAGATTCTCAGGGATGATTATGAGACTCTTTTCAGGGAACAAATGGAAGAAAGAGCGCTTTTCGGATACCCTCCTTTTACAAGGATGATCAGGATCTCATTCAGGCATAAAATTCCTTCAATACTTGATGGGGCCACCGACCTGGTGGGGAAGGAGTTGAAGGCGATCTTTTCCAGCCGGGTATACGGGCCGCAGTATCCACCAGTAAGAAAAGTTTACAATACCTTTATCAAGCAGATCATTTTGAAGATCGAACGAAAGGCTTCTGTTGAAAGGGCCAAGGAATTGCTGGATTCGGTTTTGACCGAAACCCTGAACACCGAGGTATACAGGTCGGTCCGCATCTCGATTGATGTGGATCCCTTTTGAGCATAAAATCCTATCTTTGCGCAGATTTAATAGCAGATGCAGATGTTTGATACTACAGACTTCAATATACTTTTTGAGCAATTTAAAAACCAGAAAGTTCTGGTGATTGGCGATGTGATGATCGATACCTACCTCTGGGGTAAGGTGGGAAGGGTTTCTCCCGAAGCTCCGGTGCCCATCGTTTCCGGTGTGATTGAAGAGAACAGGCTGGGTGGTGCGGCAAATGTGGCACTGAATCTCAAGGCTATGGGCGCAGTCCCTATCTTATGTTCTGTGATAGGTGAAGATCACAGGGGACAAATGTTCCTGGAATTGATGGAAGAGCAGAACCTCTCAGACCTGGGACTGGTGATGGACAGTCAGCGGGTGACCACCCAGAAAACAAGGGTAATCTCAGGCAACCAGCACTTGCTCAGGGTCGATGAGGAGATGGACATCTTTATTTCCGCCAGCGTGCAGGATAAGTTCCTGGGACTTGTAAAAGACCTGCTTGAGAGTGGAGGTATTGACGCCATGATCCTTCAGGATTATGATAAGGGGGTTCTGGCTCCCGGGGTGATTACCCGTTTGATCGAAGAGGCCGGGAAAGTCTCGGTACCCGTTCTTGTGGATCCCAAGTTCAGGAGTTTTAAGGCCTATAAGAAGGTACAATTGTTCAAACCCAACTTAAAGGAATTGCTGCAGGGCCTGGACCTGGAATATGACAAAAAGGATATTGAAGGGCTCTCAAAGGCAGTAATGGATTTCCAGAAGGAGCAGGAAATTGAAACTTTTCTTGTGACACTCAGTGAGCAGGGAATACTTTCCGCCCATGAGGGGGCCTATGTTCATATCCCCGCGGTGGTGAGAGATATTGCGGATGTATCGGGCGCCGGAGATACGGTAATTTCTGTAGCTGCCCTTTGTTTGATTGCCGGACTGGAGGCTCCTGAAACAGCAGCCATCTCTAATCTTGCCGGCGGTCAGGTATGTGAAAAGGCAGGGGTGGTTCCGGTGGATTCAGAAAAGTTACTTACCGAATGTCTGCAGTACTTTAAAA
>CAZRPW010000036.1:0-36097 GCA_964601975.1 uncultured Bacteroides sp.
ATATAATACCGGGGTACTTTCTGGTGGAGGGCTGGATATCTTCAATATTCAGCTTTTCAATCATTTTTTTGCGGCTGGTGGTTTGCTTAGACTTGGCCACATTGGCCGAGAAGCGCGCAATAAACTCCTGCAGTTCCTTTTTCTTTTCCTCGGCCTTTTTATTTTGCATTTGCTGCTGTCTCAGGGCAAGCTGACTGCTCTCGTACCAGTAGCTGTAGTTGCCGGCAAACATCTGGATCTTCCCAAAATCAATATCCACGGTATGGGTACTGACTGCATCCAGAAAGTGCCTGTCATGGGATACCACCAGAACGGTGTTTTCGTAGTTAGCAAGGTAATTTTCAAGCCAGGTCACCGTATCCAGGTCCAGGTCGTTAGTAGGCTCATCCAATAGAAGGTTGTCGGGTTTTCCAAAGAGTGCCTGGGCCAACAGGACCCTTACTTTCTGCTTACCACTCAGGTCTTTCATCATTGTATCATGAAGTGATTCTTTAACCCCCAGGTTACTCAGCAGGGTGGCGGCATCACTCTCGGCGTTCCAGCCATCCATGTCAGCAAATTCTTCCTCCAGTTCGGACGACCGGATGCCATCTTCATTGCTGAAGTCCACTTTGGCATAGATGGCTTCCTTCTCCTTCATCACCTCCCATAGCCTTGTGTGGCCCTTTAAAACGGTATTCAGCACGGTGTGCTGATCAAAGGCAAAGTGATCCTGGCTTAGTACTGAAAGCCTTTCGCCCGGACCCAGTGATATGTGTCCGGCCGTGGTATCCAGATCTCCTGAAATGGCCTTAAGGAAGGTGGATTTCCCTGCCCCGTTGGCGCCAATAATGCCATAACAGTTCCCCTGGGTAAACTTCATATTTACATCCTGGAACAGTATTCTTTTTCCAAATTGAATTCTTAAGCCTGAAACTGTGATCATAAAATAGTAATTAGCAAATGGTAAATGGTAAATGGTAAATGGTAAATGGTAAATAGTAAATAGTAAATAGTAAATGGGTAAATGGGTAAATGGTAAATGGGTAAATGGTAAATGGTAAATGGTAAATGGTAAATGGTAAATGGTAAATGGTAAATAGTAAATGGTAAATGGGTAAATAGCTAATAACTAATTGCTAATTTGCTAATTAGCTAATTGCAAATAAAATGCAAAGGTACGATTATTTTGCGCAATTAACGCAGGTAAGACTCTCGGGTCTGTAAAGAATTCGCGCGGGGGGTATGGGTTTACCACATTTAATACAAAGTCCAAAGTCTTTGGTTCCCAGTTGTGACATTACTCTCTGTAGGCTTCTCAGTTTTTCCCGGGCCTGTCGCAGGGAGGCTTCGGTCACACTTTTATTGTTGATGGCATCCATTCGGGAGACACGCCCGATGGCACAATCGGGTTCCACCGGTTGTGTTAAGTCCTTATACTCCTCAATTCTTTTCTCAACCTTTTCGATCTCCTTCAGGATGTTCTGCCTGATCTCCACTTTTTCCATGGCGTAAAATTACCTGCTTAATGCGTAGATTGCAAATGAGCCCAGCCAGTGCCCTCCCTCGTACGAATCACCCACCAGGTTTTGAAGAGAATAATTGATATGATCATTGGCGACTTCCACCAGGTGAGCATATTCAGGATATTGTTCAGCAAGTCCATACAGAACCCATGCCCTGCTGAAATTCAATCCGTCGAGATGCACGAGTTTCCCGTCGCTCCGGTCAGAAACAACCCCGGGTTCTAGCCTGTAACCTACGGACTTAAGCCCGGGCATGAAGCCATTCATCCACTCCATGAATTCATCCTCATCCAGCACCCTGCGCATCAGGTCCACCTCCTCCAGGCAGGGGGAGAGGAAGTCGTATCCGCTGGGTTCCCAGTTCATGGGGCAGCCCATATCACCCAGGTAGAATTCCCTCGAACGGGATTCAATAGCTGTTTTCAGTGTATCATTTTTAAGGGTGTTTGCATAATCCCAGGCAAAGCACAAGCCAAAGGCAGTATTGGTATGCTCGCCCACCCGGATGGGATAGTTCAGTTTTGGGAGGAATTCAATATATCGCTCAACGATGAGCTCAGTAAGTGGCTGCAGATTCTGTTCAAGTACTGAGCCCTGGGGATCGTCCCAGGTATGCAGCTCCTCGGCCAGCTTTAGCAGCCAGCCCCAGCCATAAGTTCTTTCATAGGAGCTGCTGTGCTCACCCTGGAAATAAGCCAGCTCTGCCAGGATGTTACCGGCCGACAGGTTTTCCTGTAATTTCTTACGGATCTCTTCTTCCTTATCCAAATCAGGAAAGGATTTGAGTAGCCGCACCAGGGACCAGTGTCCGTGAACCGCCGAATGCCAGTCGAAACAGCCATAAAAGGCAGGGTGAAGTTGCTGGGGTTCTCCCAGGTCGGCTTCACTTCCCAGGGTTTGTCCCAGCTTGTTGGGATACTCGGTCTGCATACATGCCAGCGGTAATTCGGCAAGGAAATTAGCCTGCTCAGGTGAAAGCTTAATTCCTTCTTTTTTTTGGGGGGGCAATTTTTCACTTCCCGAAGTGCAGGTGGTAAGCAGCGTCGAAACAATAACAAGTAAGAGTATTGGATAGCTTTTCATGGCGAAGAATCTTTTAACCAGCCTATAGAATAATGGTACCCGACAAAGGTATATAAGATCTTAGTTTTGCTTGTTGTTTCCGCGTGTTTTACCCTCAGTTGGTATTTTTTTTGAGCGAGATAAGGATAATAAAACAAATGCTTAACTTAGTTGTTATTGGATTTGATCATAACCCTTTCAAACAGCTGAATTAATGAAACGTTTATTCCAGATGTCAGCGATAGTGCTGATGGTCATCGTGATCCTTGCCGGATGTAAAGAGAAAAGTGTCACAAGCCCTGCTCCTCCGGATGTGCAGGTGGTTGAAGTTATACAACAGGATATTCCCCTGATGGAGGAATTTGTGGGACAGACCTATGGGTTGTTCGATATTTCCATTCAGGCCCGCGTGGATGGCTTTTTGGAAGGCATCCATTTCGAAGAGGGTAGGAAAGTGAAAAAGGGACAATTGCTCTATACAATTGACCCGGAACCTTACGAGGCAAAGGTTGCAGTGGCACAGGGACAGCTTGCAGAGGCCAACACCATGTTGGTGAAAGCTGAAAGTGACCTGGTCAGGATTAAACCTCTTGCGGAAAAAAAAGCAGTAAGTGCAAGTGATCTGGATGCCGCTGTTGCCCAACGTGATGCGGCTTTGGCTTCGGTCGAGGCTGCTGAGGCAAATATGCATTCTGCAAGGATCGAGTTAGGATATACAAAGGTCTATTCACCCATCAATGGAATCATAGGGAAAACGGAGGTATATCCGGGCGATTATGTAGGAAAGGGAATTGGCAATGTGGTTATGAATGAGGTTTCAAGGATCGATACCATCCTGGTTAATTTTCATCTGCCGGAGGAAAAGTATCTGGAGATCGCCCGTTTTATAAGCGAAGCCGATCCTTCTGTCAAAAGGGATAATCAACCCAGAACAGCACTAACATTGATCCTTTCTGATGGGACAATCTATCCCGAAGGAGGCAGGATACGATTTGCAAACAGACAGGTGAATGCCAGTACCGGTACCATATTACTGCAGGCTTCCTTTCCTAATACTGAAAGCATTCTTCGTCCGGGGCAATTTGCAAAAGTGAGGGGAGTTATCAATGTTCTCAAAGGCGGATTACTGATTCCCCAGCGCTGTGTTCAGGAGATGCAGGGAAACTACAGTGTTTTTGTGGTGAATAAAAACAATGAAGTTGAGTTCCGTAAGATCGAGGTTCTTTCCTCCTATGAAACCAGCTATATGATTGTTTCTTCAGGTCTTGAACCCGGTGAGAAAGTCGTATATGAAGGTCTTCAGAAAGTGAAGGGCGGTGTTAAAGTAACCCCGGTTCTAAAAGAAATTTCCGTTTCACAATCAGAAAACCAGGAGTAATGGGTAATTTTTTCGTCAGACGTCCGATTGTGGCGATGGTGATTGCCATCGTTATACTCATAGTTGGAACCTTATCGCTGCTTCAACTGCCAATGGAACAATACCCTGATATTACCCCACCTATGGTGGAAGTCAGGGCAAATTATACCGGGGCCAATGCCCTCAATGTGGAGCAGTCGGTAGCCACTCCCCTGGAACAGCAGATCAATGGGGTCGATAACATGATCTATATGAAATCCATCAATGCCAATGATGGATCCATGAATATTCAGATTACTTTTGAGGTGGGTACCGATCCGGATATGAATACGGTTTTCTCTCAAAACCGGGTATCCTCTGCAACGCCTAAGCTTCCGGAAGAGGTGAAGCGAATAGGCGTGAATACCGACAAGACCATGAGCAGTATGATCATGGCTATTTCACTTTATTCTGATGGGCGGTATGACCAGGATTTTCTGGGGAACTACGCTTTAATAAACATTAAGGATATCCTGGCACGAATTAAAGGAGTCGGTCGGGTGAATGTGCTTGGAGCCAGCGATTACTCGATGCGAATCTGGGTTCAACCCGACAAACTGGCCCACCTGGGTATTACTGTTCCTGAAATCACTTCTGCCATCCGGGCTCAGAATGTGGTCGTACCTGGTGGGAAATTTGGTGCTGAACCAGCACCCGAGGGTACAGATTTCACCTATAGTGTAAGGATGCCTGAGCGACTGGTTTCCGAAGAAGAATTCGGAGCCATTGTAATCAGGACATTAAGTGATGGCTCCCAGGTTAAGGTTAGTGATGTTGCTACTGTTGAGCTTGGCGTGGAATCATACAATGTGGTTACCCGTTTTGCCGATAAAGACTGTGCCCTTATCACACTCTACCAGGCTCCGGGAACCAATGCTGTTGATCTGGCAAGCCAGGTTACAGCTGCTATGGATGATCTGAAAGGTTCTTTTCCGGAAGGGGTCAATTATGAGGTGGGTCTTGATTCCACGCTTCCCATAACTGCAGGGATCAAGGAAATTGTGATTACTCTTTTGATTGCACTGGCCCTGGTCATCCTGGTGGTTTTTGTGTTTATTCAGGATTTCAGAGCTACATTAATTCCAACCATTGCTATTCCTGTTTCCCTTATTGGTGCTTTTGCCATATTCCCCTTACTTGGGTTTACCATTAATGTCTTATCTCTTCTTGGACTGGTGCTTGCCATCGGGATTGTTGTGGATGATGCCATTGTGGTGGTGGAAGCAGTGCAGGTGAACCTTCAAAAAGGAATGAATTCCAAAGAGGCCACCATTCATGCAATGAAAGAGGTTACAGCACCGGTTATTGCTACAACACTGGTGCTGGTGGCTGTATTTATTCCTGTAGCATCCATGGGCGGAATTACCGGCCGGCTATATCAGCAATTTGCAATTACAGTAGCTGTATCTGTTGTATTTTCCTCTCTGAATGCATTGACACTCAGTCCGGCCTTGTGTTCCTTGCTTCTGAAGAAACCCGAACCCATGAAGGGCCCCCTGGGTTGGTTCTTCGGGAAATTTAATAAGGGCTTTGACAGGACCTCGGTGGGTTATATGAAGTTTACCAACATCCTCACCAGGAAGCTAAAGCGGGGAGTGGTCTTTATCGTGATCCTCTCTGCATCCATTGTACTTATTTCGAAATTTGTACCCGGAGGCTTTGTACCCGAAGAGGATCAGGGATATGTTTTTGTGAATATGCAACTGCCCGATGCCGCTTCCCTACAGCGCTCCGATGCTGTAATGGCCAAAATTGAAGGTATTTTGAAAGACTTTGAAGAAGTGCAATATGTTACTGCGGTTTCAGGATTTAATCTGCTTTCGGGGAGTATGTCCACTAACTCTGGAGTCGTTTTTATTACTCTTACTGACTGGAAGGAGAGGGATATTACGGCACTTGAACTTGCAAAGAAACTTAATATTGCCTTTTACCAGGAGATTCCGGGGGCGCAGGTTTTTGCTTTTGGCCCTCCAGCTATTCCGGGATTGGGGACCGGTGCAGGTTTTACAATGATGCTTCAGGACAAGGGGGGGAACAGCATTGATTACCTTTCAGAACAGGCTGGGAAGTTTATTGCTGCGGCGAATCAGCGTCCTGAAATTGGCAATGCATATACCACTTTCCAGGCCAATACTCCACAGCGCTCGGTGGAAATTAATCGTGATAAGGTGCTGAAAACAGGAGTGGATCTTAACGATCTTTATACAACTATCAGTGCATTCCTGGGAGGTGCCTATGTGAATGACTTCAATCGTTTTGGACGGCTCTACAAGGCCTATGTGCAGGCAGAACCGGAATACAGGCAGAACGAGGATCAGCTTTCCCTGTTCTTCGTAAAAAACAGGGATGGAGAAGATATCCCGCTGTCAACGCTTGTGAGTGTGAATAAGATCTCGGGGCCTGAATATACATACAGGTATAACCTATACAGGGCTGTAGAGATTGGGGGGGCTCCGGCTCCCGGCTACTCATCCACCCAGGCATTGGATGCTCTTGAGGAGGTGGCCGCAGAGGTATTACCTTTTGATATGGGCTATGAGTGGAGCAATATGTCCTACCAGGAGAAAGCGGCATCGGGATCAGGAAATATCGTTTTCCTTTTCGCCCTGATTTTTGTCTTTTTAATTCTGGCAGCGCAATATGAAAGCTGGACTTTGCCTTTCAGTATATTGCTGGGGACACCCTTTGCTGTGTTTGGTGCCATGTTGTTTTTAATGGTGGCCCGGTTCTTCAGTCCGACCTTTGAGAACAATGTGTTTACCCAGATTTCCCTGGTCATGCTGATTGCTATGGCAGCTAAAAATGCCATTTTAATCGTGGAGTTTGCAAAGTTGAAATTTGATGAAGGATTGAGCCTTGTGGAGTCGGCAAGGGAGTCGGCAAAACTCAGATTCCGTCCCATCCTGATGACCGCTTTCTCATTTATACTGGGTATTTTCCCGCTTGTTGTGGCAAGTGGTGCGGGTGCCGAAGCCAGGAAGGTGATGGGTATGGCTCTTCTGGGAGGAATGACCATGGCCACCTTACTGGGAGTCTTCTTTTATCCCATGTTGTTTGTACTAATCGGGAAACTGGGTAAGTATGAGCAAAAAAGAGATTCTAAAATACTGGAAGAAAAAGCAATTGATCAATAATGTTGAGAAAATGAAAATTATAAAACCCATTTTAATATCGTTTTCGCTCGTTCTCCTGGCAACGGGGTGTATGGTTGGTCCCAATCTGGGGAAAACGACGGTGGAAACGGCAGAGCAATTCAGGTATGACAGCATTGCCGGAGATAGCATGATTAACCTGGCCTGGTGGGAGCTATTTAATGAGCCTGTACTGGATACTATGATATACCTTGCCCTGGAGAACAACCAGGATGTGCTTATTGCCATGTCCAGGATTGAACAGGCTTATGCGGTGCTGGGTGTTTCCAAGGCAGACCTTTTTCCCCGGTTTGGCTATGATGTGTCTGGGTCCTATGGAGATCCCAATCCGATGAGTCCTTCTTCGGGTGTTGGTGGAGGTGTTTCCATCACACCCAATGTATACTGGGAGCTTGATTTCTGGGGCAAGGTGAGACGCTCCAACCAGGCTGCCAGGGCTGAAATTGCAGCTTCGGAGGAAGCACTGCGCCTGGTTCAGGTGAGCCTGATTACGGCAGTGGCTGATGGCTATTTTCAGCTTCTTGACTACGATCAAAGGCTTGAGATTTCGAGAAGGACCTGGGCAACCCGGAAGGAATCGCTCTGGATCATTGAGCAGCGATTTATGCATGGAACCGTTCCCGAGATAGATTTGAACCAGGCTCAGCAGCAGGAGGCCATTGCAGCAACAGCAATACCTGTTTATGAAAGACTGGTGGGACGTACCGAGAACTATCTGAATATTCTGCTTGGGCAAAATCCCAGAAATCTTGAACGAGGCAGTCTTCGGGAGCTGGGAGAATTACCTGAGATTCCTGTGGGTGTACCTTCCGAATTGCTTCAGCGTCGTCCGGATCTTGTGCAGGCCGAACAGCTGTTTTATGCGGAGACTGCTCGCATTGGTGTGGCCCAGGCCATGCGCTACCCTTCATTCAGCATTACAGGGGCCCTGGGCCAGGCCAGCACTGACCTGACCAATTTACTTAGTGGCCAATCCTTTATTTATAGCATTGGGGGGAGTATCCTGGGACCTATATTTAGCTGGGGAAAGAACAAGCGGCGGGTAGAAATCCAGGAGGAAGTGGCCCGGCAGGCGCTTTATGCTTATGAACAGTCGGTGCTGAATGCCTTCAGAGAGGTGGATGATGCCCTTATAGATATTAATACCTATAAAAGGGAGCGCGAGGCACGTGAAAGGCAGCGTGAGGCGGCAGCCAATGCGGCCCTGTTATCGAGAGATCGTTATGATGGCGGACAGGCTGCCTACCTGGAAGTACTGGATACCGAACGTTCACTTTTCAGTGCTGAACTGGAAGCTACCGCGGTAAAAAAGAGTCAGATATCAGCTTACATCTTTCTTTACAAAGCACTTGGGGGAGGATGGATTTCCCCTTCGGATATGGAAAAAGCACTTGAATAGTTAGATTCAATTAATTGGGGGAAATTTTGATGATTAAGCCCCCTGAAAATTCACCTTGAAATGGGGTAATCCGGGTGTAAACATTGGTGCCGCAATTGGTTCCGCCACCACCAATTCCGCATCCAAAGCCAAAACCATTAAAAACCATGGGCATCAACATCGATCCCTGGAGCCTGATTCCCAGGAAATCGGTCAGCCATATTTTTACACCGGCTCCGACTGTGGCACTGAACTGGGTCTTTGTACTTAACTGTGATGTTTTAGGGTCCCAGATAGCAAGTCCCATCCCGATGGTCATAAAGGGCCTTACTACGCCCATATCTACTTCCTGCAGACCTCCGAGATGGATGTAATTTGAGCTGAAAGGAATGTTTCTGACAGGAGTCCCTGTAAGACCGTATGGAAACCAGTCACCCTCTGTGTCAGAACGCATGTAGGAAAGTTCGGCAAAGGTGGTGGTCGACATGCCAACAGCAATCTTGCCTCCATAGTTCATGGCATCATCTATCCTGAAGTCGCCATCATAGAGTTTGGCTGTTCCTCCCAGTTGCCAGCCTGTAAAGCCATTTATCTCAATTGCCTGGGCATTTAAATCCTGCGAAAAGGATAAGGTCAGGACAACAAACAGGGCAAATAAAAAATTAGTGAATTTAGTTTTCATAGGGCTTTATTGTTTTTATAGCTTGTATAACGGTTAAATGGAAGTTCGGTTCAACCGGATTGAAAACTTTATCCAAATTTTCTAATTTGGCTTTTCAACAAATGGGAAAGCTCCCCCAAATTGGATGGTTGTATTTGTAAGCCGTTTTCCTGAATTATCCTTCACAATGTCAATGAATCCCTGGGTGAATCTGATAAACAAGTTTATACCCTTGCCGTTCACTGGTTCTGCCAGTATATAAGTAAGGTCTATTGCTGCGGCCAGATCCACCTTATTCAGGACATCCTTGATGTCAAGTTCCGTGGTGAGAATGGCCTCGTCGAAGGGACTTGATTTGTAAATATCAGTTGCTCCGGTCAGAAAACTCAGTTGCGGACCGGCCGAAAGACTGAAGCGGGGGCTTAATTTATACTTGAGCAGTATGGGAATATCAATGTAACTTAACTTCCGGTCGGTCGAGTTGGGATCGACAAGGAGATCATCCAGATCCGGATTTCCGGTAGTCAAAACCGGCACATCCTTGATGCCGCGACCCGAAAGGGCGAGAAACTCGGGTGTCAGGGAAAATTTTTCAGTGAGTTTGATATTATTGATCAGACCAAAATTTCCCCCAATCCTGTTTGTACCCTCCTCATATCCGTTAATAATGGAGTAGTTCATTCCGACCTTCAGGCTGAAATGAAAATTTTCAGTGGCCGCCTTTTCTCCAAAGATCAGAACCAGCAGCGCTGCCTGTCCGCTGGCAATGCCGGAAAGTGTGGTCAGCAAAATAAAAGAAATAATCAGGATTTTTTTCATACATGTAAATATACACATTAGTGGAAACTATCTGTTAATGAATCAATAACTATGCTATTTTTGTGATTATGGATTGCTTGAAGACACTTGTTTTTCTAATCGTTTCTTTCCTTTTTCTTCCCCAAATGGGAAAATCTCAAATATTAGGGGAGACTGAACAGGTAAAATATGATACCAGCTATATCACAGCTTATAAGGATGAACTTACCACCAGGGTATTTCTTTCCAGGAAACAAAACGGATACGACCTGTCTGAACGATTATTCAGTCCCTGGATTCAATACAGAACCAATGACAACCTTTTGCTTGGCTTAGGCTATACCTATAGCTTTCTGACCTTAAACCTTGCAGTGAAAATGCCCTTCATCAATAAGGATGATGATATCTATGGTGAATCGAAATATATTGACCTGCAAACCCATTTTATTAACAGAAGCTACATTGTAGATCTTTATCTTCAGTGGAACAAGGGGTTCTATATTAAGAATCCGGAAGCTGTATTTCCGGGTTACAACTCTAAGCCATACATGCCCCTCAGGGGTGACCTGAGAACCAATATGATCGGGCTCAACTTGCAGTATCTCTTCAACTCTGAGCGTTATTCATACAAGGCATCTTTTTTGCAGAATCAATTCCAAAGAAAGAGCGCCGGTTCTCCCATTGCCGGAATCGAAGCATACTGGATGTTGGGTATGAGTGATTCAGTGACTATTGGAGGAGATATTCCTTCCATGGGCTTTCTGGGAAATCAGCCATTTAATCAGGCCGATATTTTTAATGCAGGGATTAATGGAGGTTATGCATATACCTTTGTCTGGCGAGAGAGCCTTTATTTTTCTCTTTCGTCAACGATTGGCTTTTCGGGTGGGTATAACTGGATACACAATACGAACACATCAGAGACCTATCGCAATGGAATTACCCTGGGGCTGAATAACACATCCCGCGTATCGCTGGGCTATAACAATGCAACTTATTACCTGGGACTAAGCTTTATACGTTTTTCAATGGCGAACCAGGTTGGAGAGGAGGGTAACTGGATGGGATATCACACCGGAAATATTCGTCTTAATTTTGTAAAGCGATTTATTACTAAACGCCCCATCAAAATTTTAAGACCCGATTTATGGAGTTTTTAAAAGCGGGGAACAATTAGTAAATTAGATGGTTCCTGCAGGTAGGTGATGATATATTTCAAACGCATACATATTTTCATTTTCTCACTGATCCTATCCAGTGTAGTTCCTGATTCACTATTTGCATCCAAAGTCGACACTATTTATTTTCAGCATGGAGACCGGATAACTGCTGAGGTTAAATCCCTTGAAAATAATCAATTAAGATTGTCAACTGACGATGCGTCGACTATTAGAGTAGAGTGGAATAAAGTAGACAGTGTAAAGATTCTGACCAATATGCGGATTGTCCTGGATAAAGGAGAGATCCTCTATGGGAAGTTATTGTCTGCCGGTGTTGAGGGTAGCTGTTATATCTGGCACAGGACCGGAGATCCGCTCTTAATCGAACTGATCCGGATCGTTTCACTTAAACCGGTAAACGACAGTTTCGCCAATAGGTTGGATGGCTCCGTAAGCTCGGGTTTTAGTTATGTAAAGGCCAGTGAAGTGCTGCAAGTTAACCTGAATGGCACAATTGAATACCTTGCGAGGAAGAACCAGGTAATCCTTGCCTACGACGGGATCCTCACAAAGGATCCTCAGTCGGGTAGCAGCCAACGTCAGAATGGAAATGTGACTTTTAGAAGGGTATTGCCGGACAACTGGTTTATGCTCTCACAGTTTACAGCTGAGAGCAATTCTGAACTTCAGCTGGACTTAAGGACTTCTTTGGGTTTGGGAGGAGGCAAAAGCATCGTGAAAACTAATTTTTCTCATCTCTATGCTGCATTGGGACTCCAGGGGAACAGGGAAAACTCACAAGGGGAGCACCAGGTGAACCTGGAGGGGATTTTAGGGGCTGGTTATTCGGTATTCATCTATGATGATCCAGAAGTTTCCTTTAATCTGACAGCGACTGCCTACCCAAGCCTCAATGATCCGGGAAGGGTCCGAAGTGATGTGGACTCAAGTCTGAAATGGGAGGTGTTTAATGATTTCTATCTGAAATGGACCTTTTATTACAGTTTTGACAGTAAGCCTCTGTCAGGATCCACCGAGAAAACGGATTGGGCTATTACCCTGGTTGGTTTTGAGTATAAATTATAAGTCCTCTTTATGTCGCAATTTTTCTTGCGAACATTCTCATTATTCGTTTGTTAAACACATAAATAAGTTAAACAGATCTTAGCTTATTATATTGGTACAATTCGATCTCTTAACAGTTTACTACAAGAACATTTAAACATTTTTTATTTTCCATTATGAGAAAAATTTCAGTTTTAATCGGACTAATTTTAATCTCCGCTGTGTCATTTGGAAAGGGCAAGACTGACAAGCCCAACTTCCTGGTGATCTGGGGCGATGATATTGGCTGGGCCAATATCAGCAAGTACAACCATGGGATGATGGGTTACCAGACCCCCAACATCGATCGCATCGCCAATGAAGGAGCCATGTTTACCGACTGGTATGCTCAGCAGTCCTGTACGGCAGGACGGGCTGCCTTTATCCTTGGTCAGCATCCCTTTCGTACTGGTCTGTTGACCATTGGTATGCCTGGAGCCAAACAGGGTATCCAGGACAACCAGGCTACCATTGCAGAATTACTGAAGCCCCAGGGTTATACCTCGGGTCAATTTGGTAAAAACCACCTGGGTGACCGGGATGAGCACCTTCCCACGGCGCATGGCTTTGATGAGTTTTTCGGAAATCTCTATCACCTTAATGCAGAAGAGGAGCCAGAGACTTACTATTATCCCAAAGATCCCGAGTTTCACAAGAAATTTGGTCCCCGCGGCGTGTTGCACTCCTATTCAGATGGTAGAATTGAAGACACTGGTCCAATGACCCGGAAACGCATGGAAACTGCAGATGAAGAATTTACCGATGCAGCTATTGCTTTTATTGAAAAGGCCCATGCGGATGGAAAACCATTCTTTGTATGGCTCAGTGCCACCCGAATGCACGTATGGACTCACCTGAAGGAGGAGAGCGTGGGAGTAACCGGAATTGGTCTTTATCCTGATGGCATGGTCGAGCACGATAAGGCTATCGGAAAAGTTCTGGCCAAACTGGAAGAGTTGGGTATTTATGATAATACCATGATTAT
Organism: uncultured Bacteroides sp.; assembly: GCA_964601975.1. GTDB lineage: Bacteria > Bacteroidota > Bacteroidia > Bacteroidales. Next base: position 13,202 of record CAZRPW010000036.1, read on the forward strand.
GTACTCCACTGACAATGGTGCAGAGAAGTTTACCTGGCCTGATGGGGGTACCACTCCCTTTGCTGGAGAGAAAGGTTCTACCTGGGAAGGTGGTTTCCGTGTTCCCTCTGTCATCAAGTGGACCGGCGTGATTGAACCCGGAACCATTTACAATGATATTTTCTCCCACGAGGATATGTTACCTACCATGCTCGCCGCTGCAGGTGTCCCGGATGTGAAAGAGAAGCTTCTTACCGGCTACCAGGTGGGAGATAAAAACTTCAAAATCCACATGGATGGTTATAATCTGATGCCTTACTTCAAGGGAGAAGTGGCAGAGGCTCCAAGGAAGGGGATCTTCTACTTTGATGCAGGTGGAAATTTGAATGCCATCAGGTATAACAACTGGAAGTTACATTTCACCATCATGGAAGGTTCCATCAATGAAGCTTATCGGAAGACGCCTGCATGGCCTATCGTAATTAACCTGAGGGCTGATCCATATGAAGTTTCATGGAAGTCTGCCATGTATACAAGGTGGTATGGCGACAACATGTGGTTGTTTGTGCCCGCCCAGGCTCTTGCTGGTGAATTTTTATCCACTTTTAAGGATTTCCCACCTGTAATGGGTAGTTCACTGGGTGTCGACAAGGTGGTTCAGCAATTGACGACCCATCCTGGTGCGCAGTAATAAGAAGCTGATAGTAATCATACTATGTATTAATGGCTGCGCCGGGCAATTACCCCAGGTGCAGCTTTTTTTTATCCACAAAGTAAAAGTGCCAAAGGATCAAAAGCTATTAACCCAATGCTCCGGGACTGATAGAAATGGTCATAATAATGTAACTTATTTATGAACTATAAAAAATCTATGATGAAGTATTTGACCTCGATTATCTTGCTGCTGGCCCTCTGGGGCTGCACCACCACTCAGCCTGAAGCTCTTGAATCGGGCGATCCGCTTCCTTCCTGGAATGAGGGTCAGACCAAGAAAGCGATCATGAGTTTCGTTGATGCCGTGACCAACGAGCAAAGCGGTGGCTTTGTACCAGTTCCTGACAGGATTGCCGTATTTGATAATGATGGCAATCTCTGGTCGGAGCAGCCGGCCTACTTTCAATTGTTTTTTGCCATCGATCAGGTGAAGGCCATGGCGGCAGATCATCCCGAGTGGAACAGCCGGCAACCCTTTCAGTCCATTCTTGAAGATGATCTTGAGACATTAGCCTCTTTTGGTGAACATGGTCTTCTTGAAGTGGTTATGGGCACCCATGCGGGAAATACTTCGGCGGAGTTTGAAGCAGATGTGGCTCAATGGCTTTCGACAGCCAGGCATCCGCGTTTCGACAGGCCATACAATGAGCTTGTTTATCAGCCCATGTTGGAACTGCTTGATTATTTGCGGGACAATGAATTCAAGACTTTTATAGTCTCAGGTGGAGGGATCGATTTTATGCGCGTTTGGGTGGAGGAAGTTTATGGAATTCCCCGCGACCAGGTAATCGGCAGCAGCATCAAGACGGAATTTGTGATTGGAGATAATGGCCCTGAAATCAGGCGTTTGCCTGAACTGGACTTTATTGATGATAAGGAAGGGAAACCGGTGGGCATCCAGCGATTTATAGGACGCAAACCCATTTTCTGTTCTGGGAATTCAGATGGTGACCTTCAGATGATGCAGTACACAGACTCAAATGAGCACTTAAGCTTCATGCTCTATCTGCACCATACCGATGCTGAGCGGGAATGGGCTTATGACAGAGATTCGCATATTGGCCGGCTTGATAAGGGCCTTGACGAGGCTGAGAATAACGCCTGGACCGTAATTGATATGAAGACGGACTGGAAAGTGGTATATCCTTTTGAGCTGAGTGCGAATTAGTCAACAATCGGCCAGCTGATTTTCTTGTAATGGTAATCGAACATCGTGTCGATTTGCGCTTTCGTGTTTCGGGGAGTGGATAGTTCGGGCAAAACATCCTGTTTAAAGAATGCGACGTCGAGGGTTTCCATGCCTGTTGAAATTGAATAATCCTCAGCCTTGCACTCGATAAATATCTTGTAGGTGTAATGCAGGTCTTCCGGGTGCTCGTGGCACTTTTTATCCAGCAAGGCCAGCAAACGTCCCGCTTTAACAGTGATTCCAGCTTCTTCGAGGGCTTCCTTTTCTGCTACCTCTTTTGGCGTGAACCCGATATCACACCAGCCGCCTGGCATTGACCAGCGCAGGTCCACACGCTCTTTTACAAGCAATATCTCATTTTTCTCGTTGATGATGACCGCACGCACATCAATTTTCGGTGTTTTGTAGCCGTAGTGCTCAGGTGTGGCCAAAGCGATCACTTCCAGTGGCTGATCTGTAATTTTCGACATCATCTCCATGGCAATTCTCTCCAGGTCTGTGTACCGATCTTTGTCCCAGTCACTTTCGGTATAGTGGAGTCCGCTCTCGGCGATAGCCTGAACCCTTTTCACCAGGGTTAGAAGCTCATTCTTCATTAGTAAAAGCTGTTTTTGAAAAGCTTAAAAGTAGTGAAAAGAGAGGGCTTTCTGCTATCTTTGCAGGATGAAACAGGATGAGGGAAAAGAGGGACTGAAAGGTCGTAAAAGACTTCCGCCCTGGATGCGGATGCAGATGCCGGGAGGAGATCATTATATGCAGGTAAAAGAGCAGGTCAATAAACATGGCCTGCATACCATCTGCACCAGTGGAAATTGTCCGAACATAGGGGAGTGCTGGGCTGCCGGCACAGCCACATTCATGATTCTTGGTGAGGTCTGTACCCGTTCATGCAAGTTTTGTGCGGTGAAGACAGGTAAGCCCCTGCCTGTGGATGAACACGAGGCGCACAGGCTGGTGGAGACCATACGGACCATGGGTATTGATCATGCAGTGTTAACCTCGGTCGACAGGGACGATTTAGCCGATAAGGGCGCCGGTTTCTGGGCCTTTACCATCCGTACACTGAAGCAAGAGTTGCCAGGGCTTACCATGGAAACCCTGATTCCTGATTTTGATGCGATACCAGAACTGGTAGCACTTGTGATTGATGAAGCGCCAGAGGTGATCTCCCATAACCTGGAGACCATCGAGCGGCTGACTCCGGCGATTCGCAGCAGGGCGAAATACCGTACCAGCCTGGAGGTAGTAGGGCAGATAGCCAGTTCAAGCCTTGTTTCAAAATCGGGTATTATGCTTGGACTTGGTGAGGAAGAGTCTGAAGTCCTGAAGACTATGGATGATCTCAGGGAGGTGGGTTGTGAAGTGCTTACCATAGGTCAGTACCTTCAGCCCAGCATGGTGCATATGCCTGTGGTGGAGTATGTACACCCCGACCAGTTTCAGTCCTACCGGGAAAAGGCCCTTGAGAGAGGATTCCGTGAGGTGGAGTCCAGTCCGCTGGTCAGGTCCTCCTATCACGCTAAAAAACACTTGCGATGAAGGATAAACCTGACATTATATTTGAAGACCTGGAGACGATTGAGTACGGGAAGGCCTGGGAATACCAGGAGGAACGTTTCGACGCGCTGGTGGCGTATAAGCAGAATGGAGGAGAGGGACAGCGTCCCGGACAGTACCTCCTGTTTTGTGAACACCCCCATGTATATACCCTGGGAAAAAGTGGGGATGAGCATAATCTGCTCATTAAAAAGGATTTTTTAGATAAGATAAAAGCCACCTACTTTAAAACTAATAGGGGGGGCGACATCACCTATCATGGTCCGGGCCAGATAGTGGGCTATCCCATTGTGGACCTGGAGTATCTGGGGGTGGGACTGAAACAATATATTGCCATTCTGGAAGATTCCATCATTGAGTTGCTAAAAGAATATGGCATTGAATCTACCCAGATGGATGGAGCCACCGGAGTCTGGCTGGATGCCACGCACCCGGTGAAAGCCCGGAAGATCTGTGCCATCGGGGTTCGGTCGGGACGTTATATTACCATGCATGGTTTTGCCCTGAATGTGAATACCAACCTGGATTATTTCACCTATATCAATCCATGTGGCTTTGAAACGAAAGGGGTTACTTCCATGGAGAAGGAACTGGGGAAGACCATGGATATGGAAGAGGTGAAGGCTCGTCTAAGGGTGATGCTTCTTAAGCGCCTTAGTTCTCAAGTGCAGTAAGCAGAATCATGGCTTCCTCACGGCTGGTTCCGCATACTTCCGGGTCTGCCTTGAAATGATTACAGACATCCGGTTTGTCGGGATGGTCATATATCAGGCAGCGATAATCATCTGAGAGGTGAATGCAGGGCGTACCGGCCGGTTTTCCCTTGGGCATACCCGGGATGGGTGAGGAGATGGATGGAGCAATACAACAGGCCCCGCATTTTTTTCTGCATTTCATAAAAAAAGGAGTGGTTTTTCCCACTCCAATTTAATAAGTTTTCCAGACTTCTCCATCACACTATTTGCGTGGGTAGAAATCTGGTGAATAGTTCTTGAGCTTCTCTCTCCGAGCTTTCACCTTCGTGTCATTTTCATAAAACAGGGTCTCGTCGTGCTGACTCATATCCAGTCCAACATCCTCATAAAGGCTGGGAACCCTCATGGGGATTATTTTATTGGTGATCCAGAAAAGAAGGAGGGAACCCCCGAATGCAAAGGCCGCTACCAGTACCAGCGCCAGAATATGATAGAGGAATGTGGTGGTTTCTCCGTAGATCAGGCCCACTTCTTCGGCAAATATACCTGTGAGGAACATACCGGTAATACCACCGATGCCGTGCGCAGGGAATACATCCAGGGTATCATCAACACCTCTGCGAGAGAAGAAATAGATCATCAGGTTACTGGCAAGGGCTCCAGCTCCACCAATGAAAATACTTGCCCCAACTGTCACAAAGCCGGCTGCCGGTGTAATGGCTACAAGTCCAACCACCGCTCCAATGCAGGCTCCCAGTGCTGAAGGTTTCCTGCCGCGTACCCCGTCAAAGAACACATATACGAGCATGGCAGAGGCAGAGGCAGTGTTTGTATTCAACAGCGCTTTTACAGCCACATCCGATGCACCCAGGGCAGATCCGGCATTAAATCCAAACCATCCAAACCACAGGAGTCCGGTGCCCAGTAAAACGAAAGGAATATTTGCAGGATAGGATGGTTTGGCATAGTCGCGACGTGGGCCGAAAAAGAAGGCTCCGGCCAAAGCGGCCATCCCGGCCGACATATGTACTACGGTTCCACCTGCGAAATCGAGTACCCCCCAGTTCCTGAGAAATCCATTGGGATGCCAGGTCCAGTGGGCGAGCGGACAGTAGATGAAGATCATGAAAAGGACCATGAAGATCATCAGGGCTGTAAACCTGACCCTTCCGGCAAATGATCCGGTAAAAAGTGCCGGGGTGATGATGGCAAACTTCAATTGGAACAGGGCAAAAAGTGCCAGGGGAATGGTGGCAGCGAATTGCGGATCGGGAGCACCCCCGACACCTTTAAACATAAAGTAAGTTGCGGGATTTCCGAACAGACCAAAACCTTCGGCACCTATGCTCTCCCCAAAGGCAAGGCTGAAGCCGAAAACCACCCAGAGAAGACTTATAAGACCCATGGCTATAAAACTCTGCAGAATGGTGGATATTACATTCTTTGGTTTTACCATTCCTCCATAGAAAAATCCGAGTCCGGGAGTCATCAGGAACACCAGGGCGGTTGAAGCCAGCATCCAGGCTGTATCGCCGGGATCAATTCCCGAGGTGTCCCCGGTATTAAAACTAACCGGGAATATGATTCCAAGGATTGCGATAATTCCAAAGGCGATTAGCGCAAATAACCAATATTTTTTCATCAGGATCAGATTTTGGTGCTTATCGTGTAAATATATAATAAAATAGAAACACCCCCTAAAATTCAGGGGGTGTTTCTTGAAAAATATTGAAATATATTAAACGCTACCACGTAAAAATATACAGTTTAGAATATATTGTGTTTTTTAGATCGAGTTTTTTAAGAATTCATCTATTTTCCTGGCTGTTTTTCGACCCGAGGCTATGGCTGTGACCACCAGGCTGGCACCGTTTACAGCATCTCCCGTGGCAAATACCTTAGCAGAGTTGGTTTCCATGCTGGAGCTTACCCTTATGTTTTTTCGCGGGTCTACCTCGATTTTCAATGTCTCGAGTAGTCCCTCGTAAACAGGATGAATGAAGCCCATGGCAAGAAGAATCAGATCTGCTTCAATCCGTGATTCGGTGCCCGGGACGATTTTCATCTCATACCGTCCGTTGTTGTTTTCCCATTTGACTTCAGCAACTTCAGCATGGCTTACCCTTCTTTGCATCCCGATAAAACGAAGTGTCCCCATGCTCCACATTCTTTCACAGCCTTCTTCATGGGAGGTGGAGGTTTTCAGGGTCTTTGCATAGTAGGGCCATGGATTATCCTCAGCCCTGTCTACAGGAGGTTTTGGCAAAATCTCAATCTGTGTAACACTCTCTGCACCCTGACGAATGGACGTTCCCACACAGTCGGAGCCGGTATCCCCACCGCCAATAACCAGAACTTTCCGACCTTTGGCGGAGATCCTGTTGTCATAGGCCACATAGGCACCGTCGTTCACTTTATTTTGCTGGGTCAGAAACTCCATTGCAAAATGGATTCCGTCCAGTTCTCTTCCTTCCAAGGGAAGGTCTCTCGGCTGCATTGCCCCGATGGCAAGGCAGACTGCGTCATATGATTCGAGAATCTCTTTAGCAGAGATGTCCTGTCCGACGTCAACACCCGTACTTATCTCCAGACCTTCGGCCTTCATGATGTCCACCCTCCGGTCGATTATATGCTTATTGAGCTTGAAATCGGGGATGCCATAACGCAGCAATCCGCCCACTTTGGCATCTTTTTCAAAAAGGGTTACCGTATGTCCCGCCTTGTTAAGCTGGTCAGCTGCGGCAAGTCCGGCCGGACCACTTCCAATCACTGCAACCTTTTTTCCGCTCCTGTTTTTTGGAGGCTTCGGTTTAATGTATCCTTCAGCAAAGGCGTGTTCCACAATGGCCGCCTCATTTTCCCGAATGGTCACCGGCTCCTTATCAATGTTCAGTACACAGGAGTGCTCACAGGGAGCCGGGCAAATCCTTCCTGTAAATTCCGGGAAGTTATTAGTGGAATGGAGCCTCTCACTGGCACCTTTCCAGTTGCCCTGATAAAGCAGGTCGTTCCATTCAGGGATCAGGTTATCCACCGGGCATCCCCAGTGACAAAAAGGAATGCCGCAATCCATGCAGCGTGAAGCCTGCAGCATGCGGTCCTCCGAATTGAGCACCTGTTCCACTTCACTGTAATCACCAGTGCGCTCATGAACCGACCGGTTTCCGGCTGGTTTCTTTCTTATTTTCATGAATCCTTTAGGATCTCCCATAGTTCAGTCTTTTATACGTCTCCAATCATTTCAACATCCGTCTCCACATCGGCCAGTTTCTTCCTGATCTCCTCCAGTTGCAATTCGTTCAACACTTTCTTATACTCATAGGGGATGACCTTGATGAAATGCTTCATATAGTCTTCCAAATTCGCGAGAATCTTTTCAGCAATTTTGCTTCCGGTGAGCTCAAAGTGTAAGGAAATAAGATCAGTTAATTCCTTTTTGTCATTGAGGTCTTCGACAAGCGATAGTTCTACCATTCCCATGTTGCAGTAGTAGTCGAAATCACCCTCTTCATCAAGTACATAGGCGATTCCTCCACTCATTCCGGCTGCAAAATTTCTGCCGGTTTTTCCAAGAACAACCACGCGACCTCCCGTCATATACTCACAGCAATGGTCCCCCACACCTTCAATTACTGCCGTGGCTCCGCTGTTTCTGACTGCAAAACGCTCTCCGCCAACCCCCGAAATGAAAATCTCTCCGGCAGTAGCTCCATAGAGCACTGTATTTCCGATAATAATATTCTGGTCAGATTCAAAAGTGGAACCTTCAGGAGGAATCACGATAATTCTGCCTCCGGAAAGTCCCTTCCCCAGGTAATCGTTGGAATCACCTTCCAGGTAAAATTCCACACCCGGCACCAGGAATGCTCCAAAGCTTTGTCCGGCCGAACCCGCAAATCTTGCTTTAATGGTTCCGTCGGGCAGACCGTCGTTTCCGTAAAGGCGTGCAATTGTGCCCGACAACATGGCTCCGCAGGTGCGGTCCGTATTCTTGATGGGCATTTGAATAGTTACCGGTACTTTGTTGTCAATGGCCTGCCTGGATTTTTCAATCAGCTCCAGGTCCATTACCGCATCAATTTTATGTACCTGGTTTTCTGTCTTGTACAGAGGATTCCTTTTTGCCGCAGGTAAAAAGGCTGTGAGCTCGCTCAGATCAATGTTTTTTGTTTTCCAGTGAGAAATTGCCTCGTTTCTTTCCAGCAGATCGGATCGGCCCACAATCTCATCAAAGGTTTTGAACCCCAGATCGGCCAGGTACTCCCTGACCTCCTCGGCCATGAAGCGGAAGAAGGTTTCCACAAAATCAGCCTTTCCCCTGAACTTTTTTCTCAGATCCTCATTTTGTGTTGCAATGCCAACAGGACAGGTATTCAGGTGGCATTTGCGCATCATTACACAGCCCATGGTCACCAGGGCACTTGTGGCGAATCCAAACTCTTCTGCACCCAGAAGGGCGGTCACAATAACATCTCTACCCGTCTTTAGCTGCCCATCGGCCTGCAATACCACTTTCCGTCTCAGGTTATTCATTACCAGGGTTTGCTGGGTTTCAGCCAGTCCTAATTCAAGTGGTAAACCTGCATGTTTAATGGAAGAGGACGGGCTTGCTCCGGTTCCTCCCTCGGCGCCGCTGATTGTAATCAGATCGGCAGAAGCTTTGGCAACCCCCGCTGCAATGGTCCCTACACCGGTCTCGGAAACCAGTTTTACAGATATCTTTGCCTTCGGATTTACATTTTTCAGATCGAAGATGAGTTGAGCCAGGTCCTCGATAGAGTAAATATCATGGTGGGGTGGTGGAGAGATCAGGGTGATTCCTGGAATGGAGTAGCGTGTTTTGGCAATGATTTTATCCACCTTATGGCCTGGTAATTGTCCTCCCTCACCGGGTTTCGCTCCCTGTGCGACCTTGATCTGTATTTCATCGGCATTGACCAGGTATTCGGTGGTGACCCCGAAACGGCCACTGGCCACCTGTTTAATGGCGCTTCTTTTGGAATCACCATTTTCCATGACTTCGAATCTTGTAGGATCCTCCCCACCCTCGCCGGTATTGCTTCTGCCTCCGATTCTGTTCATTGCAATGGCCAGGGCCTCATGGGCTTCGCGAGAGATGGATCCGTAAGACATAGCACCTGTTACAAAGCGTTTCATAATCGCCTCTACGGGTTCCACCTCCTCGATGGGAATAGGATTTCGTTTATAGGTGAGCATGCCCCTTAGAAAGGATGGCTTTGCTGTTTCACAATCTACAAGGCTAGTATACTCCTTAAATTTGGAATAATCCTTATTGCGCGTACTCCACTGTAAAAGGCCTATGGTTTCGGGATTCCAGGCGTGTTGCTCACCATATTTCCTGTATGCGTAAACTCCTTCAGTGAGAATCATGGAGTGCGCATCTTCTGTGTAGGCCTTTCTGTGCGGGATCAATACTTCTTCTGTGATTTCTTCCATGCCGATACCTCCAATGCGTGAGACTGTACCTTTAAAGTATTTATTGATCACATCGCTATGGATTCCAATGGCTTCGAAGATCTGTGCTGAACGGTAACTCCTGAGGGTGCTTATGCCCATCTTTGACAATATCTTCAGAAGCCCCTTGTTTATGGCATGAATATAGTTCCACCGTGCTTTTTCGAAATCCTGCTGGATTTCTTTAGTTTCCACTAACTGCTCAATAACAGCAAGGCTCATATAGGGATTTATCATGCTTGCTCCATATCCTAAGAGGAGGGCAAAATGCATCACCTCCCGCGGCCCGGCCGATTCAACTACAATATCAATCTGCATTCGTTTTCTGCAATCGATCAGGTGGTGATGTACAGCAGATACCGCCATTAGCGAAGGAATGGGAGCTTTTTCTTCACTGATATCCCTATCTGTTAAAATAATATAATTGTGTCCTTCGTCAACTGCCGATTCAGCCTGTCGGCATAGATCTTCTACCGCTTTTTCGAGGCCCCTGGATCCCTCGCTGGCCGTAAAGTGCATGGGAATTACTTTGTTGGAAAAGCCTTTATATCGTAGATTCTTGACCACCTGGAAATAGGTGTTGTCGATCACCGGGCTCTTGAATTTCACCATTTTAACATGGTCGGGGGTGTCCCTCAGGATATCGGTTTGCAGCGATCCAATGTAACCGGTAAGTGTCATCACCATTTCCTCCCTGATGGGATCAATGGCTGGGTTGGTTACCTGTGCAAATAGTTGTTTAAAATAGTAAAACAGCCTGTAAGGTTTTTTGCTTAAAATGGCAGGTGGAGCATCATTTCCCATGGAACCGATGGGTTCTTTGGCCGTTGCTGCCATGGTTTTGATAATGAACTCTATATCCTCACGGCTGTAGTTAAAGGAAGTGAGGTACTCATTGTATCGTTCTCCCAGTCCGGGAGGAATCTTATTTCCGGTTTGGATCTCCTCCAGATTCACCATATTCTTATTGATCCAGCTCAGATAGGGTTGTCTGGAAGCCAGTTCGGATTTCAGCTCCTCGTCTCTGTAAATCTTTCCCTCTTCCACATCAACCATTATGATTTTACCCGGTTTCAACCTTCCTTTTTCGCGAATTTCGTCCGCAGAAAAGCTCTGGACACCCACTTCGGAGCCCATTACCATCAGGCCATCATTGGTAATCACATACCTGGAGGGCCGAAGTCCGTTTCTGTCAAGCATCCCTCCAATATACCTGCCATCACTGAAAATCAGGGAGGCAGGACCATCCCATGGCTCCATAAAAGCTGAGTGATACTGGAAAAAAGCTTTCAACTCCGGTGATAGGGGATTCTTATCATTCCATGATTCGGGAATCAAAATGGACATGGCGTAGGGGAGCGATTTACCACTCATTATAAGAAACTCAAGCACATTATCCAGTGAAGCCGAATCGCTCATTTCGGGCTGAATGACCGGGTAGATCTTCTCCAGGTCGCCCAAAACTTCTGATTTTAGGATGGATTCACGAGCCTGCATCCAAAAGCGATTCCCTTTGACGGTATTGATTTCCCCGTTATGAGCCAGCATCCGGAAGGGTTGTGCCAGGTCCCAACTGGGAAAAGTATTTGTGCTAAATCGGGAATGGACCAGGGCGATGGCACTCTCCATCCTTTTGTCCTGCAGGTCCAGGAAGTACTCTCCAAGTTGCTCCGAGGTGAGCATTCCTTTGTAGACCAGGATCTTCGTCGACAGACTGGGGATGTAAAAATAATTTTTCTGCTCCATGTCTGAGGAAGCAATATACTTCTCGGCACGTTTACGGATGATGTACAGCTTTCTCTCTAATTCAATCTGAGGCAAATCGGCACCTACAAGAATCTGCCGGATGCCGGGCTCCACTTCCCTGGCAATTTCTCCGATGGTACTGTTGTCTCTTGGAACATCCCTGAACCCGATAAGACGTACACCCTCATCATTGATAATCTGAACCAGGATTTCTTCACATTTTTTAGCTTCAGCTTTATCCCTGGGAAGGAATACAAGCCCCGTTCCGAACTCTCCCTCATGGGGGATCTCGAATCCCTGCATCAGGTAGAAATCCCTGGGGATCTGTATCATTACTCCGGCGCCGTCGCCCGACTTGCTGTCAGCCCCTTCGGCTCCCCGGTGGGTCATATTAACCAGGGTCTCCAGTCCGCGTTTAATAATGTCGTGGGATTTTTTACCCTTCAGGTGGGCTACAAATCCAATTCCACAGTTATCGTGTTCAAATTCGCTTCTGTATAGTCCGGCTTTTTCTGGTCTAAGTTTTGTCATACCCACTTTAATTTACAAAAAAGCCGTTCCCCTTTATATTGAGAACGGCCTTCTGTGATTCAGTTCATACCATTCTCATTGGGATCGTTTAATCCTCCTGCCTGCAAACTTTTTTACCCAATATGAATGAAATTTCATACTATTTTATCTTGCTGCAAATATAGGCAATTAAATTACGAATCAAAACAGGGAGGGATGTCTTTCTTATGCTTTGATACCAGGGGCGTATTGAAATCTTATAAAATGAAAGTGCAGCCCCCGTTCTGGCGGAAGGCTGCACTTATACAACTGCTTAGGTGGGTAATTCGGGCAGAATTACCAGGTTATTAGGGTTAGTTGTATGCTGATTCTCCGTGTTCATAAATATCCAGGCCTTCCTCTTCGATTCTTTTGGATACCCTGACACCTATGGTCTTCTTAAGGGTGAAGAATACCAGGAAGCCAAGTCCCATTGCCCAGGCTGCAACGGCAAGAACACCGATAAGCTGTGAACCCAGCTGGGCAGCACCTCCACCGTAAAAAAGACCATTATCGGTTGAGAGGAATCCAACCATGATGGTTCCCAGCGCTCCATTGAGTCCGTGTACGGATACGGCACCAACGGGATCGTCAATCTTGAGGACCCTATCAATGAACTCAACACCAAATACAAGCAGGATGCCGGCAAGTATACCTATAATAACTGCTCCACCCGGGCTAACCACGTCGCATCCGGCAGTGATAGCTACCAGTCCGGCCAGCGCACCGTTCAGTGTGAGTGAGAGGCCGGGCCTTTTATATTTGACCCAGGTAACCACCATGGCGGTAACTGCTCCGGCTGCTGCAGCCAGGTTGGTGGTGATGAATATATGTGAGATGGCTTTTGCATTGTCGCTTCCCGTGGCTGCAAGCTGAGATCCGGGGTTGAATCCGAACCAGCCGAACCAGAGAATGAACACTCCCAGAGCACCCAGTGCCAGGTTCTGTCCGGGTATGGCCCTGGGCTTTCCATCTTTTGCGTATTTCCCAATCCTGGGGCCAATCACAATAGCTCCCATCAGTCCGACCCAGGCTCCTACAGAATGAACAACTGTGGAACCTGCAAAGTCATGAAAAGGTGTGGCCATGGTGGATAACCATCCGCCTCCCCATACCCAGTGACCCGAGATGGGGTAGATAATGGCTGTAATGGCGATGCTGAAAATCAGGTAGGCTGAAAATTTGGTACGTTCAGCTACAGCACCTGACACAATGGTGGCTGCAGTGGCTGCAAACACGGTCTGGAACATCAGGGAGGTCATGTCGGGAACTCCATTGATTTCGTTGCTGTTAAAGAAAAATGAGATTTTCCCCATGAAACCGCCCACATCCTCACCATACATAAGGGTGTAACCCATTAGCCAGAAAATCAGAGAGCCGATGGCAAAGTCCATCAGGTTCTTCATTAGAATATTTGCGGTGTTTTTACTTCTTGTAAAACCCGCTTCCACCAATGCAAAGCCAGGCTGCATAAACATCACCAGTACGGCTGCAACCAGGATCCATATCGTGTCAATGGACACTGTAAATTCGGAGATGGCTGTTGTTAAATCTTCCATGATATATAATTTTTTCTGTGATCAAATATGTTGTCAGTCTTTTATGTAAAGGGATTCATCACCCTTTTCACCAGTTCGTATCCTGATGCTGTCATCAATTGTTGAAATGAAAATTTTCCCATCTCCGACTTCTCCGGTGGAGGCTGAATTCACCAGGGTATCGATGGTGAGGTCCAGGTTTACATCACGGACAACGATCTGAATATAGATTCTTTCAATAGAGCTTGTGTCGTATGCGATTCCGCGGTATACACGACTCTCCCTGGCCATCCCCACACCCCGGGCCTCCCAGAAGGAGAAGAATTCAATACCATGGTCATGAAGGGATTCTTTCACCTCTTCAAACTTTGTTTTGCGAATAATTGCTTCAATTTTTTTCATGAGATATGATTTAGAATGATACGCCTACTACAACATGAAACTGCTCGGTGTCTGGGTTCAGAATCAAAGAGCCGCTTACAGGAAGAGAAAAGTTTTCAGTGAATTTGATCTCCTTTGAGGCTGTAACCCCAATGTTGCATACCATGAAGTCCGATTCATCGGCATCCGCTTCAACCGTATGCCAGCCATTTCCGCCGCCTACAAATACTCCGAAATGGGTAAAGCTGTAGGCAAGTTCAAAATAGAGGTCTTGTCCGGCCGTTCCGGCTCCGCCAGCTTCGTTTAAAAACATATTAGCTCCAATTGCAAGTCCGCCGATCTCATATCCCAGGTTCACCTCGAATGCGTGAGATCCGGTGGCGGTAGTGTAATCAAAATATTCAGTTCCAGGGAAGTAGTAGTCAGTTAGGCCCAGGCTGAGTCCGAAGTCAAATCCATAAGATATATACAGGTCTGCTTCGGCAGCCTCATTAGAGGTAAAGCAATATGAACCCCAGCCACCAATGGCAAGATTCCCCAATGCTACTTCAAGATATGGTTGAATGGCAGGTCCTGTTCCAAACTTTGTACCTCTCCACAGATAGCTACTTACCAGATCACCTCCTACACTGAAGGGGGAGTCTGACGCTTCATCCTGGGCATTAAGATTCATAGGGGAAAATACAATGCTTACCATCAGGAGTGTCAATACTCCGCCAAATAGTTCTTTTCTCTTCATAATTGTGATTTTTTAGGTTTGATTAATTACTATTCGAAACAAAAGTAGATAAAAATCTTACAACCCCTAATAATTAGGGGGTAAAAATTAAAAAAGAAGTAAAAAAGTAAATACACCCCCTTAAATAAAGGGGGTGTAATAATAATAAATGCATAATAAATAAATCAACCCCCGTTTATATCTAAATTTTAAGTCTGTGAATTCACCTGTTGGCAGATTGCATCTCTTTCCGTAAATTGCAGTCCATAATGAGGGTCTTGTTCAACATGATGATGCTGACTGTCCTGATGAGTCTATCCGGGCAGTTACAGGCACAGAAAACAGCACTTTTACTGATTGATATCCAGGAATTTTATTTTCCGGGCGGCAGTCTGCAGCTTGAAAATCCTGAGAAGGCCGGTATGAATGCAGGCCTGCTTCTGGAAGAATTCCGTAAAAAGAAGTGCCCCGTATATCATGTGAAACATAATTTTGAACCAGGTGGAAATATTCATCCCTATGTGAAGCCGATTGAAGGTGAGCGAGTTTTCTCCAAGAATCAGGTCAATGCTTTTTTGGAGACTGATTTGCTGGAAGTGCTACATGGCGATTCCATTGAGTCACTTGTAATTTGTGGCATGCAGACTCACATGTGTGTGGAGGCAGCTGTAAGGGCAGCTCATGACTTTGGATTCGATTGTATACTTATAGAGGATGCATGTGCAACACGCTCTCTGCAATATGAGGAGCATATTATTCCTGCAGTCAATGTGCATTTTTCAAGCATACAAACGCTGCTTAGCTATGCGAGGGTGATGAGTACTGCCGGGTTTCTGAACAAAAATGTTATTGAATGAAGGATATTGAGAAAGAGTTGAGAGCCTTGCTTGACCGGGAGGCAGAGGCGATAAGTGCCATTCCGATTAGCAAGGATTATGGTGAAGTTGTGGAATTGATTTATAATCGGGTACATGAGAAAGGAGGAAAGGTAATTGCCAGTGGTATGGGAAAGGCGGGACATGTGGCCAACCATATTGCAACAACCCTGTGTTCAACTGGTACTCCATCCATCTTTATTCACCCCAGTGAGGCCCAGCATGGTGATCTGGGGGTGATAAGAGAGAACGATTTGCTCCTGGTGCTTTCCAATTCAGGGAAGACCAATGAGATTATCAAGCTGGTGGAGTTAACTCATATCCTTCATCCGGGGATACCTGTGATTGTCATTACAGGAAATACAGAGGGTCCGCTTGCAAAGCAAAGTGGTTTGATTCTTTATACCGGTGGACCGGAGGAGGTGTGTCCCCTTGGACTTACTCCCACAACCTCGGCTACTACTATGACGGTGATAGGTGACTTGCTTGTAGTATTGATGATGAAGCGGATAGAATTCACAGCGGCCGATTATTCCAAACGACACCATGGTGGTTACCTGGGTGAGAAATCGAGGGAAAGAGAAGATGAGGATTAAAGTGTCCGAATGTACCGGCCTGGTGATTGATATGCAGGAACGCCTTTTTCCTGTGATGTTTAATAGCGATCAACTTTTGCCCAGGGTACAGATACTGGTGGAGGGCCTGAAAGTTCTGAAAATTCCTATGCTTGTAACGGAACAGTACCCTAAAGGTCTTGGACCCACCCTTGATCCACTTGTCAAAGCATTGGGCCGCCCCGAAATCATCGAAAAGCTTAGCTTTTCGTGCTGCGGGGAGCCTGGCTTTATTTCTTCCCTGGAAAAGCTGGGGAAGTCAAGGGTTATAATTTGCGGTATTGAAGCACACGTATGCGTATTGCAGACGGTCATTGATCTTGTTGAAAAGGGCTTTAAGCCTGTGGTGGTGGCTGACTGCATTTCGTCCCGGAATCCTGATGATAAGGCGGTGGCCCTGGAACGAATGTATAGTGAAGGAGCTTTGATTACTACCAGCGAATCACTTCTTTTTGAGCTAACGGTTGAGGCAGGTTCTCAGCAGTTTAAAAGCATATCCCGCCTTGTGAAATAAAGGAAATATGAATCAGATGAAGCATGTTTATGCGGTGGGTGAGACCATCCTTGACATTATATTTAAAGATGGCGAGCCCCGCACTGCCCGGCCCGGCGGCTCTTCTTTTAATGCGGCCATTACACTGGGGAGGCTTGGTGTACCGGTTACTTTTATAAGTGAGATGGGGAAAGACCGGGTGGGGGATATGATAGAAGATTTTCTACGGGAAAATGGAGTGGATTCGAAGTATGTGTCTCGTTATGAGAAGGGACAATCGGCTATTTCCCTGGCCTTTCTCAATCAGAAGAGTGATGCAGAATACCAGTTTTACAAGGATTATCCTCATCAGCGCCTGGCCGTTGATTTTCCTGATTTCAAGGCTGATGATCTATTGATGTTTGGTTCTTTCTATGCATTGAATCCGGGAATCAGACCCAGGGTCAAAACGCTGCTGGAGAATGCCAGGGCTGCAGGAACAACCATCATCTATGATCCCAATTTCAGATCTTCTCACCTGGCCGAGCGGGATGAGCTCCTGGATATGATCCTTGAGAATATAGGATTTGCCACAGTGCTGAGGGCTTCGGATGAGGATTTGCTGAACATATTCGGAGTGGAAAATGCTTTGGATGCATGGGAAAAGGTAAAGGACAGGTGTCCGGTGCTGGTTTATACAGCCAATGCCCATGGAGTTCACCTTATCACCAAGCACCTGGAATTTAAGGTTGAGGTAGAAGAGATACAGCCTGTGAGTACCATAGGGGCGGGCGATACTTTCAATGCCGGATTGCTTTATGGTATTAGTCGTGCCGGATATTCAAGGGGAGAGCTGGCTAAGTTGGGAAGAGCAGAATGGGAGCTTCTGATTCAGAGAGCGGTAATGTTTTCCAGGGAGGTCTGCCTGAGTTACGATAATTACCTGCCTATAGCCTTTGCCGAAGAGATCAAAAAAATAGAGAAATGATGGAAAAAAGAAAGATTGGTCTTACAGATATTGAACTTTCGTCCATTGCCCTGGGCGCCTGGGCGATTGGAGGATGGATGTGGGGAGGAAATGAGAGAAAAGAATCTATCCGCGCAATCCATGCCTGCCTGGACCATGGAATTAGCACCATCGATACAGCTCCTATTTACGGTTTCGGTTTATCTGAAGAGATAGTTGGGGAGGCTATTGCCGGAAGGCGTGAACATTATGAGATTCTGACAAAAGCTGGAATGCGCTGGGATGATACAAAGGGCGTACATTATTTCAGTACAATAAACAATGGGGGAGATGTTTGCGAGGTATATAAATACTCCGGAAAGGAAAGTGTGATTGCCGAATGTGAAGCAAGCCTGAAAAGACTGGGTACAGACTATATTGACCTTTACCAGATACACTGGCCGGATGTTTCCACACCCATCAGTGAGACTATGGAGGCCTTGGAAATTTTAAAGGACCAGGGCAAAATCAGGGCTGCAGGAGTTAGCAATTACTCTCTTGAGGAAATGAAACAGGCTTCAGCTGTGATTGACCTGGCATCCAACCAGCTTCCCTATAGCATGGTTCGCCGTAATATTGAAAAAGACATTGTTCCCTGGTGCGAGGAAAATAATTGTGGCATCCTGGCATATAGTCCGTTGCAGCGTGGATTGCTCACCGGAAAGATTACTCCCGAGACCAGGTTTGCGCCAGGAGACTCAAGGCCGGAGCTGCCTCATTTCAAAATGAGCAACCTGATTAAGACCAACGATTTCCTGGAGAAAATCAAACCACTGGCAGCGGAAAGGGGCCTTAGCCTTGCCCAGTTGGTGATTCGCTGGACCATCCAGCAGCCTGGCATCTCAGTGGCCCTGGTGGGAGCGCGAAATCAGGCACAGGTGGAGCAGAATGCCGGAGCAGCCGGTTTTGAACTCTCGGCCGAGGAAATGGAGCGTATCTCTGCTTCCCTGGAAACGCTGAGCCTGGATTATGATTGATTAATCTCCAATGATAAGGTGACCCCGGGGGTGTTCTCTTCTTAGCAGGAGACCCCGGTTCCATTTTCCCACATAGACCTGGGTGATATTCACCTGGTCTTCATATATTTCCGTGAGGATTGAGTTGTTTACAATAATCTCACAAGGTAAAGCCACCGGGCCTGATTCCATGTAACACCACATTACATCAGATTCTGCTTCCTTTCCGAGGTAGCTCAGTGGGGTGCTTTTCCCGTCTAGTTCAATCTTGAAAAGCTCGTTCAGGTATATCTCCAGCAGGCTGTCGGCCAAAGGATGTTCTATTTCAGTGGCCAGGTTGCTTATAATGCCGTAGTGGGTCTCCAGTGCACGGTCCATATCGTCAGGAAAGATCCTCAGCGAAACTTCCAGTGCTTCGGATTCTGTGTTGTACCGGATCTCGGCCAGACTCACATAAAACTCGTGCATGGGGACAGAGACGGAGCAGAAGGAAAGTGCAAGGAAGAGCAAGAGGGATATGGAAGTGATCCTATTCAATTCGAGTGTGTTTTGCCACACAAATATGAGAATTCTTTTTTAACTTTGGCCCTGATTCTCACCCCTTACGATTATGAAAAAAACAGCATCCCTATTGCTCATGTTGATCACCGTGTTCATGGTTTCAGCCCAGGAGCAGTTTATACCCTCTGAAAACCAGTTCAGGCAGATGGGGACCGACTTTGCCACTCCCAATGCCTACAGAACAGCCTCAGGAGCTCCGGGACAATTATACTGGCAACAGCAGGCGAATTACAAGATTTCAATTCTTCTGGACGACAAGGAGCAAAAGATTTTTGGTGAGGAGGAGATTGAATACATTAACCATTCGCCCGACCCTCTGAATTATCTGTGGATTCAGCTGGATCAGAATGTGAGAAAGAAGGGAAGCCTTGCTTTCGAAAGTATGTCCCTGAACCTGGATAGCCGCTACTCTTCCTACATGCTGGGGAGGTTTATGAATGAGTTTGACGGAGGTTTTAACCTGGAATATGTGAATGATGCAAATGGGAATGCCCTTCCTGTATGTGTAAACCATACAATGATGAGGGTCGATCTGCCCCGGCCTCTGAAAGCGGGCGAGACCACCCGGCTTAAGATTAAGTGGTGGTATCGTATCAATGATCGTATGAAGGACGGAGGAGGAAGGTCAGGAATGGAATATTTCCCCGAAGATGATAATTACCTCTATACAATCGCGCAGTTTTTTCCCAGGATGGCAGTCTACAATGAAGTGGAGGGCTGGCAGAATATGCAGTTCACAGGACGCAATGAGTTTGCCCTGCCTTTTGGCAACTATGAGCTTGAAATTACGGTTCCTGCCGATCATGTGGTGGGGGCCACCGGCCTACTGGTAAACCCGGAGGAGGTTTTGAGTAAAATAGAACTGGAGCGCTATAAAAAGGCTCATGAATCCACCGAAGAGGTAGTGATGATTGTTACGGAAGATGAGGCGCTTGCAGCAGAGAAAAAGCACTCCACTGAAAGCAGGACCTGGAAGTTCAGGGCAGAGAATGTGCGGGATTTTGCCTTTGCCAGCTCCCGGAAATTCATATGGGATGCCATGGCAGTGAAATTCGGAGATCGTACGGTCCTGGCAACATCTCTTTATCCAAAGGAGGGTAATCCCCTGTGGGAGCAGTATTCCACAAGGGTGGTTGCCCATACCCTGAAGACCTATTCCCGCCATACCTTTGATTTTCCCTATCCCGTAGCCTATTCCGTGCACACAAAGGATATTGGAATGGAATATCCCATGGTTGCCTTTAACGGCGGACGGCCTCAAAAGGATGGTAGCTATTCGGAACGGACCAAGTGGGGTATGATCGGGGTGATTATCCATGAGGTGGGGCATAATTATTTCCCCATGATCGTAAATTCGGATGAGCGGCAGTGGACCTGGATGGATGAGGGGCTGAATACCTTTCTTCAGGGGATTGCCGAGCGGGAGTGGGACCACAATCACCCGCGTCCTTCAGGAAAACCTTCCAATATTGTGGATTATATGAAAGGTGATCAGACGGGAATTGCTCCCATCATGATCAATGGTGCACTGACCATGCAGTTTAATAATAACGCCTACGCCAAACCCGCCACCGGTCTGAATATCCTGAGAGAAACCATCATGGGCAGGGAACTATTCGATTTTGCTTTTCGTGAGTACGCACAGCGCTGGATGTTCAAGCATCCCACTCCCGAGGATTTGTTCCGGACGATGGAGGATGCTTCGGCCATCGACCTGGACTGGTTCTGGAGGGGCTGGTTTTACTCCACTGCATATGTGGATATCTCGCTTGACAGGGTTAGTGAATATACAATCGCGTCAGGAAACCCGGCCGATCTTAAGGCGCTTCAAAAGAAAGAGGAGCTGGAGCAAGTCGAGGAGATTGCCGTTCAGCGGAACCGGGAAAGCCTGAAATCGGTGGTGGAGTCTGATCCCCAAATGCGTGATTTCTATGACAGCTACGATCCCTATGAAGCGAAGGATTCGGATAAGCAGGCCTACAAAAGCTATCTCGGATCACTCTCGCAGGAGCAGAAAGCCACCCTGGCTTCAGGTGATTATTTTTACCAGCTCGATTTTTCAAGTCTGGGTGGTATGGTGATGCCCCTGGTGATTGAATTTACCTTTGAGGATGGCGAAAGCACCATTAAGCGCGTACCGGCTGAGGTATGGAGCAGGAATAACCTTAAGACCTCTAAAGTTTTCCGATTTACAAAAAAAGTGAGCGCAGTAACCCTGGATCCTTTCCTGGAAACAGCCGACTGTGATACGGGGAATAACCACTGGCCACAGAAAATGGAACAGAGTCGTTTCGAGCTTTATAAAAATTCTTCCCGACGCCGTTCAGGCTCCAATCCTATGCAGGGGGAGTAATCAGGAAAGGATATTGTTAATTGTTTCCAGCTCGTCAGGAGTGAATTTCAGGTTATGAATGGTGGCCACATTGGCTTCCAGCTGCGATACTGAACTGGCCCCGATGAGGACCGAAGTTACCTGTTTCCTGCTAAGAATCCAGGCCAGGGCCATCTGTGCAAGACTTTGTCCCCTGAGCTCGGCTTCCTGGTTCAGTGCTTTAATTCGTACCAAAAGATCAGCATTCAGGCTCTCTTCAGTAAGGAAAACACTTTTTCCCGCAATCCTGGATCCTTTCGGAACCCCATTCAGGTAGCGGTCGGTTAGCAGGCCCTGGGCCAGGGGACTGAAGGGGATGCATCCCACTCCTTTTTCTTCCAGTACCTCTAATAAGCCATCTTCCACCCAGCGCTCGAACATATTATATTTGGGCTGGTGAATCAGGCAGGGCGTTCCCAGATTTTCAAGGATCTCTATGGCACGGAGACTTTGTTCTGCATTATAGTTGGAAATGCCCACATAAAGCGCCTTACCCATCTGAACTGCACTGTGTAAAGCTCCCATGGTCTCCTCCAACGGGGTGTCGGGATCGGGACGGTGCGAGTAGAAAATATCCACATAGTCGAGGCCCATCCGTTTCAGACTTTGATCCAGGCTGGCCAGCAAATATTTTCGGCTTCCCCATTCGCCATAGGGACCTTCCCACATGTCATAACCTGCTTTGGTTGAAATTATAAGTTCATCGCGGTAGCTGCCGAGACCTTCATCCAGCACTTTTTTCAGATTGCCTTCAGCGCTGCCCGGGGGCGGACCATAATTATTGGCCAGGTCGAAATGGGTGATACCCAGATCGAAGGCCCTGTATAGGATGTCCCGGATACGCTTCGGATCGTCCATATCCCCGAAGTTGTGCCACAGTCCCAATGAAACTGCCGGTAGTTTCAATCCACTGTTTCCACAACGATTGTATGTCATTTGATTGTATCGGTCCGACGCGGCAAAATGTTTCATATTTAAGTTTTTATGCTTGTTTATTTTTTTAGCAGTGGGATTTTATAGGCGATTGTGTAAGTGAACCCGAAGCCCCTGTTACTTGTTCCCTTTCCAAATCCAGGAATCAGGAGCGGAGTTACCAGGGGGTCCATCCCCGGATTTAGCAGAATCTTATAGCGAACAGTCCACCCGAAAAAAAGATTCGGGAGCACCTCTGCATTAATTCCGCCGACCAGTTCGAACCAGTGTCCGTTCAGGGTATTCTCATAGGATTCTATAAGCAGATCACCCCAGTAATCGCTGGGGACAGTAATCTGGTCTGCACTGTGTTTAAAAACGGATGTGGCATAGCGGAAACCCACCGTAAAAGCGTGGTGAATCGAGCGGTCTTTTGTATCCAGCAGGTTGTAGTCAAGTCCCACCCTGGCATAGGCTCCGTTGGAAGCGTAAGTTGCTTCCCCCACGGAATCACTCAATGTGCTGAAGCCCAATTCAAATATGGGATAGATGTCCTGAAATAATTCGAAATCCAGTGAAGCCTCACTG